>JADHRK010000045.1 GCA_016777435.1 Flavobacteriales bacterium
AGGGTCATGTTTAGCCACGCGGGAGGTTCGTTTTTAACCACGCTAGGCCGTTTCGAACATGGGTTCAATTGCCGCCCAGATTTGGTGGCCATTGACAACCCGATCAATCCCCGTGAGTACCTTGGCAAATTTTGGATTGACAGCATCACACACGACGCAGATTTATTGCGGTATGTGCTTGCACTTCAAGGCTCTGAGAAAATCTGTATGGGTTCAGATTATCCTTTTCCGTTGGGGGATCTCGAACTTGGGGCGTACATGCTCGACATGGGGCTTGAGGACAAGGAACTGGAAAACTTGTTCTGCAATGCTGCGATGCAATGGCTTGATTTGGATCGTGCGTCATTCGAATGAAGGAATTGACTCTGAAAGCAGCTGCACAAAAGCAACCCTTCCGGGCACATGTGGGTTATTCCAATGAAGCTTCAAGGGGATGAATTCGGAAGATGTAGATTTAATTGAACGGTGCAAGAAAGGACATGCTCAATCGGAGCGTGAACTCTATCGTCGCTACAGTCCCATGATGTTTGGTGTGGCCATTCGCTATTCAAATAGCCGGCACGATGCCGAGGACATTGCGCAAGATGCCTGGGTGAAGGTTTTTCGTTATTTGAAATCGTTTAGCGAGAACAACAGCTTTGAAGGATGGTTGCGGAGGATTGTCGTCAATACGGCCATTACGCATTACCGACGACAGAAAAAGCATACGCATCATCTTGATATTGATGAGGTCTATGCAACCCCTCAGGACTTGGAAGCGTTTAATGAATCAGAATACAACAAAGAAGAAATAGAAAAAGCCATCAATGCCCTGCCAAAGGGGTATGCAAGGGTTTTTAAATTGTATGTCATAGACGGATTTAAGCACAAAGAAATCGCGGAAACGCTTGGGATCGATGTGAATACTTCCAAGAGCCAATTGAGCCGGGCGCGCAAAGCGCTGCAGGTGACGTTGTTAAACATGGCGCGAATAGCGAAAAAGAAAGGATGAGTACAGAGCAATTTGATCAGTATGTGACGGGCATGTTTGCCAATGAGACCGTGCAGCCTCCCGCAGACGCAGAAGACGCTCTCTTTCAGCGGATGAACAAAATGCGCAAACGAAAGCGCCAAATTCAGGCGATGGGGGCTGCAGTTGTCATTTGTGTTGGCGTTTTCATCGGCGCTCATGTCGCCGGTGACCCGAAAAATGCCGCGGAAAACTCCACCGATGGCAGCAGAGCAATCGTCCCAAGCACAGCAATCACGGCAACAGATAAAACTGAGTCTGTTCCGCAAAAAGAAGACGTGAGCCAACCAATGAGCACCACCGCTGAAAGCATGGAGACTTTTGAGCCTTCGAATTTGGAACCAAATCCTACTGTTGTGTCCGAACCCTCTTCGGAAGGGAATGATTTTTCAATTCAAGTCGAAGCAAATCTGAAAGAAAAGCGGTCGCCAATGCATCAGATCGATGCGTTGCCTGCGAGAACGGCGGCATATGATTCCGGATTAAGGTCTTTGCAGGCCCCAGAAGAAGAAACTTGGGTGCTTCCTGCTGTTGTGAAGGTCAAGGACTAATTTGCGCCGACAATGGGTCGGGATATTTTACAGCACCACCGAAGCCGCGTTCAAACTCTATTTTCGAATCTATTCGGAGCCGCATTGCTCGTTTGCGCTGCCTCGTTTGGTCCAATCAAAGTTGCCCAAGCAGCACCGGACGCCCGGTACGATTCTATTCGTGTCGATGGTAGGGTGGTATTTGTCGATGCTCAGGTTCAATTCGATTCCCTGATTCGATCACCGAAAACCGGACGTCAAGGGCTGGCTTTGCGCCCGATGTTTTCAAGGAATGACATTCAAAAGGAACCCGTGCTATGGCAGGTTGCCTCATTCGTTGGGATGGGCAAAGGACCGTTGGAAGGGCCTCGTTGGGATCAATGGACGGGGCAGTATGATTGGTCCCATGCACTTTCGCTGCGACAGGGATGGACCCCCCTGCGTTCACCAATTTTAAAGCAACGCGGCTGGGAGGCCATTTTTGGCGGTCAAATGCAGGTTTTAGCACTGCAATTGGGAGGAGCGAATGTGGCACAATTTCCAGATTCCGTGATCGGATTCATTCCAGCAGCGCAGGATGAAGCGTGGTCTGCCGTTACCTACAAAAGATACTCCAATGGGATCGAAACGGATACGATCGCAATGGAAGTCCGTCGGAATACTGTGATCGCGGCAAGCTTTGAATTGGGTTTTGATTTTAGCCACCGCTTGGGGTGGAGGCTGCAAATTCACGCGGGCGGCATGGTCAATAGCCAAGCAAGCCATCGATTGGAAATCGAAGTACCAGAGCTCGATCGAGTTCCATGGCACAAGCGATCGCTGGAGGCTTGGCGGTTGATGCCGTTGGCCAGCTTTAAATTCGGCAAGGTCCTCGGTGACTCCAATAACTGGCGCTTGGCTGCCCACGGTGTCGTGCAAATCATGCCGAAGAGCATTCAAAATCGTTGGGTTGGGATAGGGATCAACGTCTTTAGAATATCCCGGACGAACTCCGGGTCATACCGATGATTCATTTTGAAACCCCTATCTTGTGAAGGCAATGCGCAAATCAACGTCTTTTTTGAACTCCCTTATTGGAGTCAGTTTTTTGATGGCAACGACCCTCGGTGTTGGACAGACGGTGTTGAACGGTGGCTTCGAACAAGTCACTGGATACCCATCCCAGCCTGGAGCCATTGAGCTGTCGACGCATTGGCTGAACATTGGTACAGTGACAAGTGCCCCCGATTTGTTCCATGTTCTGGGATCCGATGCCGGGGATTTACCTGAAACGCCAATTGCCCTCGTTTCACCGTACCAAGGAATGGCCATTGCCGGTTTTTCGCCGTATGATCTGATGAATGAAGGCCGCCGCCAGTACATCAGTGGCTCCTTCAGTGATGCGCTCACTGTGGGCCAACGGTACTTGATCACGTTCCAGATGACCAATGGCGAGATTACGGAGTTTTCGAACGCGGGGTTGGGGTTGAGTGGCATGGGGATGCGGTTTTCGGAAGGCCCGCTGCAACAACTGGGGGAAGCATGCATTGACCTCCCTCCTCAATTTGTTTTTTCTCAGGTTTTTTACAACCGGGAATGGCAGCAAATTTCATTCAATTTTATTGCCCAAGATCCCTGGACACATTTCGCTTGGGGTTTGTTTGGAAATGAACCTGGCAACGTAACAGTTGAGCAAGGGGCAAGTCCTTCGAAGGTGTATTGCTTTGTGGATGGCATTTCGCTGAGCCCAGCGGCTGCTATCGGTTCTGATGAGGCAGTGCCCGATCGCGGTCCCAATGCGAAGCCAGGAGTTTCTCTAGCGGACTTAGAAGCAGCGCCTTCTTGGTTTGTGCCGAGCGCCTTCACACCCAATGGCGATGGCGACAACGATGTTTTTCTGCCGGTATGTGAAAATGTCTCGATTCGCTCGTTTCAGGTGTATTCCCGTTGGGGTGAAATGATATTTTCAGGATCCAACAACGACGTCAGTTGGGACGGAAATAATCAACAGGGCAAGCCCTATGAATCCGGTTCTTACGTTTGGAAACTGGATCTTGTTGATCCGACCGGCAAGGTCTTTTCAAAATCAGGATCCTTGTCTTTGATCCGTTAATAGCTGCTCTGCATTCTCCATGAGATTTTCTACCGCTCATTATGCGCAATCGGATGCATTGAAAAAACAATCCCCGGCTGCGGAATGGACGAGGAACTCGGAATCTTATCGGCAACTTTGGAAGTGGGGCGGCAATTGGAAAGGCATTCAAGCCCGTTTAAAGTCCCCTTTCCGGGTGGATCTCGATCGTCGGAAAAAGATTGCGGAGGTCCTGCGTCAGCAATACAATCGAGGCAGTGCACCCATGCCCGCAGCCCTAAAGGCGTTCCAACAAGGGGCGCACGTGGTAACTGCGGGACACCAATTGCAAGCAGGGGGTGGACCGGCGTATTTCCATTACAAAATTCTTTCTGCCATTCGCTGGGCGCGACGAATCACAGCGGATGGGCAAACGGCGGTTGCTGTTTTTTGGTTGGCTTCCGAAGACCACGATTTTGAGGAAATCAAGGCGACACATGGCCCCGGCGGGCAATCCTTCGAATGGAGCCCAGAAGGCGTTGAAAAAAGCGGTCCTGTGGGCGAGTTGGTCTGGACGGCAGATGCCGAGCGCTCATGGCACAATTGGGCGGATGCAAACAAAATAGACAATGCAGAATGGCATTCCGGTCCCATGCCCCTTGCGGACCGCATTCGAAAATGGGTGGTTGAATGGTTCGGAGATCTGGACGTTTTGGTCATTGACGGGAATGATGCGGAATTAAAATCCATGGCGATGCACCTCTGGCGTGCCGAATGGCAAGGCCAAGGAGTCGCCCCATTCGTGAAGGAGGCTTCATTGAAATTCGAAAGCTTGTTTGGAGCGCCTCAAATCCAACCTCGGCACAACAACTTATTTGTTCTAACAGACAAGGGGTCTCGGCAACGTGCTGATCGTTGGCAGGAAACACATGGTGCAGCTGCATGGCAAGCACTAAGACCCGAACAGCATTCGCCGAATGTGGCGCTGCGTCCACTTTACCAAGAATATTTACTCGAAAGCGTAGCGTTTGTCGGCGGTCCAGCGGAAGTCAGCTACTGGTTGTTGCTGGCCGAGGCCTTTGAGCATCACGAGGTGCAACAACCTGCATTGTTGGTCCGGGACGGTGCGTTGATTTTGAACGCTGAGGCTTCGCAAGTTTGTGAGAAAGTAAACTGGAACCCAACCATGACGGGATGGCGAGGGGAAGAAGCTGTCAATGAATGGGCGGATCAAATTTTGCAGCTACATGGGGATATTCAACCCTCATTTGATCGTTGGTCCGAGGCATTGGATAATCATGCAAAAGGCATTCACGAGTCTGCATTGCCCACCACTCGCGCCACCTTGGCAAAAATGGAGAAGGAACTGAATGGGGTGAAGAAGAAATGGCGAAAAATCATCAAGCAGCAGCAGCATGAGGAAGCCGCAAACATCTCAGCGATCTTCGATCAGTGGATCAGCCCAGGTGGTACGCCTCAGGAGCGTGTGCTCAGTGCGATGGCGCTTTGCAGTGCCATCGGAAATTGGTCTGATTTTGCTAAAAAATGGCTTGAAGGCCTCGAAGAAGTGGATGAACCTCAATTTATGGTCTTTCGGTGAGCCGGAGAAAGATTGCGAGAGTCGGGAGGCAGGACTATTTTTGAGCCATGAACGACAAGCCATCAGCTTCCATGGGACGACCAAACGAGTCAAACGTAAAATTGGAAGCGGTAAAAGACGAGGCGGGCCTCGAAGCCTCTCCCCAGCTTCCATCCGAAATCAAGAATTACATGATTGACATTGATGGGACCATCACGGATGATGTCCCCAATGAGGAGCCGGAGCGGATGGCGACTTGCGAGCCGTTTCCAGACGCGCTGGAGACGCTAAATCAATGGCACGCAGAGGGACACCTCATTACGTTTTTCACTTCACGGACTGAGGAACATCGTGCGGTGACTGAGGCGTGGTTGGACAAGCACGGTTTCTTGTACCACGGCTTGTTGATGGGAAAACCACGTGGAGGCAATTACCATTGGATCGATAATCACATTGTACGCGCTACCCGGTACCAAGGAACGTTCAGTAACCTCGTCAAAGCCAAGGCTGAAATTGAGGTTTTTCAGTCGAGCAAGGACTGATTCAGCCCAGGTGTTCAGGCCCTTTTTGGGTTAAGAATCGCTGCAGAATGAGCGCAGCGGCAACCGCATCGAGCGACCCTTTTTCCCTGCGCCTCTTCTTTTTCATCCCGCCGGCAATGGAGGCTTGAACCGCCTCGTTGCTTGTATTCGTCTCATCGACCAAATGCACGGGTAGTCCGGGCCATTTTTCCCGAAGTTGCTGCTGGAATTCCAGAATAGGACCGGTGCTGTGCGTGGCAGCCCCCTGTTTATTCATCGCCCAAGCATTGGGCAGCCCGAGCACAAACCCGGCGCATGGCTCCGCATTCACTAGGTTTTCCAACCTGGAGATCAAAGTATTTGTCGGAACCGTTTGATCGGGAAATGCCATGAGCCTTGCGGCATCTGTGAACGCGAGTCCAGTGCGCACGACTCCAAAATCAATTCCAATCCATCGGCTCATGCCGCAATTTACGGCGCACAGGGAACACCACGTATCTTCGCGGCATGGGAAAGCCCCGCAACATACTTTTCGTTCAGACCGCCTTCATTGGCGACGCTATTTTGGCTACCGCCATGATCGAATCGTGGCATGCGGCCCATCCGAAGGACCACTTGCATTTGGTGGTGCGTTCAGGAAACAAAAGCTTGTTTCAAGGCCATCCCTTTTTGCAAGGACTGCACGTGTGGAAGAAGGCGAAAAATCCTATCGTACGTTACCGAAACCTTATGGCGCTGGGCTTTGAGCTCAGGGGCATTGGTTTCGACGTCTTGGTAACACCACACCGGCATGCTTCCTCCGGGATTTTGGCGTTGCTTGCTGGCGCTCAAACGTGTTCGGGTTTTTCATCGCATCCAATGTCGTGGTTGTTTGCCCATTCAGAAGAGCACTCATGGGGCAATGGCGAACATGAAATTGAACGCAACCACCGATTGCTTGCTCCTTGGGTCGAATCGGATACTCCACGAAACCCCAAATTGTATCCCACCGATAATGTTGATATGAGCAGGGAAGAAGGGGAGTACGGAATTGCCGCTCCCGCGAGTCAATGGGCGACCAAGAAATGGCCCTTGGACCGTTGGATTGCCTGGTTGGATGCTGAAGCAATTCAATCGCCTAATCGGCGGATTGTTTTGATGGGTGGTCCCGCAGACGGGGAGGAGTTGCGCGAAATTGCGCGCCAAAGCAGCCACAATCGTTTGGAAATTCGAACCGATTTGTCCTTGCTCGAATCTGCGGGTTTGATGCAGGCTGCGCGGTGGGTGGTCACCAATGATAGCGGTCCCATGCACATGGCAAGCGCCGTCAACGCTCCAACGGTGGCAATTTTCTGTTCCACCGTGCCATCATTTGGCTTCGGTCCGCTATCCCGCCTTTCCGTTGTCGTTGAGAAAACCGAGGCGCTTGTCTGCAGGCCCTGTGGAATGCATGGCAAAAACGCTTGTCCCTTGGGTCATTTTCAATGCGGCACAGGTATAGCCGTAGATCAAGTGTTAGCCGCGGTGGCTAGTTTGTGATTGCCGCTGTGGGCGACGGTGATTTATCACTCGCCGCAAGCTGAGCCGGCGCAGAAAATGCGCTCTTCTCCGCTGCCTTCGAGCCGAATCCAGATGTCTGTTTCTGCGTCCATTGCTTCGTATACATTCCGCCGCATGGTTCCATCCGGCAGACGCACTGCAAAACGGATGCTCTGGAGTTGGCCTTCATTCCATTCGATGAGGTCGTAACGAAACCCAATATTATACGCTTGCATTTCCTGTTGGATTTGAGACAATTCGGCGCGCGAAGTGCTTTGATCGATATGGACGTCAAGAAAGTTTGGCTGAATCGCTTCCGATTGTCCGAATCCGTTCGAAGTCATAAATGCGAAAGCAATGGCCAAAATAGCGTTGAAGGTGGCGGTTTTCATGGACCCAATTTAGCTGTTTTTGTTGAAGAACTACCAAAATCGGTTCATCAAGTGTGGAAAAATAATCAAGAACAGATGTTACCAGTAAAGGAGATGTTGGAGCATCTTTGAGGGACAAATAGAATCCATGCATTTTATCGTATCAAGCAGTCAATTGCTGCGCCACTTGTCTTCCCTGAGCGGAGTGTTGAATAGCAGCAATACGCTGCCCATATTGGATAATTTCCTCTTTCAGTTGGGTCCGGGGGTTGCGGTGATTTCCGCAAGTGATCTCGAGACTACGATGACTACGAAATTGGAAGTGAAAACCGAAGACACGGGGTCGATTGCGGTGCCTGCCAAAATGTTGCTCGACATTCTCAAGGCATTTCCAGATATTCCCTTGACATTCAAAGTAGACACTGCCACTATGGCGATTGAATTGACAAGTGATGCGGGCAAGTACAAATTGACTGGAGCGAACGGTGACGAATTCCCACAAGCACCAGCATTGGACGATGGTGCTGCAATGAGCGTGGAGGCAAACACCTTAATCACGGCGATCAATCGTACACTCTTTGCGGCAGGAAATGATGATTTACGCCCTGTTATGTCGGGCATTTATTTCGAATTTTAGCCGGACAGTGTGAGATTCGTGGCGACGGATGCGCATCGCTTGGTGCGGTATGCTCGTACCGACGTTCAGGCGTCTGCCGGAGCTCAATTTATTGTTCCAAAAAAGCCATTGAATCTCCTGAAAAATGCGGCCTCGCATGCGGAAAAGGTGACAATGACTTACACCGATTCCAATGCGCGTTTTGAGTTCGAGGACGTCACAATTGTCTGCCGTTTGATTGAAGGAAAATACCCCAATTATGAAGCGGTGATTCCGAAAGAGAACCCCAATCGCATGGTCATCAATCGGCAAAGCTTTCTTCAAGCCATTCGTCGCGTTTCCATTTTCGCGAACAAAACAACCCACCAGGTTCGTTTGAAACTTGCAGGAAGCGAGTTGCACGTGAGTGCCGAAGATTTGGATTTTGCGAATGAGGCCAATGAGCGGTTGAATTGCAGCTATTCCGGGGAAGACATGGAAATCGGTTTCAATAGCAGGTTCTTAATGGATATGCTAAACAACCTTTCCAGCGCCGAAGTGTCCCTCGAAATGTCCGCGCCAAACCGCGCCGGAATCATCAAGCCTTCAGAGCCGGAGGAAGCCGGGGAAGATGTGCTGATGCTGGTGATGCCTGTGATGTTGAACGCCTAACCTCTCGCTTCACGCTCCCCGAATTTGCGGGGCTATTCGTCTTTTTTCCGGATGTGGTAAACCACTCGTGGAGAATCTCCTGAAGTGGCATGCGTGCTCAGGTTTCCTGAGTTTTCCTCGGCTTTGCGCATGGCCAGGACATCCGGATGATCGGGGTGAGCCAATGCCCACCACTCTGGTATGGGTTCGGTGGGGTCGTCTTCACCAAAAATGGGCAAATCGGGCAAGGGACCTGAGTTTCGAAAGAGCAGTGCTATGATCAAACCGCTGATGGCGCCTGATAGGTGACCTTCCCACGAAATATGGCCATCGACGGGAAGCATCCACCACACCATTCCTCCGTAGAGAAATGCAACCACAAGTGAAATGCGCAGGAGCAATTTGGAATCTCGGATGACGCCTGAAACGAAGAGAAAGGCTGCCAGCGCGTAGATAAGACCGCTTGCACCGATGTGATTCCCGCCTGATGCGAAGAGCCATAGGCCCAGCCCTGAGCTCACAAAGAGCAATGCCCAAACTCGCAATGCAATGGATCGGTAGAAGTAGAATAGCATTCCATTGAGCGTGAAAAATGTGGCAGTATTGTTCCACAGATGCTCGAGGTCCCCATGCAAAAAAGGGAATGTGAAGAGCCCGGACCAGTCTTGCCATTTGCCAGGGTGGTTTCCAAATCGTCGCAAATTGAGTGCGTACACTTCGTTGATCCAGAATACTCCCCAGATGAGAATCAAGAACAGCATCGTGGACCAAATTGCGTAAAACAAGCGGTTCTGGTCAAGAACGGCTGGATTCCAACGCGCCATAAAGTTGTTTTTGGCCATGCTCACTTCTTAAAGATACGGAAATTCATCTCCATGCATTCCACAGAGGCAATTGGAAAAGTGATTTTTGAACGTCGAATAGCAGGAAGTTCAGCGACTAGATTTGGGACCCAAGGAGCGGAAATCACACCTCCGATGAGCAGATTGATATGAGCATTTCTGAAATTCACGCGTTGTTGGCTCTGATGGATGATCCTGATGAAACCGTATATACACATGTTCGCGAGCGCCTTCTTTCCAAAGGAAAAGAAGTTCTGCCATTCGTAGAGTCAGCTGAATCCACTCAGCAAGAGGACGGGCTCATCAAAGGACGGCTCGCGTTGCTCAAGGAAGGACTGCAGCAAACGGATGTGAAAGAGGCCTTGGCGGATTGGATGGATCTCGGGGGAGCGGATTTGTGGCAGGGCGTCCAATTGGTGCATTCTGCATTGGACCCCACATGGAATGTGGCGGAATCCATGGAGCGGTTTGAAGCGTTGAGGAAGGAAATTTGGTTGGAGATGAATGAGGAGCAAACAGCGCTGGAACAAGTGCGCATTCTCAACCATGTCTTTTTCAGTTTGCGTTCGATGGAGAGCGCTCGACGCCTGCCGCACGTGCCGATGGAAGCATTGCCAAGTGGTGTCTTGCAACAGAAGAAGGGGAACCCTATCGGTCTGGGTGTGCTGTATCTGGCAGTGGCGCGTGCCCTTGATATACCGCTCCGAGGGGTGAATTTGCCCAACCACTTCATCTTGGCATACTGCGATGTGGCCCATGTTAATGAACCGGAAGTGACTAAGGGGCAATCGGGAATACTGTTTTATATCAATCCGTATAGCCAAGGTTCGGTCATCGGAGTTGATGAGGTTTCAGAGTTTTTGTTGGGGGTGGGAGAAGGCGAATCGGTGCAGCACTGGCGTCCTTCGCACCCCATGGAAATCATTCAACGGCTCGTTCGGAATGTGGCGTTTGCCGCCCGGGAGTCGAGCGGGGAAGAACGATCGAATCGGTTTCTTTCCCTCTTCGAGCCTCTTCTCTCAGCGTTTGAGAATTCGGAGCAGCGTTCGGGCGATTACCCTCCCATCCGAGAATAAATTGGACCGACGCGCGTAGGCCACCTGCGCCCGCACTTTGCGCGGGAGAATCACATTTTGGTAGTGCGCTTCAGGCTCATCGGATGAAGCAAGTTCCTCTCCTTCATCGAATGCATCGATGCTCGCGGGATCGGTTAACCCGGGTCGAACATCCAATGCAGGGAGCATGTCTTCATCATAGAGCTCCACATACTTTGGGACTTCAGGTCGAGGACCCACAATGCTCATATCTCCTTTCAATACATTCCAAAGCTGGGGCAATTCGTCCAACTTAGTGCGGCGCAGCCATTGCCCAGCGGTGGTGATTCTTGCGTCTTTTTCACCGACTGTGATCAAAGGCCCTGAAGCATCCACATGCATAGAACGAAATTTCAAAAGCGCAAAAGGTTTCCCGTTTTTTCCTACCCGGATTTGACGAAAAAAAGCACCGCCTTCGCTTTCTCTGCGAACAATGACACCAATGGTGAAGAGCAGGGGCGAAAGAACGATAAGCGCCAGCAGCGAGCTGAATACGTCGAATACACGTTTAGCCATGTTGCAGCGCCTTGTCGATGTATGCCGCGCATGTTGCGTGGATGTAAAGAATGTCGTCGAAGTCCATGTCCAGATGCAGGGGCAAACTGATTAACCCTTCAAAGGCTGTTGCACTGTGGGGATAATCAGCGATGTCTTCCCCGCGATTTTGGTGCAATGTTAGGAGGGGAAGAGGCATGAAATGGACATTGCTTGCAATGCCGTTTTCTTTCAGGTGTGCCATCAAATCATCCCGTTGCGATCGCTTGAATCCTGCAATGCGCATGGTAAAGAGGTGGTAGGACGATTCACGCTTTGCATCGCTGAAGTTCGGCGCGATATACCAAGGGTTTCTCTCGAAAGCCTCATGATACGCCATTGCATATTCTTTTCGTTTCCGAAGTTGGTCGGGGTATTTTTTCAGTTGTGCTCTGCCCAGTGCCGCCTGGATATCGGTCATGTTGCATTTGTAGCCGGCGTGGACAACGTCATAAGTCCATTGGCCTGAAGTGGTTTTTTCCAGGGCACTCTTGGACTGTCCATGCAAAGCCATGGTTCGAAACCAATGGATCATTTCATCGGAGTCAAAATGAGATGGCAAAGCAAAAGTTAGCGCTCCTCCCTCCGCTGTAGTTA
>JADHRK010000046.1 GCA_016777435.1 Flavobacteriales bacterium
GGTTGAAGATGATTCCAATCAAAAAAGCGCCTCCAAACGCCAAGATCAGGTTCAGCTGGCTGCGGAGGAGCGACCCAAACCGGTCATAGACAAATGCTCCGGCAATGGCAATCAAAAATAATATGAGGCTAGCAATCCACATGGCACTTATCGGGCGACAATAATACAGCGAGGGCTACTCTTCACCAACGGATGTAACTTATAATTTCCAAAGATTTGGAAAAACCGGAAGCCGACCGCTTCAAGCATCGTCTGAAGGTTCTCCGGTGAAAGTGCCTTGACACGTTCAACATAATGCTGTCGGGTGCCTTGCGTATCATTGAACTGGATGGATTTTTCAATCCAACCATCAGCAATTCGACGGTACAATTCAAACTCAACTCCTCCTTTCGTGACACGCTCGAATGGAACCAACGCTTTTTTTACTTGATGCAGGTTTAAAAAATCAAGGACGAATGCACCCTGAGGCTTCAACACCCTTCGAACCCCTCGTAACGTTTGCTCGTGCTCCCCTTCCTTATCGAAGTAGCCAAAACTCGTAAACAACATGGTGACAGCCTCAAACTCATCCGGCGCAAACTGCGATGCAATGTTTCGCATGTCACCTTGAACGAATTCCAAGCGCAATTCCTTTGAGACATGCATAGCGCTCGCCTGGGCGATGCTATTTGCACTTAAGTCCATACCAACAACCGTATGCCCGATCGAAGCCATGGCTGCCGCATGCCTTCCGGCTCCACATCCGATGTCTAGAATGCGCTGATCGCCTGCTGGTAGCGCATGATGGCCTGCCAATTCTTCGACAAAAGCAATGGCCTCAAGCTCAGAGCGATGGCCATACAAAAGATGGTATTCCGGAGCATTGAACCAAGGCTCGAACCAATTGGGATCGCTTTTCCACAAGTTTTTACTCATTACTCCTAAGGTGAAGGTCCGCTAAGTTCGTTTCTATCCTGTTACTTTGAACTATGTCAATGGTAAATGCCTCTGAAATTGGTTTGCGGCCTTTGAGAGCGGCTTTTCATTCCGAAGCCTCCCATGAAAACGGATTGGAGTTTCGATGGCGAGGTGCGATTGAAGAAACCTCGACTGCATTTATTTTGGAATGGATGGAGCAGCGACTGAGTCAACTGAACGCAGGGGCATTGAATAAAAAAAGGATTCTAAGGGTGGCCATTGAGCTGCTTCAGAACCTGCACCATCATGCAAAAGCTCCCAAGGAGGATGTGTCGTTTGAAATTGTTTCGAACGATAAATCCCATTGGTGGATTCGAACAGAAAATTCCGTTTCGCCCGCACAAGAAAAATACTTGCAACAGACACTTTTAGAGCTCAATGCCATAGATGCCGATCAACTGCGAACCATACAACGCAACAAAATTGCACATCAAGAACGCAGCGAGCATGGAGGCGGAGGAGTTGGCTTAAACGAAATGATTCGAAAGAGCTTGGGGCAAATGTTTGTTGAATTCATAAATTGCAATAGCAACCAAAAGAATGTTATATTCATCACCAAATTGGCACTAAAATGACAGACATTTTGTTGGAAGGAACAGCGAAGACTCCCGAAGTCAAGTTTTCGACAGACCCCATAAGCATGTCACTTTCGGGACGTTCCATACCGGAAAACTCAATTGAGTTTTACAAACCATTGCTGGACTGGGTTGAACATAGCATTCAAGCAGACGACCAAGCAATTTGCATTTCTGTCAAATTAGAATACTTCAACACCAGCAGCAGTAAATGCCTGATGGATCTCTTCAAGCGCATTGAAAAGGCGGCACCTGCGGCGAGTGTCGATTGGTATTATGAAGAAGAGGATGAAGACATGCTCGAAGCAGGCGAAGACTATGACGCCATCATTGACATTCCTTTCCGATTGATCGCCACTTCTTCTTGATCAATCCAGACGCTTGCCCCATCCCACGCGCTCTGGGAGTCGATTGACCAGGGCTAAGTACATCACCAAAATCATGGACCAAAGGATCAATCGATTGAAATGAGGGGTGGAAAGCGTCCAAGGCCCTATCTTCTTAAACGGCACGTAAAATGGAGCATTCCAAGCCTGCTGTCCCAGTGGCAATTGATGAATGAATGAAGTTTCCTGGACCAATCCCCTGCGGGTCATTGACACCCGACGTGTGCGGTCAGTTTGCATGACCCAGGAATGCAAGGATTCATTTTGATGATTATCCTTCAAAGCTTTAAGGTCGTGCTCTTTTGAAAGTTGAGTCCTTAAAGAATCACGTTGATGAAAAGCTCTTTTGTACTCTTCCCTATAAGCTGCACGCAATTGCTCAGCATCGCGAATGGAATCCGTGGAATGATTCCATGACTCCAACTCTTTTAAGGCGCCCTCCCATTCTCTGGAACGGGATGAGGCATCTTCAATCGATTGAAAGGACTTGAACCAGAAGTCACGCCGCCAAGCGGAGCGTTCCAGACGATCCTCGCAGTTGATGAACGGTTGAACCGCGGCATTGTTTCGGCTGAGGTCTACGGCTATGCTTTCAAATCCCCAACGAGAGGCCATAATGTTTCCGACCCATGGAACGCGGTCGACTTCAGTGAAGACCGGATTAAAACGATCAAATCGAATGATTGCGCCTCCAAAAATAATCTGAGGGATGATCAACAATGGAATCATCACATAGATGGTCTTCGCGGATCGCATCGCCGAAGAGAGGTTCAAACCCAATAAATTAGCGAAGGCACTCAAGCTAAAGAGTGTCCAGAACAACGTGCCGAATGCATTCGGAATCTCTAGAATTAAAATGGAAATCGACGAATACATAAAGCTTTGTAATGCCGAGAGGCTGAACATCAAGGCAATCTTAGATGTCAAATAAGCATTCCAGTTGAGTTTTAAAAACCGCTCTCGCTTCAATAATGGTCGGTCCCGAAAGATTTCTTCGGCACTGAAACTGAGACCCAAGAACAGAGAAACAATCACAGAGATGAATAAGAATTGTGGTAAATTCTCACTCAAGCGATAACTATAACCCACGGCACCGTCTTGAAAACGAGTGAAGGTTGAGAGGAATAAGGCCAAGAGCGGAGCTTGCAGCAAGTTCATCAACATGTACTGCCGATTGCTCCTTTTGGATTTGAAGTCCCGTTGCCAAAAGGTCCTCCACTGGGATGACCAAGAAGGTGAATCCGAAGTTTCAGGCATTTCCTTCACCGTTTCAAGCGCCACGGCACCATTGGCAATCAAGACATTGTAAAAGTCGAACCATTCTTCTGGAGAAACCCGCCGATTTGAAGTCACCTGACCATACTCATCCACCATACACGATTCGATGATATCGAAAATTGATTCCGGATTTACAGTGCCACAATCACGGCAAACCAAATCATTTGATTGCACCTGATTCGAAAGTTGCTTAAAATATGCCAAGCTCATTAAAGGATTGCCTTGGAATACCGGGTAGCCGCCGACGTCCAACATCAACAGGTGATCGAATAACTTAAAAATATCAGAACTCGGCTGGTGAATGACCACAAAGATCAACTTGCCTTTTAGCGTTAACTCTTTGAGCAAATCCATAATCTGCTCACTATCTCGGCTCGATAGGCCACTGGTTGGTTCGTCTACGAACAATACCGCGGGCTCGCGAATCAATTCCAATGCAATGTTTAATCGCTTGCGCTGTCCTCCGGATATTGTTTTATCCATGACGGAACCCACTCTTAAATCACGAATATCCCACAGTCCAAGGCTCCGCAAGGTTTTGTCAACTGCAGCGTGCAGGTCCGACTTGTCCAAGTCTCCCAAGCTCAAGGCAGCGCTGTAGCGCAAATTATCCTGGACCGTGAGCTCCGAGATCAAAACATCATCCTGTGCAATGTGACCGATGAGACCTGAGGAAAAACTGGAATCCTGGTAAATGTCTCGCCCATTGAGGAGTACCCGACCAAAACTCGGAGCCTGTGATCCATTCAAGATGTTGAGCAACGTTGACTTCCCAGAACCGCTTGAACCCATAATCCCTATCAATTGACCATCAGAGGCAGCAATCGAAATGGGTTTCAATGCAGATTCATGGGGATAACGAAAGAAATGCGCCACGTCCTCCACTTGGAATGAAATCCGGTCATGGCCCAAAGTGTAGGCTGCTGCCTGAACCAGGATGTCACTGAAAAACAATGCGTGACCAATCGCATCTTTTATGACGCTGCCTTGGGTCATTGGCAAGCAACAACCCCGAACAATGGGCACGCCATTCAATCGCAAATCACCCCGGTCCACATCCTTTATGAAATACAAACCCTCAAGCGATACGCGGCAAACCAAAAGAGGCTGTTCATCATGAGCTGCGCCTACTTGTGCAGAAAAAATTGAGCCCCCTGCCAGCCTATGTGGCAAGGCCGCATCACGGGACTCCAACTTTGCAAATTCAGTCAAATCCTTCGCATCCGATTCTGCCAGATGCAGGGCACTTCCCAACGCGGTCAAAAAGCTATCTGAATCGTCGATTGTACCTGTAGCCTTTGCCAATTCGGCCAAGCGAATGAATACGACTAGCCTGTCTTTGGCGGTTAACTCACCTTTCAATTGCTTGCAAAGCACCAATAATTTTACCGATAGTTTCGACTTCCGCTTGGCTAATAATGTACCATCCGAAGCCTGAGGCATCTTGCGATTCAACTTCTCTAAGGCGGCATCATATCGTTTCAGATAATCCTCTGTAACTGCCCTTGAGAGCCGGCCGAGCAAGTACCTACTCGCCGCTTGACGACCCAACATCGCTTCCCTTGCACTCCTGCCAGAGGCAAAAAGAGCAAATAGCCGCATAAGCGCATCAAGGATACCTGTGGTCATCATCGTGCCCCCTTACGCTAAGAGACCTAAAAAAGTTACGTTTTGAACCGCTTAAAACTGACGCTCATAACAACCTTTGTCAGGATTGCCGATGATTCTTGGGTTTCCGTCTAAATCAACCGGAATTGAAAATTGACCGAAAGAACCGTCCCAAAGGGCATTATTGGAATCGATGTGAAAATCCCTTGACGTGATGGATGCAAATGGAGGCACTTGGTCCACAGTGCAATTTTCCAGAATCGAAAAAGGAAACTCATCGTCCTGAACATCCACAGCACTGTACCGAATGATGGGATTGACCGGAGGGTTGATCATGCTTACGACAAACTCATCGAAATCGGTCAGCGAGTGGTTGTTGCCCCAAAAAATACAATTGTTGAACGAGCTCCCCTCAAAACTTCGCTGCTGGATTTGGCCATTGACATCTTCGTACCAATCCGCCATGATCACTGAAGGCGCCTGGCGCACTCCTTCGGACCAATAATTCACGAATGAACAGTGGTCCATTCGGTAAGTCCCACCCAATGTGAACGCCGCTGTTGTTTGACCACAATCATAAAACAGATTGTTATACCCGTCTATCGTTGCTCCTTGAGCCAGCATACCAATAGCACTCATATTGTAAATCTGTGTATTCTGTATCGTCAATGCTGCCGCATTGGAAGTGCCCGCAGTATCTACTTGCAAACCAATGGTTCCGTTTTTTAAAATCGCATGGCGAATCTCGCATTCCACTCCACCAAACAACCATATCCCACCTCGTTGCGCGGTGACTTCCTCAATTCCATATTCCGTTTCGAATTCAAAATTCAATGCTATGCCCCATTGCCCTGCATATTCCTCATAATTCTCATCCAATCGATCGCCTTGAAAGACAACTTCCTGGCCCAGTTGGCCTGAAACATTCAACGTAGACTGGTAAACCAATAGACCCCCTCCATCGTGCACATGCACCTGAGTTCCTGGCAGTATGGTCAAAGAACATCCCGGTTCCACCTCAACAATGCCATAAATCACGTGGGGCAAATCAGCAGCCCAAGTCTCATCGCACGAAGGAAGTACCGTTATGTCATTCAATCCTCCATGAAAATGGGCGTTTTGACCCCAAGCCGCCAATGTGACCAACTGCTCATTGCCATTGGTGACAAATCGAATCTGGTCTTCTATAACGAAGGGGGTGCTCCCTTGGGTTGGGTCAACCGTCACTTCAATGAAAATCCACAAACTATCATTGGCAAGCAACGGCCAATCGGTGACTGCGGGACCAACTGCCCCATCCACGTTGATGCGAAAAGGTGAATCAAGGCCTTCGAGCACTTCGATTTTATCAATCAACACAGCACTGCCATTGGGATTGAAAACCTTCAAGGGCAATGTTACAGAACCAATGGTCGTAAAGACCGTGTCAAAAAGTATGGTGTCTGCCGAAAATTCCAATGTCAAGTTGGCATCGTCTGAGTACCTCACCTTCCCACAACCTGAGCCTAAAAATATGGAACTGAGTGCGCATAAAATCACGATGTAGCCTACCAATCCGGAGAAGCAACTCAAACGTGGGATCAAGATGTTTTTTAAAGCAACACGCATTGCTTGCAAAGATGGAGCAGTTTCAGACCAAAACGAAACCAGACGCAGATAATTGTCCCGACTGGTGCCAGTAAAAAAGCCATGCCGATCACTGTGGGATGGCATGGCTTTTCAATTCAGTAGCTTGCTGGAACTTTTACCCCAAGTAACTCTTGAGAATCCGGCTTCTACTCGTATGCTTTAACCGTCGGATTGCTTTTTCCTTGATTTGACGCACGCGCTCTCGTGTCAAGTCAAATCGCTCTCCAATCTCTTCAAGGGTCATGGGGTGCTCTCCGTTCAAACCGAAATACAACCGAATCACATCACCTTCACGCGGGGTCAACGTGCGCAATGAACGTTCTATTTCCTTCCGCAAAGACTCGATCATCAGGTCGGTGTCCGGCGATGGCGTGTCCCCCGTTCGCATGACATCGTACATGTTGCTCGATGACTCATCACCATCTTTTAATGGTGCATCCATGGAAACGTGTCGCCCTGCATTCTTCATACTTTGCTTCACTTCGTCCAAAGTCATATCCAATGTCTCTGCCAATTCAGTAGCTGTTGGAGGCCTCTCAAACTCCTGCTCCAAACGAGCAAATGCCTTATTGATTTTGTTAATTGAACCTATCTTATTCAATGGCAATCGGACAATTCGGCTCTGCTCTGCGAGTGCCTGAAGGATACTTTGACGAATCCACCATACCGCATAGGAGATAAACTTAAACCCACGAGTCTCATCGAAGCGCTGCGCTGCTTTGATCAATCCGAGGTTGCCCTCATTGATTAAATCAGGCAATGACAGCCCTTGATTTTGATATTGCTTCGAAACGGAAACCACAAAACGAAGGTTGGCCTTGGTCAATTTCTCAAGAGCAACTTGATCGCCCTTTTTGATCCGGCGTGCCAACTCAACCTCCTCCTCAGCGGTGATCAAATCTACACGACCAATTTCCTGCAGGTATTTGTCCAGTGATGCTGTCTCGCGGTTGGTTACCTGTTTTGTAATTTTCAGCTGCCTCATTTAGTGGGTGCTTTGGTTATCGTTTATCGATTCTTTTATACTCGCAACAATCAGAGAGGTTACTCTGAGTCAGAAGAAGACTGTTGATCTCCTCGTGGACCTCGATCCCGACCTCGATCACTTCGTGGGCCACGGTCACGTCCGCGGTCTCCGCGGTCTCCGCGGTCTCCGCGTGATCGCTCAGGACGCTCAACATATCCCTCTGGCTTTGGCAACAAAGCCTTTCGACTTAATTTGATTTTGCCCGTCTTATCGTCTCTTCCGAC
This sequence comes from Flavobacteriales bacterium, assembly GCA_016777435.1. Lineage (GTDB taxonomy): Bacteria > Bacteroidota > Bacteroidia > Flavobacteriales_D > Sanyastnellaceae > UA16. The sequence goes on from JADHRK010000046.1 coordinate 7,685, forward strand.
GACCTTAAATTTCACGACCTCACCTTCTTTCAGGATGTCTTCCACGCGATCAACGCGCTTCCAATCCAATTCAGAAACGTGGAGCAAACCGTCTTGACCTGGGATAACTTCAACAAAAGCCCCGTAAGGCATGATGCTTTTGACCTTGCCCTCATATTCTTCGCCAATTTCTACCGTTGGCGGGAATGCAATGGCCTTAATTTTGGCAACAGCAGCCTCAATTGCTGACTTATTGGAGGCTGAAATTTCTACAATTCCTTTTCCATCCACATCTTCAATGCTGATGACTGTTTCGGTATCCGCCTGAATCTCCTGAATAATCTTACCGCCTGGACCAATGATTGGTCCAATGGATTCACCCGGCACTTGCAACGCCACGATCCGTGGTGCATGATCTTTATAATCTGCACGAGGCTCGGGAAGGCTGTGCAACATTTCACGACGAATGTGGTGACGTCCTTCTCGGGCTTGCTCCAGTGCTTCGCGCAATTGCTGGAAACTCAAGCCTTTGATTTTGATATCCATTTGGCAGGCAGTGATGCCTTTCTCCGTTCCAGTGACTTTAAAGTCCATATCGCCCAAATGATCTTCATCCCCCAGGATATCGGATAGGACCACATACTTGCCCGAATCTTTATCAGTGATCAGCCCCATTGCGATTCCGGATACCGGCGCCTTGATTGGAATGCCTCCATCCATCAAAGCAAGGGTTCCAGCGCATACGGTTGCCATGGATGATGAACCATTTGATTCCAAGATTTCACTCACCAAACGAATGGTGTAAGGACAATCTTCGACATCAGGCAAGATAGGTTTTAGGGCACGCAACGCGAGGTTACCGTGTCCTACCTCTCGACGACTTGTGCCGCGCAAAGGCCGCTCTTCACCCGTTGAAAAAGGAGGGAAGTTATAATGCAAAAGGAATTTCTCCGTTTTGCGAACCAAAGCACCATCGATGAGCTGCTCATCCAGTTTGGTTCCCAGCGTCAGCGTAGTCAATGATTGCGTCTCTCCTCGCGTAAAAATCGAGCTGCCATGCGTTCCGGGTAAGTAATCAACTTCTGTCCAAATCGAGCGGATATCTGTCGGCTTGCGCCCATCCAAACGAGTATCTTCATTGAGTAACAAATCTCGGATGGCCTTCTTCTGCACAGCACTTATGTACTGGCGCAGCATGAAAGCCTTTTCACTTCGCTCCTCATCCGAAAGCGTCTCCATGAAGGAATCTTTGATGGACTTGAAAGAAGCCTTTCGTTCTTCTTTCGACTTGCCCTCCTGTGCCGCTTTATAAAAAGGATCAGTTAGTGCTTCATTGACACGTGACCGCAAATCTTCATCGTGGTTCTCATGCGAATATTCGCGTTGGACGCCATAATGACCTGTGCTCTTTGCCAGCGCAATTTGCGCTTCGCATTGTGCTTGAATTGCCTTGTGCGCTGCTTCGATTGCATCGACCATCTCGTCTTCGCTCACCTCAGCCATCTCACCTTCCACCATGACGATGCTATCCATGCTTCCGGCAACCATCATATCCATGTCCGCACTTTCTAACTCTGTGCGGTGTGGGTTGATGACAAAAGCACCATCGATTCGCGCGACACGCACCTCTGAAATGGGGCCATCGAACGGAATATCGCTGACAGCCAAACAAGCAGAAGCGGCCAAGCCAGCCAAGCTGTCGGGCAAAACTTCAGCGTCCGCTGACATCAATTGAATCATTACTTGGGTTCCCGCGTGATAATCAGACGGAAATGTGGGGCGCAGAGCCCGGTCGACGAGTCGCATGACTAGCACTTCCGTATCGGAAGGGCGCGCCTCGCGCTTGAAGAAACCACCGGGGAATCGACCCGCCGCAGCATACTTCTCACGATAATCCACCGTAAGGGGTAAAAAATCCATGTCATCGCGCACTTCGTGCGATGATACTGCGGTTGCCAGCAGCATTGTGTCGCCGCATCGAACGACGACTGAACCGTGCGCTTGCTTTGCAAGCTTGCCAGTTTCGAGGGTGATCTCGCGCCCGTTGCCGAGATCAATGGTTTGGTTGTGTACCGTATAATTCATCTTTCCTGTAAATGCATCTTGATCCTTGAACTCCCTTGAGCCAAGGCATATAAAAAAAACGAAAAAGGCAACGGTGCTTTACCGGTTGCCTCTCTCGTTTTCAAAATTTCATAATTAGCGACGTAAACCGAGTTTGGACACAATTGCACGGTAGCGCGTGATGTCCTTTGCAGAGAGGTAATCCAATAACTTTCGTCGCTTACCGACCAATTTAATCAGTGCCCGCTGGGTGTGGAAGTCCTTTCGGTTCTTCTTCAAATGCTCTGTCAAGTGAGCGATTCGGTATGAAAACATCGCCACCTGCGCTTCCGCATTTCCAGTGTCTTTGTCATTTACCCCATGCTCAGCAAAAAACTCTTTCTTTTTGTCTGCGTCTAAGTAATACATGTCGAAATCGTTTAGATGTTCGTGATGTTAATAAAGGCGCGAAGGTAAGCCTTCTATCTTTGGTTAACAACGCACCAAGCACATTTCTCATCAATCACCAGCGGCATCACGCCAGCGGACTTCTACGTTCGTGATGCCTCGGGAGCGTCATACATCGCCTTGAGGCCAAAGGAGATCTTTTCCTTGAGGTCTTTCCGTTCTACGATCGCGTCCAAGAATCCATGTTCCAATAAAAACTCGGAACGCTGAAATCCCTCAGGAAGATCTTTGCCAATGGTTTCTTTGACCACCCGCGGCCCAGCGAATCCAATCAAGGCATTGGGTTCCGCTATATTCATGTCTCCCAGCATAGCGAATGACGCTGTCACCCCGCCCGTTGTGGGATCCGTCAATACCGAAATATAGGGAAGGCCTGCCTTAGCCAGCAATGAAAGCTTCGCACTGGTCTTCGCCATTTGCATCAAGCTCAAACCCGCTTCCATCATTCGAGCCCCTCCTGATTTGCTAATGCAGATGAAGGGACATCCTTTTTTCAATGCCAAATCAATGCCACGGGCGATTTTTTCACCGACTACGCTTCCCATGGACCCGCCGATGAACTGAAAGTCCATGCAAGAAATCACCACAGGGATGCCTTCTAAATCACCGGAGGCGGTGCGCAAAGCGTCAGCAAGTCCAGTTTTCTTTTTAGCAGCATCCAGTCGACTGGAATAGGATTTGGTGTCGATGAATTTCAACGGATCTTCACTTTCAATCTTTGGAGCCACCTCTCTGTATTTGCCATCGTCGAAAAGCAAATCGAAGTATTCTTCACTTCCAACTCGATCGTGATGTCCACAATAATTACAGACGTGAATTCGATCGGCATGCTGCTGAGACGTCACAACCGTCTTGCAATTGATGCATTGATGCCAGGCACCTTCGGGAATCTCTTTCTTCTCGGTGCTCTTCGTCGTAATGCCGTCCTGTATTCGCTTAAACCAACCCATTTTTTGTGTCAAATTTCTGGGCTAAGTTAAAGCAATCCTGAAACTGGCATTCAAAATGGATAACCAATGCCCAAATGAAGCGCTCCTTTTGAAGGGCCTTCTGAAACCCAACGACTGCCTTCCATTTCAACGGGATCATACAAGCGGAGTGCGGCATCAACTCGAAAAATAAAAAACTCGAAATCCAATCGGGCACCAACACCCGCTCCCCATGCCAAGGAGCGCAAATCAAATGTTAGTTTTTCGCTCGCTACATCAGCACTCGAGTTTTGTAACCAAACATTCCCCAAATCTGTAAAAAATGCCATTTCGAAGACCTTGGTCAAGTGTTTTCTCGCTTCGACGCTCAATTCACCTTGCAAATCGCCTAAACCGGAAACGAAACCTCCATTGAAATCATCGGGGTTCGCGAATCCAGGCCCTAAATCACGTGCACTCCATCCGCGCAAACCATTTGCACCACCAGCGAAAAAAGACCGGTCAAACGGAATCCCATTAAAATTCGAACCGTTCACCGCCCAACCGCCTCGCAACCGCCCATGCCAAGAAGTACCAATCTGTTGACTTTCTTTCCACTTCCATATCCACTCTGCTTCCGTGCGGAAATAATGAGCAAAGGGAATGTT
>JADHRK010000047.1 GCA_016777435.1 Flavobacteriales bacterium
AATCTCGCCTGCCGCGGGCCGGTAGGGTGCCGACTTCGCCTTGCGTTCCACTTCGTTGTAGCGGTAGAGTTGCCAGACCATCATGTCCAATTCCTCTGCCAGCGATTCATAGGAATCTTCGGCGTTGGCTAAGGTGTATCGAATGGCATTTTCACTCATCTGCATGGAACGAATGCCGCTGAGAACTTCGCCAGTTTTGTTCGGATTCATTCCGCTGCCGTTCGCCTCTCGTGCGGTGTTCTTTTGCAGTTCAACGGTCGCGTCTTTGGCTTCTCCAAATGCCTCGCGGGATGCGGCAAGTGCCAAACCTTCCGCATCGAAGGATTCCAATTCGTATTGGTTGATTAACGCGATCAGTTTGCTGGCATACTTGGGGTTGGTGGCATAGCCGCATTTCTTCAAACCTTTGGCCCAGCCTTTATAATCGGTAGGTTCCAATTCGAACAATCGTTCGTAGCGCGCTTTCTTCAGAAATTGACTGTGGTCGTGAAAGCTCTCAGCGGCATTCTGATAGGCACGAAAGCACTCGTCATCCGCGTCATCATCATGGTAAACCCGTTCGCCTTGCCATTTTCCATGGCATTTGATGCCAAAGTGATTGTTGGATTTCAGCGCAAGTTGACTTTGTCCGTTTCCACTCTCGAGGATGCCTTGTGCGAGGGTAATGCTGGCGGGAATACCGTGCACGGCCATTTGGTAAACTGCCTCGTCCCCCCATTGATCGATGTATTGTTCCGAGGGGCTCAAATCGGAGGGCTGCGCCGATGCAGTGATGGAGAGCCCAATAGCTAACCAAAAGGTCATCCACATCGCAATTGCGGTGATGACGTTGAATCGGGAAAAAGTTTTTGAAGAATTCATAGCAAATGACGCACAACAAAAATACTGCCGATTCAGCATCGATGTTCAGACCACTGACCCGATGTTTTCAGCGGTGCAATGTGAATTCAAGGTTGAATGGAATCGCCCGGTTGTTCTCGGATCAGCTCCCCTGATTCGCTGAAAAACTGCCAGACCCCCGTTGGCTTTCCTGTCGGGTCATATTGACCAACGATAAACGGTTGTGCATTGGGATACCAAGTCCGGTAATCACCCACTTGCACCCCGCGTTCGTAAGTGTGTTCGGACCATGGCGTTCCGCTCGGATAGAAAGCGCGAGAAGCACCGTGCCTTTTTGAATTTTCCCATTCCCCGTATTTGGTCAATTGCCCGCTTGCATCAAAAATGGAAATGGAAATGGTATCCCCATCCATCACTTCTGCGGTTCGTCTTGGTGTGCCATCGGGCCATTCATATGTGGTGACTGTTGCGGTGTCGGCATCACTGGTGGAGCTGCAGGCAATCATCGAAACGAGGCCTGCGAGGAGGAGCGAGGAAGTAAGGAAGTTTGATTTCATCGTTTGCGTTCTATGGTGAAGTCAACCAACCCAATGAGCGCTTCCTTCGCATCTGAATCGGGTTCAGCGTCGAGCAGTGCCATGGCCTCGTCCCGGAGTTCTGTCATTTTTTTCCGCGCATATGCCATTCCGGGGCCTTCGATGATTGCGTCCATTACTTCTTGCACGGCCTGATCTTTGTGATTGTGGTGCTTCACCAACCGAATGAGCCTCCGGCGTTCGCTCGCCGTGGCTTCATTTAAAGTATGAATGAGGGGAAGGGTCATTTTTCGTTCTCGAATATCACCTCCCGTGGGCTTTCCGATGCGTTCCCCATCACCGAGATCCAACAGGTCGTCCTTGATTTGAAACGCCAACCCCACCAACTCCCCAAACCGCTTCATGTTGGCCGTGGTCTCGGGATTGCTGCTGACGGAAGCGGCGCCACACGCGCAGCAAGCGGCAATGAGGGAAGCCGTTTTTCGTTGGATGATGTCAAAGTAGACTTCTTCGGTAATGTCCAATCGCCGTGCTTTTTCGATTTGCAGCAATTCTCCTTCGCTCATTTGCCGGACTGCTTCTGACGTGATTTTTAGCAGATCATACGCTTCGGCATCGACCGCCATCAGCAATCCGCGCGACAGCAGATAATCCCCAACCAAGACAGCGAGTTTTTTCTTCCAAAGGGCTTGGATGGAGAAGAACCCCCTGCGCAAGGGACTTTCGTCCACCACGTCATCGTGTACCAAGGTCGCGGTGTGCAGCAATTCAATCAAGGAGGCCGCCACATGGCTGCGCTCAGGCAAAACAGTTGAATCCTTTCCAAGGACCACGCGGGCTGTCAAGAAGACGAAAAGGGGACGCATCTGTTTCCCTTTTCTTCGAATGATATAACGCGTCACGCGATCGAGCAAAGGGACTTCCGTCCGCATCGCACTTTTGAAGTGCCCTTGGAACCTTACCATATCAGCAGCCACTGGGGCTTGGATTTGATCCATTTTGCTCATGGTGCAAAGGTACATCCCACTTCACCTTGTCACGGGGACTTATCTTTGTCGAAAATCCCTCCCATGATTCACTCTATGACCGGATACGGCAAGTCGACTGCAACCATTGGAATGCGCCGTTACACCGCAGAAGTTCGATCCTTGAATGGAAAGCAACTTGATTTGAGCGTTCGGATGCCATCGGCGTTCAGAGAAAAGGAAATGGAGCTACGGAAGGCGCTTTCGAAAGCCATTGGCCGAGGAAAATGCGATTTATCCTTGCACTACGAGGCGGATGGTATTGAGCGGAAAGAACTCAATTCCGGACTCATTGCGGCTTATCTCGAAGATTTAGAGGGCATTGCGAAAGGGAGGGGCTATGAACAGAACCCGGGTGCATTGATGCAAGTGGCTATGCGGTTGCCCGATGTTTTGCAGCAAGGCAAAGAGGAGTTGAATGAAAATGAATGGGGCCAAATCCAAGCCCTCATCGACGATGCCGTGTCCAATTTCCTGTCGTTTCGAGTACATGAAGGAGAAGCATTAGAGGCTGACTTTCGGCAGCACGTTGCCAATATTTCGGAGATGGAGGAGAAGATTGGACCTATTCTGGATGAGCGAATCAAGCGCATCCGGTCCCGTATTCAGGCGAATTTCAATGAAATTCAGGACCGTGGCCGATTGGATGAAAACAGGTTCGAGCAAGAGGTTTTGTTTTACCTGGAAAAGCTGGATGTATCTGAAGAGCGCGTGCGCCTCAAAGCGCATTGCACCTATTTCATTGAGGTGTTGGAGCAGCCCGCGGGCCAGGCCAAAAAACTTGGATTCATTGCTCAGGAAATGGGCCGTGAAATCAATACCTTGGGAAGCAAGGCGAACGACGCGGACATGCAGCGCTATGTCGTCCAGATGAAGGACGAGCTGGAGAAAATCAAAGAACAGGTCCTCAATGCCCTCTAAATCGGAAGGAAAAGCCATTATTTTTTCGGCTCCCTCAGGAGCTGGAAAAACGACGATTGTACGTCATCTGCTGGAGAATAGTGGTTTGTCGCTGGGCTTTTCGGTGAGCGCCACTACGCGTGAGCCGAGAGGCAATGAAAAGGACGGAGTCGATTATCATTTCAAATCGATTGCGGCGTTTCAGGCGAGCATCGCAAACCAAGAATTGGTGGAATGGGAGGAGGTTTATCCGGATAAATATTACGGAACACTCAAATCGGAGCTTGAACGCTTGTGGAGTCAGGGGAAAACGGCGCTCTTTGACGTCGACGTGGTAGGAGGAATGGAGCTGCGCGCCGCATTGGGCCCGCAAGCATTGTCTGTTTTTGTGCAACCGCCGAGCATGGAAATTTTGCGGGAACGACTGGAAGGACGGGGGACGGAAAGCGAGGAGCGACTCAGGGAGCGTATGGGTAAGGCGAGTTGGGAATGGAAACAAAGTGTTCATTTCGATAAGGTTTTGATCAATGACGACTTGAAGGAGGCATGCAAGGAAGCAGTGGAAATGGCTGTCGGACACGTGAGAGGATCACTGAAAACGAGTTGAGTGACAATGGCTTCTGAGGAACATACTCACAAAAAAATCGGGCTTTACTTCGGCTCTTTTAACCCCATTCACATGGGGCACTTGGTGATTGCCAACCACATGGCGACTTATACCGATTTGGATGAGGTTTGGCTCGTGGTTACCCCCCAAAACCCACAGAAAGGGGCGCACGAAATGATCCATGAAGCACACCGGTTGCAAATGGTTATTTTGGCTGTGTCAGAGAACGAATTGCTCCAAGGTTCCGACATTGAATTCGAGTTGCCTCAACCGAATTATACCGCCGCAACCATGCGGCACATGCGGGCGACCTACGCAGATGTCAAGTTCAGTTTGATCATTGGTGAGGACAACTTTGAGCGACTACACACGTGGCGTGACCATTGGGAACTGGTCGAGAAGCATCGGATTTTGGTGTATCCAAGACGATCTTCAGATCAAGACAACGCAGCGATTCCAGCAGCAAAACCAGAAGAGGTGATTCCCCGAGATCATGGCAACATACAATGGTGCAATGCCCCGATGATCAGCATTTCCTCGACGTATCTGCGAAATGCAATTACGGACCAAAAAGATATCCGTTATTTGTTGCACGACAAGGTGTTAAACTACATCAGTAACAACCATCTTTACGAGTAGTCAGGTGTTATTGAAGAAGTTCATCGTGCGTTCCAAGCCGATGCTGGCATACGATTGAACCAGGGCGGTGCACCGATCCAAGCGTTCAGGGAGGGTTTGGTTTTCCTCTTCGCTCCATTTGCCGAGGACATAATCAACTTGCTGGCCTTTGGAAAATTCCGCGCCGATTCCGAAACGCAAGCGGCTGTATTTGGAGTGTCCTAGGACCTTCTCAATGTCGCCGAGGCCATTGTGCCCTCCACCGCTTCCCTTGCCTCTGAGACGCAAAGTCCCAAACGGAAGCGCTAAATCGTCGGTAATGATAAGCACCCGGTCCAGTGGAATTTTCTCCTTATCCATCCAGTATCGAACCGCTTTTCCACTGAGGTTCATGAAGGTCGAAGGCTTCAATAAGATCAGACTTCGCCCCTTGAAACGGACGGTGGACACCTCGCCCAGTCGAGCAACTTCAAACGAAGCTCCGCTTTTCTGTGCGATGGTGTCCACCACCTTGAACCCAATGTTATGTCGGGTTTCCTCATATTCAGCGCCGGGATTACCCAGTCCTACGATGAGGCATTTCATTGTTGAAAGCTTTATTCAGCGCCTTCTGCTCCTTCTGCTCCTTCGCCTCCTTCAGCTCCTTCAGCTCCTTCGCCATCTACTTCTTCTTCTGATTCGGCTGACATGGCTGCACGCGTTCGCTTACAAGCCACGAGCAAAGCTGATTCGCTGAGCAATACGTCGCAGTTGGGAACTTCAATGTCGCGAACCCGCGCGCTGTCTCCGATGACCAAATCGCTGATATCCACTGTGATTGCTTCTGGCAAATCTTGAATCAAGCCACGGACAGGTAGGCGACGAAACAACATTTGAATTCGTCCACCATCAATGACCCCTTGGGCTGTGCCGGTAGTGCGCAATGGCAATTCAACACGAACGGGCTTTCCATCAATGACCTGCAAGAGGTCGATGTGGACGATTCGTTCTGTTACCGGGTGGAATTGAACATCTTGGACGATGCACTTGTAAGCAGTGCCATCCAAGTCCAAATCAATTTGAAATACGTCTGGGTTGACGATGATTTTGGAAATATCCAATTCGCCTACCGAGAGGTGTTTCTGATCCCCGCCACCGTATAAAACAGCCGGTACGCGGTTGTTCAATCGCAGTTGCGAGGCATCTTTTTTTCCTACGCTCTCTCGAGAAGAGCCGCTCAATGATGCAGTTTTCATAATTACTGAATTAATAAAGTATCGCTGATGGAACGGTTTTCCACCAAACAGGTTAAAGTCTTAGCAAACAAATCATGGACCGGAAGGACCTTGATTTTGTCGGTATTTTTATTTGAATCCAACGGAATGCTATCGGTCACAACCAATTCCGTTAGTGCGCTTTCTGCGATGCGCTCATAGGCAGGTCCGCTGAGCACGCCATGTGTGCACAAGGCTCGCACGGATAGGGCGCCATGGCCCATCATCAATGAGGCTGCTTTGGTTAGTGTGCCTGCCGTGTCGCACATGTCATCCACTAACACAACATCCTTTCCAGAGACATCTCCGATCACCGTCATGTTTTCAATCTGATTTGCCACTTTGCGTTGCTTGTAACAAATGGCCATATCTACACCCAAAGCCTTCGCATAGGAATTGGCACGTTTTGTTCCTCCTGTATCAGGTGTTGCAATGCATAAGTTTTGGGTCTTCAGGCCTTGCAGGTAAGGCACAAACAATGCGCTTGCGTATAAGTGGTCCACAGGCACTTCGAAAAACCCTTGGATTTGGTCGGCATGCAAATCCATTGTCATCAGCCGATCAATGCCTGCAGCAGTGAGCAAATTGGCCACTAATTTTGCCCCGATGGCCACCCGCGGCTTGTCTTTTCGATCTTGACGAGCAAACCCAAAGTAAGGAATGATGGCGATGATGCGTTTGGCACTGGCGCGTTTCGCTGCATCGATCAGAAGCAGCAATTCCATGAGGTTATCCGTCGGGGGAAACGTAGACTGTACAATCGCCACCTCCTTGCCCCGTATGGTTTCCTCAATGCTTACGGTAAATTCGCCATCACTGAACTTGGTCGTTTTTACTGGAACCAAGTCGCCTCCAAAAGCGGTCGCAACTCGCTCTCCAAAAGCAGTGGAACTAGAACCGGCGAGAATTTTGAGCATATGAGACACGTTCGCAAGGATTTAGGGGCGTGCAAATCTAAGGCTTTGTTCGCGGAAAGCCAACGAGTTTTGCAATTGTCAATGGGAATTCAACGAATGGTGAATCGCACAGGAATCGTATAGGTTACTCGAACAGGTTGTCCTTGTTGTATCCCGGGAATCATTTTGGGGATACAGTCCAAAGCGGACAAGGCGGATTGGTTGAAGCTTGGGTGTGCGCCTTTCAGGACTTTTTGCCTTGAAACCTCGCCGTATTCATCAATATTGAATTGGAGGTAAACCACCCCACTGATTGCGCGCGATCGAAGGTTTTTCGGGAATTGCGCACACCGTTGGATTATGGCAATCATTTCCGCCTCCGTGCAGGCGCGTTCCAGGCTCCGATCGAGCACATTCTCGCAGCCGTTGAAGTGCGGCATATGTTCGGCAATGAGCAAGGTTTCTATTTCTTCCTCACCGCCTTCATCCACAAACCCAAGCTCGAACAGCTGGCCTTCGAGTGGATCGAAATGGGGGTCAGTAATCGGCTGCGGCGCAGGCTTGGGTCGAGGTTCGGGGTTGATTTCTGGCGCTATCCCAATGGCGCGAACAGGGGGGGTGGGTTTGGCCGGGAGGTGCACAGGGACCATTTCGGCTTCCAGTAAATTGTTATTTGAATATGCCCATCCCGCGGGCTCGTCCCATTCGGTTTGCGTCCATTCGAAGGCGACAAGAACGAGTGAAAAAGACACGATTAGGCCCAGTTGCAACAGACCTTTGGGAGCTTTTGAAGGAATCATGGCAATGGTTTTTATGGTTTAACAGAAACGTGTCCAATACCATGCCAAAATTGCCGTTTACTCCGGCACAATCATTTTGAAGCCTTTCCCGTGGACGTTGAGGATTTGGATGCCTTCATCGGGTTTGAGGTGACGACGCAACTTTGCGATGTAGACGTCCATGGACCGTCCGTTGAAATAGTTCGGATCGCCCCAAATCGATTTCAAGGCATAGGTGCGCTCAAGCAAATTGTTGCGGTGCTTGCACAGCAGGAAGAGCAGCTCATTTTCCTTGGTCGTTAGTCTCTGTTCCCCTCCGTCTTTTCGTCGGAGCATTTGTGTGTTGTAATCGAATTGGAAGGAGGCTATGGAAATCTCACCAACGTTTTCTTCACCGTCAGGCAATGCAGCGCTGCGTCGAAGAATGGCCTGGATACGCACCAAAAGCTCCTCCATGCTGAACGGCTTGGTCATGTAATCATCGGCACCGACCTTGAACCCTTCAAGCGTGTCTTCTTGGGTGGAACGAGCGGTAAGGAATAAAATGGGGAGGTGCTTGTTTTCCCGACGGATTTCTTCTGCCACTTGGTAGCCATCCTTTCGGGGCATCATAACATCCAGAATGATGAAGTCAAAAGCATTGCGATGAAATTCCTTCAGACCCTCCACGCCGTCTTTGGCCCATATCGTTTCGAATCCTTTTGCTTTCAAATAATCAGAGAGCAAGCGCCCCAGGTTGGGGTCGTCTTCGCAGAGCAGGATGCTGAGTTGGTTTGAGTCGCTCATAATCGGTGTTTTCCTCGGGATTAATCTTCCAGTTTTTCCTTTTGCAAGTTCAGGATGAACGTGCTGCCTTGGCCGGGTTCGCTCTCAACATGAATGCTGCCTCGGTGGCGATCGACGACGGTTTTCACGTAGCTCAAACCGAGGCCAAATCCTTTCACATCATGAACGTTCCCAGTGGGGACACGGTATAGTCTATCAAATACCTTGCCTAAATGTTCTTTGGCAATTCCAATGCCATTGTCTTGAAAACGCAATTCCACGCCATCTGTTGTCTGCTGCGAGGTGATTTTGAGCAATAAATTCCCATCGGCATATTTCAGGGCGTTGTCCACTAGGTTGAAAACCACGTTGCTGAGGTGTGTGCGGTCTGCGAAGATCAATGCCGATTCTGCATCCAATTCCAACGCAACTTTTCCACCGCGTTTTCGAACCTGTATGGCTACGTTCTTGAGCACTTCCTTGATGAGGTCATGCACATTGAGGGTCTGCATGTGGAGCTGCATTTTACCGGATTCTGCCAAACTGGCCTGCAGCACATTTTCTACCAGCAGTCCCAACCGCTTATTTTCTTCATGGATCAATCCGATGTAGTAATTGAAACTCTCCGGATCCTTTTGCATATCGGAATCTTTCAATGCTTCTGCTGCCAGTCCAATGGTGCTGATTGGCGTTTTGAGCTCATGGGTGAGGTTGTTCATGAGGGCCCTCCGAATGCGGTCAATGCGTTTGTTTCGCGCGGCTCCTGTGACGGCGGAAAAGAATCCCCATGCCAAAATCGCAATCATGAGTCCCGTCAATGCAAATTGGGCCAGCAATTCATGCAGCAGGTAACGGTTCATTTTGGGAAAGTGAATGCGCAGGCTGAGCGCCTCAATGGCTGTCTGATATGGGGTGATTTCAAGTGCTTCCCGAAATATGTCATCTTCGTCGGCCAATTTCACGGGTTGGCCATAGCGGTCAAAAACGGACACGATGACCGGTATTTCAATGCCATGTGCCGCGAGGATGACGGGGGTCAGGCTGTCAATTTTCAGGGCTCTAACACGATTCAACATGCGATTTTCGGCGTCGTCTAAGCTTGTGCCGAGACTCGCAGCGGATTGAATGAGATCGTTTTCGTTGGATTCGGGAATCGCTTCCAAATCAATTTGAAGGATATCTGCGGAGGGCCGCGTCAGCATTTCAGAGAGTTGGTTCAACGAGTGCTGAACATTGTCATCAAAAATTTGCTGCCGCATATTCACAGACGAACGCAACCAGACAATCTGCACCGTGCTCATCGTGACCAAGGCAAACACCATGGCTCCTGCGAACCAGGGGAAAACGAATGGTTTTCTTTTTTTCATCTTGTACGGGTAAAGTTACACGGACTCGCCTGTCAGAAGCCGATGCAGCAAAAATTCAACAACCCTTAACACTTTGATGCGAAGCGATTCAAGGGGTGTTTCCCAGTAATCGCCAGGTAAATGCTTTAATTTAGGGGGGGTGGGCGCTCAATGTCACAGTCGAAATCCGTACATTTGATGTCCGCTTAAGACCAAAACATGATCCCTGCTCAAACCGTCGATTTGGTGATGCAGACTGCCTTGATAGAAGAGGTGGTAGGGGATTATGTGGAACTTAAAAAATCCGGCAGCTCTTTCCGTGGCTTGAGTCCGTTTACGAACGAGAAAACCCCTTCGTTCTATGTCCTTCCTGAGAAGGGCATCTTCAAGTGTTTTTCCAGTGGTAAGGCAGGAAGTGTGGTGACTTTTTTGATGGAATTGGAAAAACTGAGTTTTCCCGAAGCCATCAAGCAGTTGGCGCAGCGTTATGGCATCGAGATTGAGGAAGAGGAAGTAACACCGGAACAACACCAGGCAAGGACCGAGCGTGAGAGTCTGCTCGCTCTGAATTCGTGGGCTCAAAAGTGGCTAACGGACCAAATGCATGAGACGGACGAGGGCAAGGCGATTGCGCTTTCGTATTTTGAGTCGCGCGGATTTCGCAAACCCGTTTTGGATGCATTCAAAATCGGTTATTGCCCGGATTCATGGGATGCCATGAGCCAAGCGGCATTGGACGCAGGCTATTCCAAGGAGCGACTGTTGGCACTTGGCCTTGTCAAAGAAACCAATGGCAAGCCGTGGGATTTCTTCAAAGGTCGTGTCATGTTTCCCATCCGAGATGCAACGGGGAGAACCATTGCTTTTGGAGGGCGCACGCTGCGCAGCGATAAAAAAATCGCGAAGTATTTCAACAGCCCTGAAAGCCCACTTTATAGCAAAGGACAGGTGCTATTTGGCCTGCATTTGGCAAAACCAGCCATCACCAAGGAAGACCGTGTGCTCTTGGTTGAAGGATACACGGACGTCATGGCCATGCACCAAGCGGGCATTGAAAACGTGGTTTCGTCCAGCGGAACAGCCTTGACGGTGGAACAAATCAAGTTGATTCGTCGCTACACAAAGAATGTGACGGTGTTGTTTGATGGCGATGCGGCCGGCATTCGGGCGTCCTTGCGCGGAACCGACTTGTTGCTTGCAGAGGGACTCAATGTCCAAGTGGTTCTTTTCCCGGACGGCGATGACCCAGACAGTTTCAGTAAAAAGGTCCCCTCCGAAACGTTGGCGCGCCACATCCGAGTGGAGGCGAAGGATTTTGTGGCATTCAAATTGGAGTTACTGGCCCGTGAAGCAGGAGATGATCCTGTACTCCGATCGGAGATGATTCATAGCATCATCGAATCCATAGCCGCCATCCCCGATGGCATTCAGCAGGGTGTTTACCTCAAGTTGGCGGCAAATGAGTTGTCGATGTCCGAGGAATTGCTTCAACTCGAGTTGAACAAAATCCAAAGGCAACGGCTACTGGACCAGCAAAAAGCCGAGAAACGTGAGGCGTTCCGTCAACGCCAAGGATTGGCATCAGGCGCTTCATCAGCCCCACCCGTAAGCCTTCAAGTTCCTGCAGATTGGGAAGAAAACCACCCACTGGGTTTCGAGCCGGGGAAGGCAATCGAACAAGACTCACTGCTGGCTCATCGCAATGTGTTAGAAGCGGACTTGATTCGATTGGTTTTGCTCTACAGTTCTGAGTCCATTCAAATTGAGGCCGCAGCTGCAGAAGGGGATGCAGAAGACGAATCGAGCGATAAGGCTAGCGAGGACTTGATTTCTGTTTCTTTTGCCGAATTTGCTTCCCACCATTTCGAGGGGCTGGAAATGGAATTCAAACACGAGGCATGCGCTTCGATTTGGGCCATTTATGAGGCAGCCTTGGAATCGGATGCTTTGCCAAATTTGGATGATTTCTTAAAACACGAAGACCCGCAACTTCAATCTTTTGTGGCGGATGCAATGATTGAAAAGGACAAAGTAAGTGATCGCTGGGGCGAGGTTCACCAAATTTACCCGGCTCGGGAGATTGACCAATTGAAGAAGGCGCTGATGGATACGCTTCACCACTTGAAGCTGAATGATAACCGTTCCGAGAGTAGGGATTTACAAGTGAAAATGGAG
>JADHRK010000048.1:5000-11678 GCA_016777435.1 Flavobacteriales bacterium
AAGTTGCCAAAACAGGCACGCTATCTGCTTTCGGAGTGACACTGTGACTCAGTATTCTCCAACCTTCCTCCCCATGAAACGCATCACGCACTTTTGTGAGGTTGGAAGTCATGATCGGACAGATGGTCGCGCACCGGGTAAAAAAGAAGTCGACAATAAGCACCTGACCGAGCACGTCGTCAAGCTGAATATGTTCTCCATGGTGATTGATCAAATCGAAAGGTGTGATACTGTGTTGCGCCCGATTCCAATCCCGTGCATCCACCAATGCCGGATTCAAATCTGCCGGATGCAAAACGGGCAACGATTTACTGGGGTCCAAGATCAGCGCGCCGATGCACACCGCGAGCGCAAACGTTATGAGCAATGCAAGTAGCTGCCTTGGTGCCTTGGAATTGTCCGGTTTCAACTTCATCGTTCTGCCAAATACAACCACTCTCCCGCTATGCATGTTCCAAGCACACGTGTTTCGAGCACATCGGCCGGAGCAATGGTGAGCCAGTTGCGATCCATCCACGTAAGGTCTGCCCACTTCCCAATTTCGATGGTTCCCAGTTCCGCTTCCTGAAATTGAGCCAATGCCACCCATTGCGTCATGCCTCGAAGGGTTTGTTCCTTTGTCAATGCATTGCTGGATTGAAATCCACCTTTGGGATAGCCACTGGCATCTTGACGGGATACGCTTGCAAAGAATGTCTTGCGCGGATCGGTGTCTTCTACGGGGAAATCCGTTCCTAGAGCGACCATGCCCAATTGACGCAGCAGTTCTTGATACGCATATGCCCGGCGTATGCGGTTGCGCCCTAATCGTTCGCCAGCCCAATACATGTCACTTGTGGCATGCGTAGGTTGCACCGAGGGTATAACACTGTTACGGCCGAAACCATTGAAGTCTTCAGGAGCCACAACCTGCGCGTGCTCGATCCGCCAACGTCTGTCATTGGTGCCTCCCAGAATGTCTTGGTAAGCATTGAGCACCCAGCGAACGGCAGAATCTCCGATGCAATGGGTCGCGGCTTGCAAGCTATCCTGTGCCAATGCCTCCAATTGCGAACGAAACCAAGTACCGTCTTGTGTGCCGAGGCCGTGCCAACCTGGCCGGTCAGAATAGGGCTCGAGAAGGAGCGCTCCGCGGGATCCAAGTGCACCGTCCATATAGAACTTCACGGAATGTACCGTCAATCGATCCTTGCGAATCGGCCCATTGCTTCTCAGCCATGCAATGGAGGAATCGGCTGAGCTGACCATGGCGTTGATCCGCAGCTTCAAGTCACCACTGGTATGGAGCGAATCAAGGCGAAGGATTTCGCTCGGAGCGAGACCTGCGTCGGTAATCGATGTGAGCCCTTGAGCCAACAAGCTCTGTTGGGCCTCCATAAGCGCGTTAAATCGCTCCTCCACTGAGCGCTGGGGAACATGTTTTTGGATCAATGCACACGCATTGTCAATGAGGACGCCGGATGGATACCCATCTTCTCCTTTTAGGATTTCACCACCCTCTGGCGAAACAATGGATGCACGCCAAAGACCCGCTCGTTGAAGCGCAACGCGATTTACGATCAGTGCATGGCCATCGATCCGTTCGAGCACGACCGGCTTCTGCGGGAAATAAAGATCCAACAGAGCGCTACTCGGAAAACGAGGGAGTTCCCAATCGTTTTGATCCCATCCTCGGCCAACGACCCACTCATTGGGGCGAGCCGCATCATGCTCCACAACCCATTGAACGGTCTCTTCCCAACTTTCGGTGGCAAACAAATTGGCTTCTAAGAGTCCGTCAGCATATCCGACCAGATGCGCGTGGCCATCCATTAGGCCCGGCACAATGACACCCCCTCTCGCATCTGTGGTTTCGAGCGCACTATATTTATTGAGCACCTCGCGTTCTGCTCCAAGCGCGATGATACGTCCATCTTTGATGGCCAAGGCACTCGCCACGGTGTTTTGAGCATCCATAGTGATGACCGTGGCGTTGTGCACAATTAAATCAGCTTGTTCTGATTTAAAGCCACACCCAGAGGCCATCAGCGCAAAAGTTAAAACGGACAAAACAATCTTGGGCTGAATGCAAATTCGCTCCGAATCAACTCCCTGTTCGTGTTGGTGGATCATGATTTGTGATAATGATAGGCGCTCGCCTGGGCGGATGGCATGATAAGAAGGTCCTGGATGCTCACATGGGGAGGACGCGTGGCAATGTATAGAACCGCATCTGCGACATCCTCGGCCTGAAGGGGTTGGTAACCACTGTATACGCTCTTTGCCATGGACTCATCACCTTTGAATCGCACAGCACTGAATTCAGTCTCTGCTGCTCCGGGTGCAACTTGGGCAACTTGAATTCCGCGGGGCAAAAGGTCCATTCGCATAGCCTCTGTCAATCCATGCACTGCAAATTTTGATGCATTGTAGACGGCTCCCCCCGGATAGGCTTGCCGGCCGGCAATGCTTCCGATATTAATGATACGCGCTCCCGCTCTCATCCGTGGAGTCAATTCTCGG
This sequence comes from Flavobacteriales bacterium, assembly GCA_016777435.1. Classification (GTDB taxonomy): domain Bacteria; phylum Bacteroidota; class Bacteroidia; order Flavobacteriales_D; family Sanyastnellaceae; genus UA16. The sequence continues at coordinate 7,503 of JADHRK010000048.1, forward strand.
GTTACGTGCAAGAGTCCTTTCACATTGGTGTCAATCATGCGATTCCAATCCTCATAAAATCCTTGATCGATGGGCTCCTTTCCGACGGCTAGCCCCGCATTGTTCACCAACACATTTGGAATTTCAGCCTCCGTCAATGCCGCGAGGGCTTGCTGCGTGGCCAAAAGATCGCGTACATCAAAGTCGAGAATTTTAAGTACTGCACTCCCCAATTCGCTTTGAAGCGCGCGCAACCGCTCTCCTCTTCTGCCCGTCAAAATAAGTTGAAACCCTTTTCTTGCAGCCATGCGGGACGCAGCAGCGCCAAAACCCGAAGTTGCGCCTGTTATCAACATCACGCCCCGCCCGTTTTGTGGTTTGTCGTTTTTCATGTCTATTTGCCAAAGGTACATTCACAAAAACCTCTACATGAAACACATTTACACGATTGGACTCGCATTGCTCGGATGCATTGGAATTCAAAACAACGGATCGGCGCAGGCCATCACGCATACCATTGCGGAAATTCAAGGGGAATTATTCAGCTCCCCACTGATTGAACAGGTGGTCACGACTACTGGAATCGTAACGGCCAATAACGTCACGTCTGCCACATCAGGCACCATTGGATTTTTCATTCAAGATGGCGAAGGTCCGTGGAATGGCGTGTATGTCTATGACAATACACAGGCCCCTGAAATTGGAGACGAAATCATCATCGAAGCAGAAGTTGCTGAATACTATGACGTCACCGAATTGGTGAACCTGACCTATTACAATGTCGTGAGTTCGGACAACGCGTTGCCAGCGCCCATGGCTTTAACCACGGGTGAGTTGGCAGCCAGTGAGGCCCATGAAGGATGCCTAGTCCAAATCATCAACGCCACTTGCACCGTGGCAGACGCCGATTATGGCGAGGCTATTTTCGACGATGGCAGCGGTGAAATCAAAACCAACGACTACATGTATTATCCAGAGGACGGCTGGATGGCAGAGCAGGTGTACTCCATCACCGGCTGTTTGCATTACACGTTCGAGGAGTATAAAATTGAACCTCGAAATGCCTCAGACGTGGTGGAAGGAGCGACCAATGGATTGGGCCATTCCAATTTGCCGTTGCAATTGGGCATTTACCCTAACCCCGCCCAGGATCAAGTTCGATTGAATAGTGAAACTCCCGGGCAATTGCGGATTTATGACGCGGCAGGGCGCACGGTATACAATCAAAACATCTTGAATGCTTACCCCACAATCGATGTAAGCAACCTCGACCGTGGCACCTACACGGTGGAATTTTCATCGGGACAAAGCCGCCTGGTTTCTCAATTGCTGAAGCACTGAGCGGAGCCTAACATAAATTAGCGAATAAAAAAGCGGCCTCCAGTGGGGCCGCTTTTTTTATGCAATCAATCGGGCGTCTCGGTTGTTGATTCCGGGTCCGGTTCGATCACTTCGGTGGAACTTTGCGGATCTCGCACGCTGCCTTTGTAAAGATCGAATCCCACCCAACGGCACTCCAGCGGTCCGTTGAAGCATTGAATTTTTCGCTTGGTTTTCAAGCCCACGCTTTTCAATGCTTCGGCATCAGAAGAAATGATCCATGCAGAAAATCCAGACCAATTCGTTTTGAACGCATCGCCAATCGCGCTGTAAAATTCAGGTGCATCCTCCAAATCGAGGCGCTCACCATATGGTGGATTCAAGACCACCACTCCTGATTCTGTGCGTGGCTGCATCTTGAAAAAGTTGGCCCGCCCCAATTCAGTGATACCGTCCAATTCCATATTCGCCAGCGCCTGCCGCGTTTGTGAAATCGCTCCAAAATCTTTGTCCCAGGTAAACATGGGAGTATGCACCTTGTTCCGCTGCTCTTTCATTTCGTCGCGAACTTGCCACCACTCATCATCATCGTATCCACGCCAATCCATAAAAGCAAACTTCCTACGATGCCATTGAATCGGCAATCCATCCGTCCAAAGCGCTGCCTCCATGGTAAAGGTTCCGGAACCGCACATGGGGTCGTACAATGGCGTGCCCGGTTTCCAGCCAGAATGTGCCAACAAGCCCGCCGCAAGCACCTCATTCAAAGGTGCTTTCGCTCCTGCAGGACGGTACCCCCTCCGGCTCAATGGACGACCCGCCGCGTCCAGTGACAGCGTGACTGCCGCATTGGAGATGTGCATATGAATGCGCATGTCTGGATCTTCTCGGTTGACGCCCGGACGAATTCCCCCTTGCTCCCTGAAATGGTCAACGATGGCATCCTTCAATCGGAGCATGGCGAATTGAGAGTGTGTAAAAATGGAAGAATGCACCGTCACATCAATTGCAAAAGACGAATGCGCCGTCATCACAGCTCCCCACTCCCACTTCTTGGCTTCTTCGTATAGTTCATCTGGATTCTGGGCGTTGAAGGACAGGATCGGCCGCAAGACCGTCAACGCAAAACGACTGGAAAGGCAAACGCGAAACAAGGTCGACATGTCGGCCTTGAACTCAACACCTCGCCGAACATCCTTCACAGAAATGGCGCCGAGATCCACCAACTCCGATACCAGAAGTTGTTCCATACCCGCTAGGGTTTTGGCAAAGTAGAGCGGCAAATCCGATTCTATTTTGCTCACTTTCGGACTGCTGTTCGCTGCTTTATCCAAATTTTCGTTGCTCATCCTCCTTTGCTTTTGACCTGATGCCCCTTGCCTTCCAGGGTGGAAATTACCTTTTTTCGTTGATCACCCTGGATCAATATACAACCGTCTTTGACCGCACCGCCCACTCCGCAAGTGGTCTTGAGTTCCTTCCCAAGGAGCAGCAATGCCATCGCATCACCCGAATATCCCTCCACCAATGTCACCGGTTTACCGGCGCGTTGCTTCCGATCCAGGCTGACATAAAGCAGCTGCTTGTCAGTGGCAGCTGAGTTAGACGAGGACTCAGCTTCCTCCATGGCTTCCCATCCCGGCTGGGTACTGAAGACCATACCATCACTATCCAGCCGAACGCGGGCATTATTTTTTTTCTTTCGGCTCATCCGGATGGCGAAGGTAATGGCGAAGGTTGCTTTAATTCTTTCCTTTTGTTGGGTAAAATCACGGAAAAACCGTATTTTAAAGGGCGATGAAACATTACAAAGTCCTTTTTTGGCTCGGAATAGCCTGTTTTAGCCTCTGTGCGACGATTGAGGCTCGTGGTCAAGGAAATTGTACATCCTTCGACTTGGATTACATCTGTCAGAACACCGAATACGTTCAAGCCGTTTCTTTGGATTGTGTTATCGCATGGTTGAATGACGGTGTTGTAGGAGCTTCTGATCTCCTCATTTTCTTGTCTGAATTTGGCCTTGGCTGCAATTGAAATCTACGTTGAAGGAGCCCCATGACATGGACGATCCACTTCTGCAGTATGCCGAAGCGAATAGCACGCCCGAAAACGCTGTCCTCAAATCCCTCCGGATAAAAACGTGGCAAACCGTGTTGAGCCCGCAGATGCTCAGTGATTCCGTACAGGGAAGTTTTCTGGCCAATATCAGCCGAATGGTTCGCCCTCGGCACATTCTTGAACTGGGAACGTACAGCGGTTATTCCACTATTTGTTTGTCTGCTGGTTTGCAAAGTGAAGGGACAATCGACACCATCGAACCCAATGACGAATTGCACGCAATTCAAGAAGAACACTGGAAAAAAGCCGGGATCTTCGATCAAGTGCGTCGCCATACATGCGAGGCCTTAACCGCACTTCCCAACCTCAATGGACCTTACGATTTGGTTTGGATCGATGCCGACAAACTGCGCACACCAGCATATGTACAATTGTGCTTGAATCGAACCCGGATTGGAGGATGGATCCTGGTCGACAATGTGCTGTGGTGGGGAAAAGTACTCCCCGATCACCCGGCACCTGATGAGACAGCGTTGGCTTTGCGAAAAATGACGGAAGATCTTGCATCCCGAAAGTCCATTCGCACAACGCTCATGCCCATGAGGGACGGGCTATTGATGATTGAAAAACTATCGGATTAAAAGATTTTCTCAACCCCTGCCTTTAGGCGAGCACCTCAGCCACTGCATCGGCAGCATCCTGCAACTGGATGACAGAGCGCACTTCAAGTCCGGAAGCATCAATCAGCTCTTTGGCCTCAGAAGCATTTGTTCCTTGGAGGCGAACGATGATGGGAACATGAATGTTGCCCATGTTTCT
>JADHRK010000049.1 GCA_016777435.1 Flavobacteriales bacterium
AGTTTTTCCAGTCCCTGACGGTCATTGGTCGTTGGCCTCGTTGCGTGCGGCTACAAAGGCCTGTCGGGTCAGCGGGATGTAGCGATCTTTCTCTCCAATTTCCACGGTATTGGCGCCACCGGCAATGCGATGTGAAAAATGAGCGGGGCGGCCTGTTTCCATGCAAACCGCGTGAAGTTTGGTCACTTCCTCTGCCAAGCAAAGCAGTTCAGGCATGCACCCAAAGGGCTTGGCGGTGAAATCCAAATCGAGTCCAGCTGCAATGACACGGATGCCCTGATCCGCCAATTTCATGCAGATTTCAGGCAAACCGTCGTCGAAGAATTGAACTTCATCAATTGCGATGACGGTGATGGGCCGTGCTTGGCTTTTGAGGTAATTCAGGATTTCTTCGCTGTTGGCCACGGTGACGGACGGAAGCGCATTGGAATCATGGGAGGTGACCGCATCCTTGTTGTAGCGCGTATCTGTGGTAGGTTTGAAAATCACCGTAGGTTGGTGGGCAATTTGTGCGCGACGCACCCTGCGAAGCAGCTCTTCGGTTTTCCCCGAAAACATGGGACCGCAAATGATTTCAATGCGGCCTTCGCCGAGGCCGGTGTGCTGCAAAGGGGAATGTTCTTCGTGTGGGACCATCATGATTGTGCTCGAAATTACTTCAGGCACTACTTTGCACCCTCATGAAGCGCATGCAATTTTTTCAAATGATGAATTATTCGATGAATTGGAGGTTGAATCCGGCAGTTTTTGCCTTGGTTTTGATCGCATTAATAGGATGCAGCCGCACGGCTGGTGAAGGGGGTACAACGACCATTCAGGGAAGTGTTGAGGTCGAAAAACGCTTAGTAATTGTCAACCCGGCTTCTGCACAAGCGCCGCATCCCGCCGCAGACCAAGACGTATTCATTATTTACGGTGACCGCATTGGACCGGACGACCGGGTGCGAACCAATTACGATGGAGACTTTGCTTTTTATGGCATGCGCCCCGGGGATTACACGATTTATGTGTACAGCGAAGACACCCTCAATGCCGGCGGTCCCGATGTGCCGATCATTCATCAGTTGACCATTGAGAAGGGGGACGATGAAGTTGATTTGGGGGTGATTCGGATTTATGAGGAAATCTGATCGATGAACAGGGGCATTGTTTTTCTCGTTTTAGGCGCAGTGATTCACACGGCGCAAGCACAATACACCGATATCGGGGGTTGGGCGGGCTTAACCCTGGAGCAAAAAGTCAAAAAGGATTGGAGCTGGTCGTTGAAGTGGGAGAACCGATGGTCCATGGGGGGAACGTGGCACGACCGGGGATTTGTAAACGCCGGTGTCGCTTATAAGTTGAATAAAATGTGGAGCGCAGAGGCGCAATGGCGCTGGATTGAGCGCCAGAGAGACGCAGGGTTTTATGAGTCTGGTCGACGTTTTGCCCTTCGATTCGATGGAAAGGCCAAAAGGGGTCCGGGCCAGTGGAAATGGCGCTTGATGACCACGAAGGCATGGAATCCAATGACTGGAATGGAGGGCAATGTAGTTTCGGAAGACTTGGTTCAGCGAATCCGTTTGGGGTATGCATGGAGCCCAAGCAATTCGTGGTCATTGGTGCCGAGCTATGAAGTTTTCATGAAGGACATGGCGGGTGGTTCAGCAGAATTAAGCAGCCGTTTTCAATTGCAATTGAAACGTGAGATCAATAAGCAATGGACGGTGGGAACGGCCTACGTCTGGTCCGATGAATGGCAATCAGTAGACCCATGGGATGAACACGTGATTCGACTGAATGTCACTTGGCGGCTGCCCGACGTTAAAGGAAAGGGCCGAAAGAAGAGTATTCCTCAGGCGCGGGTTTATTCTTCGAATGGAAAGCCTTGGTCGCCTCAACGGCAATCGGTGGGGAGGTGCAACAGCGCCCAGATTTACCTATCCGAAGTGCACGCCAAGGGCGACCCGGCAGATTACATAGAAGTGCGCAATGCGGCGCAAGAACCATGCGATATGGAAGGGTGGGAGTTGACGGACAATCAGGACCAGCGAGGACTGGTCTTTGGGACAATGATTTTGCCTTCGGGAGGTTGTTGGCTGGGGTATGAATCGGGCAAGGGTTCGTTTTCTTTTGGAATTTCTGCAGAGTCGGAAATCATTTATTTGAAAATTCCATCGGGAGAGGTGCGCTCTTGGACGCTGCCACTTGCAGAGAAAAAACGGTCTGTATCCTTTGATATGCTTGGGAATCAGGGGTTCTCAGCACCTTCTCCGGGAAGTGCCAACCCCAACGACTCAAGCGACTAATCAGTTTTGTCCACAAGATGTCTTGGGTTGTAAACATCCGTTTGCTATCTTCGCACCCCCAATTTTGGGGAGAATTCGAACATTCAAAACACTGAGCTGTGGATACTTTGAGCTACAAAACACGCTCCATCAATAAGGAGAACGCCGACAAGAAGTGGTTGGTCGTTGATGCTGAAGGCCAAACTTTGGGCCGATTGGCATCCGAAGTTGCTAAGCGTTTGCGCGGAAAGCACAAGCCGAATTTTACACCCCATGCAGATTGCGGCGACTTCGTGATTGTGGTCAATGCTGAGAAGGTGGTTTTGACAGGAAAGAAGTGGGAGCAAAAGGAGTACATCCGTTACACCGGTTACCCAGGAGGTCAGCGAAAGCGCACGGCGATTGAGCAATTGAAGCGAAAGCCTTTTGCCTTGGTTGAGGATGCGGTTCGCGGCATGCTGCCAAAGAACACCCTCGGACGAGAAATTTTCCGCAACCTGCATGTATATGTAGGCCCGGATCACAAACATGATGCTCAACAGCCTGAGCAATTCACATTGAACGCTTGATTCAAGCTTGATCATTACATCGAATGGAAGTCATCAACACATCTGGCCGAAGAAAGACCGCAGTAGCGCGTTTGTACTTGAAGCCCGGAAAAGGAAACGTCACCGTGAACAAGCGGGACGTGGCTATTTATTTCAGCACATCCGTGTTGCAGTACAAAATTAATCAGCCGTTTATGTTGACCGAGACCATCGGTCAATATGACGTTCAAGTGAACGTTGACGGCGGTGGAATCACCGGACAAGCGGAAGCGGTCCGATTGGCGATTTCAAAAGCCTTGATCGAAATCAACCCAGATTGGAAGTCTGCGTTGAAGCAAGTAGGCCTTACCACTCGTGATCCACGAATGGTTGAGCGCAAGAAATTCGGTCAGAAGAAGGCACGTAAGAAGTCTCAGTTCTCCAAGCGTTAATCGAATCTACCAGAACATTATAATTTGTTTAGCATCCAAATTCTTTGGACTCGCGCATTCTGCGGCTACCAGAGAATTGCTTAAACCAGGAAAGTAAACATGGAAAACACAACCTTCGAGCAAATGCTCCAAGCCGGAGTTCACTTCGGCCACCTCAAGCGCAAGTGGAACCCGCACATGGCGCCGTACATCTTCACGGAGAAGAAAGGCATTCACATTATTGACTTGCACAAAACAGGCGTTAAGCTTGACGAGGCAGCGGCAGCAATGAAGCAAATCGCCAAGAGCGGAAAGAAAATCTTGTTCGTTGCAACGAAGAAGCAAGCCAAAGAAATCGTAGCAGAGCGTGCACAGGCAGTAGGTATGCCTTATGTCACAGAGCGTTGGTCGGGAGGTATGTTGACAAACTTCGCCACGATCCGAAAGGCGGTGCGCAAGATGTCGCAGATCGACAAAATGGAGCAGGACGGTACGCTGAACACCATGTCCAAGCGTGAGCGCTTGCAGGTCAGCCGTCAGCGTGCAAAATTGGAAAAGAACCTCGGTTCCATCTCTGATTTGAACCGCATCCCTTCTGCGATTTTCATCGTCGACGTAGTGAAAGAAAACATTGCGCTTGCTGAGGCACGCAAACTTGGCATCCCTGTGTTCGCCATGGTTGATACCAATTCGGACCCACGTCCGGTGGATTTTCCCATCCCAGCGAATGACGACGCGAGCCGATCCATCGCCTTGGTTTTGGACGTTTTGGTTCAAGCCATAGCGGAAGGTTTGCAAGATCGCAAAGCGGACAAAGACCAAGCAGACGCGCAAGCGGCAGCTAAAAAAGCGACAGCAGAGGCGGCGAAAGCTGAGAAAGAGGAAGTAGCGGCCGAAGTTCCTGCTGAAGCTCCGGCTCCAGCAGAGGAAGCTCCAGCTGCAGAGGACAAGTCAGACGAAAAGAAGGCCTAACCTTTTTTGATTTAGAACCCGCGGCGGTAGTCAAGCCGGCGCAAATAACCATTTCATATGAGCATTACAGCTGCAGAAGTGAACAAGCTCCGTAAGCACACGGGAGCAGGCATGATGGATTGCAAGAAAGCCCTGACAGAAGCAGAAGGCGATTTTGACAAGGCCATTGAAATCCTTCGATTGAAGGGACAAAAAGTTGCTGCCAAGCGCGGTGATCGTGAAACAGGTGAAGGAGCGATTTTGGCGAGCACGAATGGTGCTGGCGATTTCGGTGCCTTGGTTGGCTTGAACTGTGAAACGGATTTTGTTGCAAAGAATGAAGAGTTCGTTGCAGTGGCGCAGCGCATTTTGGACGTGGCCTTGAATGGTCAACTGACTTCCAAAGATGAGCTCTTGTCGCAGACATTCCCCGGTGAGAGCATCACCATTGCAGAGAAGATCACAGAGCAAATCGGTAAAATTGGTGAGAAGATTGAAATCGGATCCTTTGACACCCTCGCGGGCGCTCAAGTATCTGCCTACATCCACCCAGGAAACCGATTGGCAACGTTGGTTGCATTTGATGCAAACGTGGGCGAAGGCGGCCGTGACGTCGCGATGCAGGCCGCTGCAATGGCTCCAGTCGCTTTGGATGAGTCAACCATTCCTGCAGACCTCATTGAGAAGGAACGGGGAATCGGCAAGGAATTGGCGATCCAAGAAGGCAAGCCAGAAGAGATGGCCGCTAAGATTGCTGAGGGCCGCTTGAAGAAGTGGTTCAAGGAGGCAACACTGGTGAATCAAGCGTTCATTAAAGACGGAAAGATCAATATTGCACAGTACGTTGATTCGTTGAGCAGCGGTGCGAAGGCCACGGGATTCTGCCGAGCAGCGCTCGACTGAACCGCTGGAAATAAGATTCAAATTGCAAAGGGCGATCCAAATGGGTCGCCCTTTCTTTTTTCTGTACGCCACGTGAAGGAATATTACGGATATTTGTACCCGCAATGAAGTACAAAAGAATCCTCCTGAAGCTCAGCGGCGAGGCCCTCATGGGTCAAAAGCAATTTGGCATTGACAATGAGCGCTTGAAGCAATACGCTGACGAAATCAAAACCATAGTGGATGCAGGGCTCGAAGTGGCCATTGTCATTGGCGGCGGCAATATTTTCCGAGGCGTTCAAGCAGAGGAAGGAGGAATGGAACGCACCCAAGGCGATTACATGGGCATGCTGGCGACGGTGATCAATTCCATGGCCTTGCAAAGTGCTTTGGAGAGCGCGGGAATGGATACCCGATTGCAATCAGCCATTGAGCTGAAGCAAATCGCCGAGCCTTTTATTCGGCGTCGAGCAGTGCGTCACTTGGAAAAAGGACGCGTGGTGATTTTCGGTGGAGGAACCGGAAACCCCTTTTTCACAACCGACTCCGCCGCTTCGTTGCGGGCAATTGAAATCGATGCGGATGTGATCTTGAAAGGAACGCGGGTCGATGGCATTTATAGCGCGGACCCGGAGAAGGACGCAAATGCGGTGAAATACGACACCATCACGTTCGATGAGGTGTATTCCAAAGGGCTCAAAGTGATGGATTTGACAGCGATTACATTGTGCAACGAGAACAAGTTGCCCATTGTCGTTTTCGACATGAACAAATCGGGTAACCTCAAACGCTTGATTTCAGGCGAAGATGTAGGTACTTTGGTAAACCATTAATGGCAAGGTCATGACAGAGGAAATTCAAATGGCGTTAGACATGGCGCGCGAAGCCATGGACAAGGGCATCAAGCACATGGAGTCGGAACTTCAGAAAATTCGCGCAGGCAAGGCACATCCCGCCATGTTGGACAGCGTGAAAGTAGAATACTATGGATCCATGACGCCGCTGAGTCAAGTTTCCAATGTGAATTCAGCGGATGCACGAACCCTTACCGTGCAGGTTTGGGAAAAGGACATGCTGGACCCGGTGGCAACAGCCATTATCAATGCCAATTTGGGCCTCAATCCGATGAACAATGGCGAATCCATCCTCATCAACATTCCCCCGCTCACGGAGGAGCGTCGGCGCGACCTGACCAAGCGGGCGCGTTCAGAGGGCGAACACGCCCGGGTTTCGGTTCGCAATGCGCGCAAAGAAGCCAACGATTTCATCAAAGCGGCCAAATCCGATGGCCTCAGTGAAGATTTGGCGAAAGACGGAGAGAACGAGGTGCAAAAAATCACCGATCAATTCATCAAAAAAATTGATGAAGTCTTGTCTGCGAAAGAAGCAGACATCATGACCGTATGACCAAGTTTTTCTGAGTCGATCGATTCAAGCCTTGAATTCTTGCGCAGCTGCGCGTGCCTCAGAATCGGAGGCAATCAAAGCTTCCAAATCGGGTTTTTGCTGCCAAGCAACAGCAGCAAGCGCATGCTCCAGTACGTCGGTCATTCCCGTAAACGAAACCTCATCGGCCAGGAAACGGGCCACAGCAACTTCGTTAGCAGCATTGAGAATCGCTGCCGCGTTGCCACCTTTGTTGCCCGCATCGAAGGCCAACTGTAGATTCCGAAAGGCTTCCAAATCGGGCTCTTCGAACGTGAGTTTCGGATAATCCATGAAGCTGAATCGGTCGAATGCATTCGGCAAGCGATGGGGGTAACCCAATGCATACTGGATGGGCAGTTTCATGTCGGGTAAGCCCAATTGAGCCTTGATCGAACCATCTTGAAATTGGACACAACTGTGCACAATGCTTTGCGGATGAACGACCACATCGATTTGGTCCATGCGCAAATCGAATAGCCACTTGGCCTCAATAACTTCCAGCCCTTTGTTCATCATGGACGCGCTGTCGATGGTGATTTTGGCGCCCATGTCCCAATTGGGATGCTTCAAGGCTTGTGCTTTGGTCACGGCTTCCAACCCAGAGCGGTTCATTCCGCGAAACGGTCCACCAGATGCAGTGAGAATGATTTTCTCAATCGGATTCAGCACTTCCCCTGCCAAACATTGATAGATCGCACTGTGCTCGGAATCTACAGGGTGAATGTCCACGCCAGCCTGCAGCGCGGCTGCCATCACCAATTCACCTGCCACAACGAGTGTCTCTTTGTTGGCAAGCGCAATGTCTTTGCCGGCTCGGATTGCGCGCAAGGTGGGCCGCAATCCAGCGGCCCCAACAAGCGCCGTCAGCACCATATCAACCCCTTCCATTTCCACCACTTGTTCCAGGGCTTCTGGGCCAGCATAAACTTTGATGCCTTCGTCGAACAATGTGGCATTGACTTCTTGGAACAATTCTCGTTGACCAATGACCACGGCATTGGGGCGAAATTCTAGGGCTTGAGCAATGAGAAGGGCTGCGTTTCGGTGCGCCGACAGGACTTCGACATGCAGCCGATCCTTTTGTTCACGGATCACCTCAAGCGCCTGGGTTCCAATGGAACCGGTGCTTCCTAAAATCGCGATTCCACGCGTTGTGTCAGAATCGTTCACAAGAAACCGAGTTCGAGTTTTGCTTCTTCACTCATCATGTCTTGCGTCCAGGGTGGTTCGAAAACAATGGTGACTTTCGCTCCGGTAGCCCCTTCGATTTTCCCAACCTTTTCCTCGACATCTGCCGGTAAACTTTCCGCGACGGGACAGTTGGGAGAGGTCAGGGTCATTTCGATATGAACGAAGCCGTCTTCGGTGATTTTCACTTCATAGATGAGCCCTAGCTCATAAATATCGACCGGGATTTCCGGGTCAAATATGGACTTGAGGACGTCGATGACGGTGGATTGTTGAAAGGGTGCAGGCATGGTAATGATCCTTAATTCGCAGGGTTAAACCAACCCTCGACTTCTTCTATAGAAAGGGCAGGCAACTCCAATTTGTTCTTTTTTCGGAAGCCATTTAGCTTCTCTCGCAATCCAGCAGGCTTCACACCTTCCATTGCAGCGGGGGATTCAAATCCAGCAGCAATCACATGTTCTACCCATGAAGGGGAAATTCCCATGGCCCGAAGCCCTGCTGCATCGGGACCGGATTCAAACACCTCTGGCCTCATTTGTGGAAAGAGCAACACCTCTTGAATCGAAGTTTGATCCGTGAGCATCATGACCAGTCGGTCAATCCCGATTCCGATTCCGCTGGTGGGAGGCATGCCGTATTCCAATGCGCGAAGAAAGTCTTGGTCGATGAACATGGCTTCATCATCCCCGCGTTCGCTCAGGGCCAATTGATCTTCAAAGCGTTGGCGTTGGTCGTCGGGATCGTTGAGCTCGCTGTATGCGTTGGCCACTTCCGTGCCATTGATCATCAATTCAAAGCGCTCCGTGTAAGCAGGGTTGTCGCGATGCACCTTGGTCAAAGGAGACATCTCAACCGGGTAATCCATGATGAAGGTGGGTTGCACAAAGTGCTGTTCACACTTTTCACCGAAGAGTTCGTCGATCAGTTTCCCCTTGCCCATGGAAGCGTCTGTTTCTAGGCCGACACTTTCGCAAGCCGCACGAAGTTGCTCTTCGTTCTTTCCATCGATGTCAATTCCGGTGTGCTCCTTGATAGCATCTCGCATACTGATGCGTTTGTAAGGGGGGGCGAAATCGATATCAACACCATTCAAGTTGGCTTTGGTACCCCCGTGAACGGCTTGGCAAATGTTCGCCAGAAGCTGCTCAGTGGTTTCCATCATCCAGTGGTAATCTTTATACGCAACGTAGAGTTCCAGAACCGTGAATTCAGGGTTGTGGGTGCGGTCCATTCCTTCGTTGCGGAAGTTCCGCGAGAATTCAAACACACCTTCGAACCCTCCGACGATCAGGCGTTTCAGGTAGAGTTCATTGGCAATGCGCAAATAGAGTGTGCTGTCCAATGCGTTGTGGTGCGTGATGAATGGCCGGGCGGCGGCCCCTCCAGGAATGGTTTGCAGCACGGGCGTGTCCACTTCCAACCACCCTTGCTGGTCAAATGATTCGCGGATGGTGCGGATGATTTGCGAACGGGCTTCGAAGGTTTTTTTCACGTCTGGATTCACCACCAAGTCGACGTACCGCATGCGGTACCGCAATTCGGGATCGGTGAATGCGTCGTGTACGTTTCCATCTTCGTCCACCTTGACGGAGGGCAACGGCTTGAGGGATTTTGAAAGCACAGTGAGCGTCTTCACCTTCACGCTTTGCTCACCAGTTTTGGTCGTAAAAGTGGTGCCTTGAATACCGATGAAATCACCACGATCAAGCAGTTTTTTGAAGACGTCGTTGTACATGGATTTATCATCTCCAGGGCACATCTCATCGCGGTTCAGGTAAAGCTGTGCCGTACCCTCGCTGTCTTGCAGCACCGCAAAAGAGGCCTTTCCCATGATCCGGCGGTTCATCAGGCGCCCCGCTAGCGTTACTTCCTTGCCGTCTTCAAATGATTCCGCCAAGGCATTGGACCTGTGTGTCGCTGCAAATTCTGCCGCGGGATAAGGCTCAATGCCCATCTTCCGCAAGGTGGCGAGTGAATCGCGACGCACGCGTTCTTGTTCCGATCGTTGCATGCCCCAAAGTTACATCGTGAAAACCGCATCACGACGCTTGTTTTGGCGCGGACCCTTAGCTTTGCGCTGATTCACAAAAAGCAATTCCTAATGCGCACGATCTTGTCCTGTGTTTTGTCTTTGGGCCTGTTTAGCAGCTCCGTTACTTGGGCCAATCGGCCCCTTGATTCCGATGCCGACTCCAGCCAGACAATGGTTTCTTTGTCAGAGGCTGCTGTTCTGGGGGTTGGCTTCAATGCATTGCCCTTGTTGGCGTCACCCAAATCAGCAACCGTAATGATGCCGTCTGAATGGCGGGGGGTGACTTCCATCAGTGAAGCGCTGGAATTCGTTCCTGGAATCGATGTCCGAACCCGAGGCGCATGGGGGGTTCAAACCGATATGAGCATTCGTGGAGGATCGTACGAGCAGACAGCGCTTCGCATTGACGGTGTTCGATGGTCTGCCCCGCATACGGGACATCATCTCATGAACATACCCATCGATCCCGAAGACTTGGGACACGTGGAGGTGGTGCGCTCGGGATCCGGCCCATGGGCGGGCATTGGCGCATTTGCAGGAGGGATTTTGCTCGAAACCCGGGTGGATGAGAAACCAACGACTGCGAGCCTCACGGCAGAACTAGGAAGTTTCAATTGGACCCGTCTTCGAGCGAATGCACAAACCAACACGGGAAAAATCCGGCACAGTTTGAGTTTGTCGCAAGCGAAAACAGATGGATACATTCCCAATTCCGACATGGAAATCAATCGGTTGTTTTGGGGCGCGCGTTTTCGGAGCGGTGCGAGCGAGTGGAAGTCGCTGCTTGCGGCAGAATCCAAATCCTTTGGGGCACAAAACTTTTATTCCTCGACGTATCCGAATCAACATGAGGAAACAGTCGCAGCGGTTGCACAATTGGTGTGGTCGCGGCAGCAAGGCAATTGGAACGCCTCGGCTGCCGGTCATCTTCGTGCGCACAGCGATCGATTTGAGTTGTACCGTGAGGAAGCGGACTGGTATTCATTGACAGAGGATGGGTTCTTTGTGGCACCTTCTCTATTCGCTGTTCCGGACACGGCAGCGGGGTGGTACCAAGGGGCGAATTTGCACCGTTCACTTGTAGGAGCAGTGAATGGTCAGCTCAGTTGGTTAGGCGATGCTGTGATGTGGACAGCAGCATTCGATGCGCGGACGGAATCCATTCGAAGCAATCGCCTCGGGTTGGCTGTTGAAGGGGATACAGAGTATGGCTATGCAGACGATCGGTTGAATGTCGACGCCTATGTTTCGGGAAAGTATTTCGGATTGGCAGATCGACTGGCTGTGACAGCAACGATGGCTGTCAATGAAAATAGCCGTTTTGGTAATTCCCTCCTGCCTGCTGTGAACGCGCGAATGGCATTTGGAACAGGGGATCAAATTGTGGTCTTTGGCTCGGCCGGTCGCTCTGTTCGGCATCCTTCTTTCACGGATTTGTATTACACCTTGGGCGGCGCCGTTGGAAGCGAAGATTTGAAATCAGAATACGCTGACCAAGGTGAGCTTGGCGCCCGCTGGAACATCTCATCGTCACAATCAGCTCATCAATTTTCCATTGAGACGACTCGATTCATTCGGCAAGGGCGCGACCTGATTGATTGGGTGCAATTTGACGGGAGCGACCTCTATGAAGCTACAAACGTTGCAGAGGTTGATTTTTTCGGAGGCGACCTGTCCATGCTTTATCAGCGCGCTGACGCACCGGAGCAGCTGTACCTGCGTTCTCTGCGCTTGGGAGCGGCTTGGCTGGAGGCGAATCGTGTGGCTTCTGGGTTCACTTCGAATTACGTGTTCGATTACATGCGCAACAAATACGATGTGATGGTGAATTTCGGAACCGCTGGCCCGTTGGATTTCTCAGTGAGAGGAAGCGCTCAAAACCGCAATGTACAGTCCGCGATTTCGGAGGGCCTGTTCACGCATTTGTGGGGCGCTGACATCAACTTTCAGGGAAACGACGGTGCATCG
>JADHRK010000050.1 GCA_016777435.1 Flavobacteriales bacterium
CCCATTCTGGATTGCCGCCAAAGTTCACGGCTTGATTCTGCGCCAAACGACGCTGTGCAACCTCCGATTGGATGTAATTGACAAAGGCACCACCTGCCCAATGCACAAGGGAATCATCCCACGCCTGGAGCAACGCTACATGCGTCGTACTCAACGTTGCTAAACCTCGGGAGGCAACCTGCAAAACCACCGCATTTCCTTTGGGGCAAGGATCCAGACGCAAGGCCATGGAATCCCTGTAAACGGTCGATTCCACGGTTTCAAAATTCACGTCAAACAATTCAAGGCAAGTCCGCGGCTGCTCCGCCTTTGAAGCAGGCAAAAATTTCCATCGAAATCCCTCTGCGAACTGAGGCATCGCATATTCTACGGGCATTTGACAGGCTGATTTGGCATTTTCTTTGGGCACTCCGCACCCCATGACCAATGCCGAGGCAATGACCAATGCAACCTGAATGCGATGATTCCGTAAAATGAACTTCCCGTGCACGATGCGACAAAGGTACCGCTCCACTTAACTTTACCACATGCCGAACAATCAATCTTCTCAATCCATCGATGCCAATCGGAACGAAGATGCCATGCGTCTCCTCTGGGCTCCCATCCGAGATCGCATTCAAATTGCTGCAAAAGGTGGTGGTCAAAAACGCATCGACAAAGAGCATGCGAAAGGAAAAAAAACTGCGCGGGAACGGCTTCAGTTGTTATTTGATGAACATTCAAAACCGATTGAAATCGGTGGACTCGCAGGTGAAGGCATGTACCAAGAGCACGGAGGATGTCCGGCCGGCGGAGTCGTGGTACAAATTGGAAAGATTCTCGGCAGAACAGTCGTAGCCGTAGCCAACGATGCCACGGTGAAAGCCGGAGCGTGGTTCCCAATCACAGGCAAGAAGAACCTCAGGGCCCAGGAAATTGCCATGGAAAATCGCATTCCGATCATTTATTTGGTTGATAGCGCAGGCGTTTTCTTACCCATGCAAGATGAAATTTTCCCGGACAAAGAACACTTTGGAAGGATGTTTCGGAACAATGCAAAAATGAGCGCCATGGGCATCCCACAGATAGCGGCTGTGATGGGGTCATGCGTCGCCGGCGGAGCGTACCTTCCTATCATGAGCGATGAGGCCTTGATCGTAGAAGGAACCGGGTCCATCTTTTTGGCGGGGAGCTTCTTGGTGCGAGCGGCAATCGGCGAGGATATTGACAATGAAACCCTGGGTGGAGCAGACACCCATAGCACGATCAGTGGGGTGACGGACTACAAATGCAAGAATGACGATGAAGCCTTGTATACCATTCGAAAACTGATTGGACACCAACGCACTGAGGCCAACATTGCGGGTTTCGACCAAATAAAATCCTTGGCTCCTAGCGGACAAGGAATCTGCAGTGTTTTGCCGAGCGAACGCAATCAGCCCTATGAAACGCGCACCCTCATCACGGCACTTGTAGATGCAGACTCATTTACAGAGTACAAGAAAGAATACGGCAAAACCATCATTACGGGCTATGCCCGGATCGATGGTTGGAGTGTTGGAATAGTGGCCAATCAAAGAAAACTGGTGAAATCCAAGAAGGATGGGATGCAATTTGGAGGTGTGATTTATTCGGATAGCGCCGACAAATCTGCACGCTTCATCATGAATTGCAATCAAAAAGGGATCCCACTCGTCTTCTTGCAAGACGTAACAGGGTTTATGGTGGGATCGCGCAGTGAGCACGGCGGCATCATCAAAGATGGCGCCAAGATGGTCAACGCGGTGGCAAATTCAACCGTCCCGAAGTTTACCGTCATTGTCGGAAACAGTTATGGCGCTGGGAATTATGCCATGTGCGGAAAAGCGTACGACCCTCGATTAATCGTTGCCTGGCCCACCGCCCAACTCGCTGTTATGGGAGGGGAACAAGCCGCTAAGGTTTTGCAACAGATTGAGTTGGCTCGGCTCAAAAAACAAGGCGAGAAGCCAAACGAGGCGGAGCAGAAAAAGATGTTCGATGCCATTGAATCGCGTTACAAAGCGCAAACCTCTCCGATCTACGCTGCAGCGCGTTTATGGGTCGATGCTATCATTGATCCGGAAGAGACTCGGCATTGGATCAGCAGCGGCATTGAGATGGCCAGCCATGCACCCCTCGAAGCATTTCGCACAGGTGTCATTCAAACGTGAGAAAAACAGCTGTCGTTATTGATTTCTTTCGAGGGCACTGAGTGCTTGGTGCATGGCCTCAAACAGTGGTTGGGTGCCGTCTTCACGTCCTTCTTCGACAACACCACGAACCACCAGCAAGGCATCCCAAAGCGCTTGTTCATCGCTAACCCTCTCCAACTCTTCGATCCATGTTAATGCTTCCATCGCGCATCGAAAATCGCCTTCTGCAGCACAATTAACAACGCAACGCAGGTGATTTTCCGATTGAAAACCACAACTCCACAAAAATCCAATGATGTCCGCATGAACGGATGAAAACTCAGGGTCTTCCAACGCATCCCCCATGACCTCTGCTCCTTCTGACACCTTCAAGGACCCGAGCATTGACGCAATCTCCTCGCGAAGCCCTTCCTCTGAACGGTCCCGAAAGGCCTCCAGCATCGGTCGAACCCATTGAACGGTGCCTGTTTCCTTTGCCACTTCGAGGGCATCCAGCGCATCTTCCTCACGACCAGAGATGAGTTGTACGATTGAATTCATGCGCCAAAAGTACTGCAGTTTAAAGAGAGTCGTTCAGCGAACGGCCAATGCACTCGCCACAGGATCCGGAAATGTTTTCTTCCACGCAGCAACGAACTCCGCTAACATGATAGCTGTCGCCCCCCATATGATATGCTCCTCGAAGCAATACGCTGGAAGGTGAATCGCTTGGTTTTGGTCCTTGCCCATTTCGATTGCTGTGCTTCTCAGCGCATCGTCCGGCAACAAATCCACCACAGGAACAATGACAACTTCAGCCACCTCATTGGAATCTATCTTCCAAATGGGCATCCGATCCAATACTGCAATGAAAGGCTTCACCGCGAATTTGCTGGGAGGAATGTAGCGCTCCGTAAGATTGGCTATCACATCGTCGCGGCGAACAATGACACCCATTTCCTCTTCAAATTCACGCAGTGCCGTACGCAAATCATCCGTGTCTTCCGCTTCTACTTCCCCACCAGGAATCGAAATCTGCCCACTGTGAACTCCCGGATATTCCGGGCGCTTCATCAACACGAGGGACCATTGGCCTTGGCTGGGGACCATCGTTAACAGCACCGAAGCGAGCCGAACATGGAACCCTTGAGCCAAAGCCTCTGACTTGGAAGGACGCGTGAATGGCATTTTTGCATCTGCCATTTTTCCAAAAGAAACGCCGTCCTCAGCGAAGCGATTAGCCAAATCTTGAATGGACGTCGGATGATGCTCAGCCATGGTTCAAAAATGAGGCATAATCCATGCCCAACAACTATCTTCGGAGGATAACTTCTACGATGACTGAGCAACCCCGTATCGCCATGCTGGACGATTCCATTGGCTTTCCGCCTTTGGAAGATGCTTGGGAAGGATTGCTCGCCATCGGCGGTGACCTCAGTGAAGCAAGACTCATCGCTGCTTATCAAAACGGCGTGTTTCCATGGTACGGTGAAAATGACCCGATTCTCTGGTGGGCTCCTGAAAAACGCTGCATCTTGAGGTTGGAGGATCTGAAGATCTCCAAAAGCATGCGCAACGTGCTCAATCGTAAGGATTACTCAGTCAAAACAGACACCCAATTCGAAGCGGTTCTGCGCAATTGTGGGGAGTTAAGAAAAGACGGAGAAGGAACGTGGATTTCAGAAGACATCATTCAGGCCTACCTGCGTTTGCATGCACTGGGCTTCGCCCATTCTTTTGAGACTTGGCGAAATGGAAAACTAATTGGAGGTCTCTATGGCGTTTCCATTGGGCACATGTTTTTTGGCGAAAGCATGTATTCGGAGGAAAGCAATGCGTCTAAGATTGCTTTCATCCATCTGATTGAATGGGCAAAAAAACACAATTTCGGGCCCATTGATTGCCAAATTCAGAACCCGCACCTCCAAAGCATGGGCGCTTGTGAAATTGAGCGCGACGCGTTTATGTCTCTTTTGAGGACACACCTGAACAATGGAAAAACACTTCGTGGCCGTTGGAGCCTTCCGAAGGATTGAATAAGCGCAGGCGAGAAGTAACGCCATTCTAATCATTATCAGATGTTTAGAAAAACGGTTGTCTCGCTATTCACAAGTCTTCAACATGTTTCCTGCAATCGTTAACAATTCGTTCATATTTCGGTCGCTCCGATGAAGGTCTTTTCAACTGTCGCCTGCTACTTTGCAAGCGTGCGGACCAAAGCCTTGCAACGAAAACCCTAACCTACCACATCACCTTAGCCATGGACAAGTACGATTACATGATCCTCGACATCATCCACACCTATAAGCAAGAGCAGCAATCTCACATTCGGTTGGCTGTATTGGAACGAAATTTCTGGAAGCGGATTGAAGCAGATACGGATCTCAGTGTTGGACAGGCAAGAATCGGCGAGCGCATCACCAACTTGTACCTTGATGGCATGCTACAGAACAAGAACGGGTATACACTTACCAAGAAAGGCCGGGAGCAATTAGCCTTCGCCCCATGGAAACAGGCCGAAATGGCTTAATTGAACTTATCCGTTCAACGCGCATCTCGATCTGAAGGTGCATGAAAAAGCCGGAATCACTCCGGCTTTTTTCTTTGTGCCCAAATTAGGCACAGGCTTATGTCTTGTTATTTGACTCGGATTGGCCTAACGCCTTCAACTTTCGAGCACTTCAAGTTCAGGGTACTTCTCTTTCCAGAAAGCTAGTTTTTCTTCATCACGAACGGTGATGACGGTTCGACGGTCCAATCGAACTTTGATATTGGGTTTCAACTCCTTTGCACGCTTTTTCCGAGCCATAACTTTCTTCTTTAATACTTAAGATACGGATTAATCCCGCTCCGTTCAACGAAAGAACAGCATTTCATGTGAAAAGGTTGTCATTGTGCATAACCTTTTTACAAATCTTACCATATCATGCGGGCTTCTGGTTCCAAAGAAGAGCCGCTCCTGCCTTACGAGGACTGCTTGCCCGCCACTTTGGAAGCAAAGTACTGGATGTAGAGATAGCAGAGAACAGGAAGCACAAGGGCCACGCCAAATCCGGATTGATCCGCCAACGCTCCAACGGCGGGTGGAATAAACGCTCCACCTACGATCGCTGTGCAAAGGATTCCACTGCCGAGCGGTTTCAAATCGCCTAATTCGCCAATGCCCAGTGTGAAAATTGTCGGGAACATAATGCTATTGAACAAACCGACCGCCAGCAGCGCCAACAACGCTGTTACTCCGGATGTCAGCAAACTCACAACAACCATGGCCGATGCACCCAAAGCAAAGAATGCGAGCAGTTTGTTCGGAGCGATTCGCTGCATCAGGGCACTCCCAATGAATCGACCGATCATTGCCCCACCCCAATAAAAGGTAAGCAAAGCACCAATCAGGCCTTTCGCATCAATCCCCTCTAGTGACATTCCACGAATACCAGCAGCTATGCCAGCCATAGAGGACAACATTGCATTTTCACGAATGATTTCACCCACCCCCAATTCCAATCCGTATCCGACCATATAAGACCCAATGGCAACCTCCGCACCGACATACACAAAAATGCCAAAGGCACCGTAACGCAAGGTTTTGTTCTTCCATGCGTCCCGCAAGCCTCCGTCACTGCTGGCTCCCAAAATTCGTGGTAATTTGCTCGCACCGATCAATACCGCCAGCATCAAGAACGCCATTGCCAAAGCGACAAATGGCCCCTGCACGGCCGACGCTTCCGCTGTTCGATAGGTATCCAATGCTCCTTTCGCAAGCTGATTTTGCTCTTCACCTGACAATATTTGATCACTCAGCAAGAAGCTTGCCGCCACGATAGGGGCAATCGTCGTGCCCAATGAATTAAACGCTTGAGCGAGGTTCAGTCTGCTCGAAGCTTGCTTGGGATCACCCAGCACTGAAATGTATGGATTCGCGGCTACCTGTAAAATGGTCAAGCCCCCAGCGACTACAAACAAGGCGAGTAAAAACAATCCATAAACGCGGGTTGCGGCCGCTGGATAAAAGAGCAAACAGCCCAGTGCTGCGAGACCAAGACCTGCTAAGATTCCACGTTTATAACCAATGCGCTCAATGAGATTTCCACCTGGAATACTCAATAGACCGTAAGCGGCGAACCATGCAAACTGCACCAACCCTGCTTGCAGGAAGGTCAATTCAAACACATCTTTCAGGCGAGGAATGAGCGCATCCACCATAACGGTGATGAATCCCCACATGAAAAACAGCGAAGTAACGATGATGAAAGGCCCTTGGTACGATTTTGCTTTGGTCATGTTCATGAACGCAAATTAAATCGTTTTCTTCATGCCGAAAGAACTCGTTGTGAAATTTCCAATCACAAGATGAAGTCCGTTAGCGCATCATTTAGCGCATCAGTTGAAGCGTGCCCGTATATTCCTCTGCATCCGTATTGAATCCTTTCAATCGAATAATCCAATTGTAGATGCCATTTTCAGCGTAATGTGACCCGCCTTGCACGTCTCCCATCCAAAAATCATCGAGCGAGGTGCTGTGAAAGACTTCTTCTCCCCATCGGTTTATGATCCAGAGTTCATAGTCTTTGATTTGACCGCCGACCACCTTGAATGCATCATTGATCCCATCATTGTTTGGTGTGAACGCCGTGGGGACATAGAGCAAAACAGGGCCACGAACCACCGTGTACGATTGGTTTGTGCATCCCACCCAACTGGTCACATCCAAGGTAACCGTGTAATCGCTCAGACCATCAAATTCATGGACCACGATGGGGTCATCCGAAGTAACACCATCTCCAAAGTTCCATTCATAAGCGTACGCCCCCTCGTATGGTTCGGGTGGATTTGGCGTTGCACGGAATGTATATCGGTTCTCATTATCCTCTGTGCCACTCACTGTGAAGTCACTGAACAAATACTGCACCTCGATCGTACTGGCTAGGTCCATTTCATCACCACAGATATCTGTTGCGACTACAGGGTAAGTCGCCGATTGAGTGGGGGCGATATATTGAGTCGGCCCATACGTTCCAAGCGAAGGCCAGTAGTATACAAATCCTTCCTCTCCACCCATGGCCATTGCCTCCAGCCAAATTCCATCTCCCGCACAAATGGTCGTGGAAGGAGTAACATCTAAGAGAATGGGAATGTCTGGGATGTGATAGACCAACGAATCATTCGTCGATCCCCCACAGCCGTCTTGCACGTGCACACCAACGGAAATGGTACTGTATGATTGCAGGGTAATTTCATCATCATCGTCGTAGGGTTCCCCTCCTACGAACCAATTGTACTGATAGTCGCCAGCCCCGCTGATGACATCTACCTCTAGATCCGTGTAATCGATGCAGCTCTGGTAAAGATCGGGGCCCAATTCAATGACGAGCGGAGGATTGTCAATGACAATTTGCGCATTGTCTGAACCACTTTGGCCACACCCATCGTCAACATTCACGGTAAACGTGGTCGTTTCCGACAATTGAACATCAATGTTGTCCCCATTCTCACTCATATTGATTCCATTCTGGAACCAAGAAAACTGGTACCCACCGGATCCACTGGTCACATCGGCTTGCAAATTGAAGACCTCTGTACAGGGACCCATAAGCCCGTCGGGAAGGCTTACAATAACATCCGGAGCGTCGACCAATATCTCGATGTCAACTGCCTCTACCTGACCGCACGCGTCACTCACTTCTAGCACAATACTTTCATCAGAACTCGTCGACCAATTCAAGGGGTTGCCCCAGCCCAGCCAAGCACCACCATCCAACCATGTATAATTGAATGGGCCTTCGCCTGTTGCTGATGCGGTGATGCTAAAAGGATCGTTGCATAACACATTAATTTCTTCGTCCACAGTGACCACGAGTGCTGGAATGTTGTAGGTAACCTCGACACTATCCGTCGCTTCCATGCCACACGCATCCGTCACCGTCAAAAATATTTCATCGGCATTTTGCCACGTGCTTAAGCTCAAAATGGAGGGATCAAACCACGAAGCGAATAGATTGTTGCCATCTTGATCTTCCCAATCGTATTCATAAAAACCCCCTGCTGCCGAATCATAACCGCCTGTTGCATTGGCCTGAAGATCGACAATTGCGTTGCAGTCGAGGACAACGGCATCCGGGTCAATTGCAACACTCAGTGGATCAAACTGGAGAACTTCGACCTCAATGATGGCCGATTCAGAAGGCATGCCACATGTATCTCCTACAATTATTTCACACGACCAAGGGCCAGCGACATCCGGATCAAAAAGGAACGGGGCTCCTTCTTCTCCATTGCACAACCACTCGTAGGTATAATTTCCGTAGCCACCACTGACCAAAGGTGCAAGTTCAATTGCATCTCCTAAGCACACCTCAGTATCATAGCCGTTCACTTCGAAAGGCGGCGGCTCCTCGGCGACATAGAACGAGAAGTAAGTGGTGAGCCCGCCCCCATTGCATGCCGCAACGTTTTCAATTTCCATCTCCACCAACTCGGGTCCTTCAACAACACCATCGATTGCTGCAGTCAACTCAAATTCAACGATGCTCACGTAAGGCGCAAAAACGACAGAATCCGGAAGAGGGAGTAACGTACCATCGGGTTGGGGTTGACCGTAGTCAACGCCATTCGTCGCCACACTGCTGCCGTAATTGATATAAACCATCTCCTGTATATCCAAGATGGTCTCAACAGGACGTTCAAATGATAAAGTAGCCGTTCCACAATCTTCGTAAATGGTATTTGCCTCTGGCCCTCCTACATCAATGCTCAAATCAATTTGCACCACTGCATTGGATTCAAAACTGCCTTCTTCCAGGACAACAATCGATTCCAATGCTGTATCACTTCCATCGGCAATCGCAAGCTTGATGTGATAGGTTTCCCCGCATTCTACGGGATAAGAGGCTGTGAAAGGCACGGTATATCCATTGATGCAAACATCTGTGCCTCCTTGATTATCCACGTAGTACTCGGGATTTGTTCCTGAGTTTACCGAGGAGATAGTGATTGGAAGATTAGGGTCTGTATTCGGCACCCCTGCAATGTTCACAGATCCATCGGGGAATCCTGCAGGACTGTCATATATTCCCGTGATACCCGGTCCACTCAAAAAGAAGGCGAATACGTCGTTGTATTGGGTATTGATCCACGTCTCGTATTCGTCAGAACCAAAAACATAATCAAAACTAACTGTATCGCCAGCTGCTATAAAATCGAATTCGAGAACACAGCCGTCGTTCACTGAACTCACACTGAAAGATTCTCCAATCAAATCGGGAACCGAATTGGCAATGTCCAGCAAGTCAGGGTCGCTGAAGCCATTGCCAAGGCATCCGTCACAGGCCAAGAATTCATCGGGACACTCGAGGTTTTCAGCTACATCACAGCTCAAGATGAGGCCTGAGGAGATGGAGAAAACATCATCTCCACCGGTGAGATATCCGAGTTGATTATCGCCTCCTTGGTAGGTAATGTTGAAGGCTTGGATACCATTTCCAAGCAATATGTCATTCACATATTCCTCAAGGGTCAGACCCGTCTCAACTTCGAGTTGAGCGTGAATGATGGCGGGACTGCAAACGGCAGTTGATAAGATGAGGGCAATCGCTCCGAATTGGATTCGATTCATGCTGTGCTTTTTTACTAGGGTAATAATACCACATTCTCAGAACACAACAAAGAACAGCAAGGTTGCTTCTTAGTTTCGGAATGCGGTTAGTTCGCCAGCGAGCTTTTTACGGGCATGAAAAATTCTACTTTTCACCGTACCCATTGGAACGTTCAATTCTGCCGCTATTTCGTCATAATGAAATCCTTCAAGAAACATTGTGAATGGAATACGAAAATCACTTTTCAGTCCGTCAATGGCCGCGTGGATATCTTTTTCGTTGATTTCCGACGTGATTGTGTCGGATTGCAACGAACCTGAATTCAAATAGTACTGGTTGTCAGTCGTGTCCAAAATGGTGTTTTGAAACTTCTTGCGCTTGTAGTTATTGATGAAGATGTTTCGCATGATCGTGTAGAGCCACCCTTTGATGTTCGTACCCTCCTTGAAATTTTTCTTGTACCGCAGTGCCTTAACCATGGTATCTTGAATAAGGTCTTCCGCGTCCTGGGTATCTCGTGTGAAGCCCATGGCGAAACCTTTAAGGAAAGACCGGTTCATTACGAGAAGCGAGTTGAATTCGAGATTGCTCATGTCTATTTGTTGAATGATTCTTGGCAAAGATTAAACAAAAATTCCATTGAACCAAGAGTTTGTTTAACTTTTATCAAAAATGCTTAAACATTTTGGCTTTCTTGCGCACTCAAGGTGCCAGCATCAGCCAGTCTCACTTGGATTCTCAAGAAGAATTTCAATCAAATAGGACCTTCATCAGGTCTTCACCGTTCGTTACGGTGGTCACGACGTCATTGGAGGTACATCCCTCAAATACCTTCCCCGCGAGCAAAAATTTGTTGTCGAGCCCTTCAAACTCAGAGGTGACCTGATTCACATAAGACTGCGCCTCTGAGGATGCGGGATACGTCGTACAGTAGGAAACAAAACGTGCGTTTGGAAACTGCTCAGCCACCCCCATCAAGTCAGAGAATGGCACACTTGCTCCTAAAAAGACACTTCGAATTTGGTATTTGCTGCACAGGAAGTGGATGAAGAGCAAGCTAATATCATGTATTTCACGCTCCGGCAAATACAGCACGGCAATTGGCGCATCACTTTTCAGATCATCCTGTAAGCTGTCAACAGCCGAGTTTAGCACTTGCCGCATCAAGTGGCTAATAAAATGTTCTTGAGCTGGACATATGGAATTCGTCAACCACAACACTCCTATTTGAGAGAGAAATGGAAGGAACACCTGCAGCACTGTTTTTTCCAATCCATACTCATCTGAATGCTCTCGGACGATTTCATTGAATAATGGTTCATCGTAATTGAGCATGCTCAACTTCAACCGAGAAAACACAGCGCTCAATCCCCCCTCCTCGATCTGCACTTCATTCACCTTATCGATCAGCGCCTGGTCTCCTAAGTCGGCGATTTTCGAAATCTTCATCCCATGATACATGAGATACGCAACGTTCAGTAGTTTCTTTAAATCATCACCACTGTAGTAACGGATATTCGTCGCTGTCCTTTTCGGCACCAGCAAGTTGTAGCGCTGCTCCCAAACGCGGATGGTATGAGACTTTACACCTGTAAAATGTTCCAAATCCTTGATTGAGAACTGCTGTGCTACGCCTCTTTCCTTCATCGTTCAATAATGGTTCGGGCATTCGCAGAGTCAGGTAACGCAATGAGGGCGTATTTTTGGAGCATGATGAATTGGAACTTCTTCACCGACGACCCCGAAAAATGCATGCATCCCTTCGGTGCCGCGCACCAAAGAGGCAATATGCTGACGGGAGCGTTACCATTGGCGCAGTTTTGGGTTGCGGTTGCTTCTAATACCATGTCTAAGTTGAAACAGACTGCCTGTGCAAATGTTCAACA
>JADHRK010000051.1 GCA_016777435.1 Flavobacteriales bacterium
CGGGCTCAATCAATCCGTCCAAGGCGGTCATCAGCGACGCTGTGATCAAGGCGCGTACAATGCGATGGATTGCTTCATTTTTAAGCAAGAGCCACTGCGCCATGATTCGATTGGACCAGTGTCCAAATCCGAGCAGGGACATCCACCACAGGGCTCCCAGAATAATGGGGACACCCGCTAGTTTGGGACCTAGAATATCGCCATAGGAATAAGTGCCGAAAAGCATTCCGGTTTGCACCCCCACAATTTCCACAGCCAATCCGCCACCGATGGCCACAAACCAAGCCCAGTGTCGGTCATTCCAATCCATCCATGCCGCAAGTAATCCGTTGACCAGTAGATTGGAGGCGGTGAAGTCCAAGAAGAACTTTCCGTATCCCGCCAAGATTCCCATAACGCCTACCGCATGCAAAAGGAGCATGATCCGCGGGATCCAATGCCGTTCAAAACTGGTGGATTGGGTCATGAATATGAATCGGTGAGTTCAGTGGCTATTCGTGCGCTCAACAAACATAAAGGAATGCCTCCGCCCGGATGCACACTTCCGCCACAAAAGTATAGTCCTTTGAGTACAGTGGATCGATTGCGGTGCCTCAGAAATGCCGCCAATGTGCTATTCGAGCTCGCTCCGTAGAGTGCGCCGCGCCACGAGCTGGTGCGGTCTTGCAGTCCCTTGGGCGTAAGCGTGAATTCTGAAGCGATGAGGGGCGCGATATCCGTGCCAAGGGTGCGTTCTATTTTGGCGAGTACCCGGCGGCGTATTTCTGGAACCAAGTCTTCCACTCGGTCCGGATTGGCACCGACATTGACCATGACGAACCAGTTTTCACATCCATCAGGTGCATCGGAGGGCTGTACTTTGGAAGAAATATTGATGTACACGGTAGGGTCATCGCCGGGCGCATCGGTTGTGCGGATTGCCTCGAATTCCTCTCGATAGTCGTTGCTGAATAGGATGTTGTGCAGGTGCAATTTGGGGTGTTCTCCTTGGATTCCCCAGTAAAAAATGACGCCGCTCGTGGAGCGCTCTTGGCGCAGGATTTTTTCCGGTGCTGGCAAATCGGCCAATAATTTTCGGTAAGTCGGCTGCACATCTGAGTTCGAAATCACCAAGTCAGCAGGAATGATCTCCCGTGGATCTTTTTCGAGGGCGATGCCTATAATCTTGCCCGATTCGTGAGCGATGCGAGCCACTGGAGCATTGCATTGGATCTCGACACCGAGGGCTTCTGCCAGAGCGGTCAGGTGCCGCGTGATCCCGTGCATACCCCCCTTGGGGAAATGCGTCCCCATTCCATGTTCCAAGTGCGGAATTACGTGCAACATGGCAGGAGCCCGGTGCGGATCCGATCCGTTGTAGGTTGCATAACGATCAAACATTTGCACCAAGTGCGGTTCTTTCAATCTTCGCTTGTTCCAACGGTGCAAGGTTCCGAGCCAAGGCAAACGGTGTACAAATGGAAGAACCGCTTGCCAAGCGGACTTGCCGCTTCCTCGCCACTCGTGGAGGCTCTGTTCTAAGAATATTTGCCGTGTAGCTTCAAAGCTCTGGCCGCTGTGTCGGATGTGTGACTCAAGCGCATCCGCTTCCGAACCAAATGCTTCTTTGGCACTTTGAATGAACGCTTGACGATCCGACCACGCCACCATGGACTTGCCATCTTCCCAGAAATAATGCGTGGACCGGTCCAATGTTTCAAATGCAAAGGGCTCGGGCAATTCCAGTTCCGGCCTTTGAGCGCGCGCGAAATCGTCCAATTCTTGCACCAATTGTGGCCAAGTGAAAAGCGAAGGCCCGAGGTCAAAACGGTATCCTTTTTCCCTCCGTTCGCGCAGTTTTCCTCCCGGCTCCTCAGCGGCTTCAAACAGCTGAACACGGTGCCCCCTCGCGGCCAAGCGAACGGCAGCCGCTAAACCGGCAACCCCTGCTCCAACAACGATGGCTTGGTGCGTTTTTTTCAAGTTTATGCGGTCTTTTGGAGCGCCGCCAATTTGTCCTTCACTTGTTGGAAACAAATCCGGAACCAAACGGTAAAGTTTTCAGGGGAATCCTTCATTTCAGCCTCCAGTTTCGCAGTGGTTAGGTAGCGATAGCTGACCACCTCTTGAGGATTGGGAACGGGCAATTGATCCGAATATCCGATGCAAACATGGTCCAGCTCATGCTCGATGAGGTCATTTGAAAATTCGCTGCGGTAGATGAAATGGAACAATGGCTTTGCTTGGCAATACAACCCCATTTCCTCTTGCAGTCTCCGGGTGGCAGCACCTGCAGCCGATTCTTCGCTGCGCGGGTGGCTGCAGCATGCATTTGTCCAAAGCCCACCACTGTGATACTTGTCGTGCGCGCGCTGCTGAAGCAACCATTCGCCTTTGCTGTTGAAAATGAAAAATGAAAAAGCTCGATGCAGTCGCCCTTGCCGGTGGGCTTCCATTTTATCCATGGTACCAATTGCCTGATCCTGTGGATTGACCAGCACCACGGTTTCACTTGTGGTGCGCAATTCCTCTCGAGCCCGAGGAGTGCTTTCGTTGGGAATGGGCATGTCAAAGTTGGTTTAAGAAATCGATAATAAACGATTCATGCTCCGGTTGATTGGACCAGTGTCCTTCGGCATGCGCTTGCTTGACCACTTCGGCATCTTTCTCCATGTCCTGGTTATATTGAAGCAAAGCGGGAACGCTGTATTGCACGGACAATCGAAAGAACCGCAAGTCGGGATCAAAAGGTTGGGCCGCAATGGCCTCTTCCAATTGCGGCTGCCATGCTTGAAATTGGGAGAGCTTATCGATGGGATTCCACATGGATTCGGCGAGCATGAGTTGCGCGGTGGATTTCATCCCTTGGCCCAGCGCAGATTCAGGGTTGTGCTCGAGGTAGAGCACCGCGATGGAATCGAAGCCCATCACGGTAGACGCATTTTCTGGGGTGAGACATGCTTTTCGATAGGCCGATAAAACAGCGGCATGGCCTTCCGGGGCGGCAACTTTTTCAATGGCCTGGCCCCAGGCACCGCAGACAACGGAGGCGAAACAAAACGTTAAAACAGCCCACCTTTTCATTTCAAAGCATGTTCAGGCTGTGGCGTAAATAGGAGCCTACGAAGAGTGTTGCTTTCCGGCTATTGGGGATACGGATGCGCTCTTCGAGGATACGCTCGCTGGGCAAGCTCCTAATTTTTTGGAACAACCTCAGGTAGTAGATGTAAGCAATGTAAACGCCGAGTCTGCTGCTGCGCGGCAATTCAATGATGCCTTTGTAAGCTTCTTTAAAATCGGATTCGATTTCGTCTTCAATGACGCGCTTGGTTGCTTCGTCAAATTGTGTCAAATCCAAGTTTGGAAAATACGAACGACCCATTTCTTGATAGTCCGCCTTCAAATCCCGAAGAAAATTAATTTTCTGAAACGCAGCGCCCAAACGCTCAGCAAAAGGACGAAGCCGGTCGTATTCGGCTTGATCACCATTGACAAATACTTTCAAGCACATTAGGCCGACCACTTCTGCCGAGCCCACGATGTATTGCTCAAATCCCATGCGGTCATAATTCGCGCGGTTTAGATCCCACTCCATGCTTTGCAAAAACAAATCAACATGCTTTTTATCGAGGGAATATTGGTGGAAGACCTGCTGGAATGAATGCAAAATGGGGTTGAGGCTGATGCCTTCGTCCAAGGCCCGATTGGTTTCCTCCTTGAAGCGCTCGAACAATGTTCCCTTGTCTGCATGGTGGAAAGTATCTACGATTTCATCAGCGAATCGGACGTAACCATAGATGGAATAAATCGGCTGCCTCAGAGGGTTGCCTAAGAATCGAATGCCCAAGGAAAATGAGGTGCTGTATGCTTTTGTAGTGAGTACACTGCACTCGGCACATACGCGGTCATATAGTTTCAGGGCGTCCATGTGATTTTAACCAATGTAAGGCACTTTTGGTTCAATCGAAGGGATCTGCATTCGCATTCATCCATTCGTGTGCTTCCACACCAGCAACTTCGCCGCTGATGAGGCTAGGCGGTACACCAGGACCGGGTGTGGTCAATTGCCCTGTGAAATAAAGCCCAGGGAGCTTGCTCTTCATCTTTGGCTTCCAAAACGCCGTTTGCTTCAGTGTGTTCGCGAGTCCGTATGCGTTGCCTTTGAATGCCCGGTAATCTTCTTGAAACTCGCGGTGTGCGAATCCGCGTTTGTAGACAATGTGCGGACGAATATCCATGCCAATATGCCGTACCAATCGATCGCACATTTCATTGAAATAGGCATCTCGTTGGCCGGAACGTTCATCCAGCCCAGGAGCGAGGGGAATCAGAAAAAATAAATTTTCATGGCCTTCGGGAGCAACTCCTCGATCAGTAGTCGATGGCGCACTTACGTAAAAGAGCGGGTCTTCGGGCCATGTTTTTGAGTCATAAATGGTCTCGGCATGCGGTCCAAATGGCGTATCGAAAAAGAGGTTGTGGTGCTGCAATTTGGGGACGCGTGTGTTCACCCCCACATAAAAGAGCAACGAACTGGGTGACATCACGCGCTTGTCCCAGTAGAGCGCGTCATATCGCCGCCATTTTGCAGGCAAGAGTGTTTGCTCCACGTGGTGGTAATCAGCTCCAGCAATCACGGATTTGGCACCGAGTGTTTCCCCTGATTGCAACCGGACGCCACTGACCGTTTTGCCGTTGTCGGTGATTTCAGCGACATCTGCGTTGCATCGAAATTCGACACCGAGTTTTTCCGCCACCCGGACCATTGCCCGCACAATTTCGTGCATGCCTCCCATGGGGTACCACGTGCCAAGCACCGCATCGGCGTAATTCATGAGGCTGTACAGCGCAGGCGTTTTTTCCGGTTTTGCTCCCAGAAATAGTACCGGAAACTCAATGATCTGGAGCAGGCGTTCGTCTTTAAAATAATTCCGAGCGTGGGCACTGAAACTCTTTAAGAGCGTCAGTTTTGTGGACTGTTGCAACGTTTCCCACGTGGCGAATTCCATGACGTTATGGGCCGGTTTTCGCACGAAGTTGTTCATGCCGATTTCATACTTCACCTCGGCTTCATCCAAAAAAGCTTGGAGCCGATTGCCTGCGCCTGCTTCCATCGAATCAAAGGTGGCTTTGAGCGTTTCCAAATCGGCGGCGATGTCCACAGGACCATCCTCGAACCAAACGGTGTAAGATGGGTCCAGCCGAACGAGGTCGAGCTCTTGGTTTACATCGCTTCCGAACTTGGCAAAGTATGCTTCAAACACATCAGGCATCCAGTACCAACTCGGCCCCATGTCAAAGGTGAATCCCTGTTCGTGAAAAACCCTTGCCCGTCCACCGGGGTGATCGTGGCGTTCCAAAATGGTGACCTTTCGGCCCAATGCGGCAAGTTGTGTGGCGGCAGCAATTCCGGCAAAACCTGCGCCAATCACTAAGGCATCACAATTGTGAGAGGGTGTCTCGTGCTCCATGGATGCAAAACAACATTGATTTGTGGGATGTTCAACACAAACATGGAAATCGTTTGGATTTCGATTGGCTGAATCGAAACGCTACCTTTGTGACATGGAAACGCTCGGTTCAATTTATGACCTCTGTGCTTTTGGTGCGCATCCCGATGATGTGGAATTATACGCAGGCGGCACCTTGGCCAAATCGGTGGCTCAAGGCAAACGCGTGGCCATTGTAGATCTGACCCAAGGTGAGTTGGGAACCCGAGGTACGGCAGCAACCCGCGCTGCTGAATCCTCAATCGCCCAAGAGATATTAGGGGTGGAACACCGCGAAAACCTCGCCTTCGGCGATGGGTTTTTTGAAGTAAATGAGCGGTCGCTGCATGCGGTTATTGAGGTGCTGAGGCGCTTGCGTCCCCGCATCGTTTTGGCCAATGCATTGGACGACCGCCACCCCGACCATGGCCGAGGAGCAGAACTGATTCACCGTGCGGCGTTCTTGAGCGGTTTGGTCAAAATTGAAACGGTGGACACCCATTCAGGAGACGCGCAATTGCCCTGGCGGCCACAGGCTGTGTATCATGGCATTCAGGACCGATGGCGGGAGCCGACCGTTGTCGTGAATATTGAGGGCTTTCAGAAGGTTAAGGCCAGAGCGATTGCGGCATATGCGACACAATTTTATCGGGCAGGTACCGAGGAAAAAGAACCCCAGACCCCCATAAGTACGCCGGAATTTTTGGTGCATTTGGAAGCACGGGACGTTGCGATGGGAAGACTGGCGGGGATTCAATTTGCAGAAGGATTCGAAACCAAGCGGCCGCCTGCTGTGGATGACTTGGGACATTTGGCCTGAACCCAAAATTGCCGATCAAAAAAATAGGTTTCGAATCGGTGTAGACTCACATTTCGACCATCCAATCAGCAAGCCTACGGCCTGAATGATCGCCGCTCCCGATGCAGCATATGCAGCGCCGACGACTCCGCTCTCTGCAATTAGAACCGCCGCCAACCCCAACAAGCTGATCAATCCAGCTGCCGACGTCCATGCATTCCAACGGTGTTGGCCGATGCCCGAAAGATGGTGAGCGATAATGGAAGAAAATGCACCGGCGATCGCCGCTGGAGATAAGCCCACCAATACGGGTCGAATTCCATCGAATCCAAAAACCCAGCTGTAGATGTTTTCGGGAATGAACAAAGCCGCTGCCAATGAAGCCGCGGTGCCGATAAGGGCCCGCTGCAATTGTTTTCGGGTGTGTGCCAAACGTTCATTCCGTCCCGTTTCTGCCGCTGTGCGGGTGTATACGAGCGGTGCAAGTGCACGTGGAATTAGCCACATGGCTTCCAACCCGTAAAAAGCAATGGAATAAATGCCCGAAGCGGCAACACCTGCGGGCGCCTGTGCCAAAAGACTCAAGTTGGCTCGATTGGTCAACATTTGCAATACGGCTCCTGTTTGCGCCGACCGTCCGAATGCCCAGAGGCGCTGCGCTACAGGAAGAGGGGCCACGCGATCGGCTTCAGCGGGTCGAGGTACTTGGCGCAGCACGAGCACCACCGATGCCACGAGCGCGATGAAGAGACTGGCGGCGAGTGCGTTTAAAAAATCAGCGACATCCGGTACCGCTGTGGTGCTAAAAAGCACTCCAAGGATCATCAGGAGTGCTCCCGCTTGAAGCACCTGCAGTGCATTGTGGGATTTGATCTTCTGTTCCGCCAAGAGCACCTGGCTGTGAAAGATGATCGCCCCTTGCATCCAGCCGGTTGCAGCGATGATTGCGAAGTAACTGGTCGGTAAAAACGATAAGGCTGTGCCGATCCCTGTGCCGATGAGAGCGGAACATGCGAGCCAGATGTGTCCCGGGACAAGCGTATTCCAAACGGACATTTCCTTTTGGAGAAAAACGACGGTGCCACCCGCTAGAAAGCCACTGAGTCCAGTGACCACTAGAATACCTAGCTGGATCCAGGCGATTTCGCCTTGTCCGCTAGCACCGAGAGTGCGGGAATTCAAGAGAATGATGGACGTTGTGAACACCAGAAGCAATATCCGACTGATGAGTGCGTGCCGATC
Source organism: Flavobacteriales bacterium (assembly GCA_016777435.1). GTDB lineage: Bacteria > Bacteroidota > Bacteroidia > Flavobacteriales_D > Sanyastnellaceae > UA16. The sequence goes on from JADHRK010000051.1 coordinate 7,510, forward strand.
CTCTGTTCGGGTTTGTGAGGCGGACATCATGCCTGTTGCGGATTCAGGGATTCAAGCGCTGCGCCGTACACATCGCTGTATGCGTTGCCCACTGCGGTCATGCTGAAGTGTTTCATGGCATGGTTTCGGAGGTCCTTTCGGTCAAAGGTGGTTCGGCCTTGCAACCAGCCCAACATGCTTTTTGCCAAGGCCGCCTCATCTTCCGATTCGATCAATTCTCCGCGGTCTGCAGTGAGGTGCTCTCGGATGCCGCCTACGTCCGTGGAAAGCACCGGAATGCCGCTGGACCAAGCTTCTGGAATGACGCATGGAAAATTCTCATAACGGCTAAACAGCAACAATGCATCGGCGTTTCTCATTTTTCCGGCCACTGCTTCAAGGGAGATTTCGCCGTGGACCGAAATGCAGTCTTGCAGACCCAACGCTTCGACCAACGCTTGATGCGGTTTGGGATTCCCATCCCCGATAATTTGTACTTCGAACGCTTCATTCGCCGCGGTTTGTTGGCGCAGCAATTGAATGGCACGGATCATGCCGCTGATGTTTTTTTGTTCATCCGATAAGGAGCTGATGTGCAACCATTGAAAAGGGTGTTCCGCTGAATGGGCCGGGGCGGTTTTCGGGCGAAATAACGCGGTGTCCACCACATTGGGTACCACACGAAACTGCGATGCCGTTCCAAATTTTTGAATGCTTTGGGCCAGGTCCGCAGAGACAGGGCAAATCAATTGAGCTCGTTTGAGCGTCTGTCTCATGGACCAGGTGCGCCAAAACGGCAATGTGTTCCGCTGTTCTTCATGGTAGGCTGTCCAGTGCTCCGTGACAACAAGTGGAATGCCCCAGCGGCGCGCCAACGTTCGTGCGGCTTTTCCAGCAGGGTAGGCCACGTGCAAATGGACCACGTCAAACGGCGGACCGTCGTTTTGCGCTGCCAAATTCAAGAGGGCACGGGTCGTTCCTCGAACCACAGGCTTTTGGGCTTTGAAATAAACGATGCGCTCCTGAAAATTACCACAATCGGTGTGGGTGTTTTGAGGGATGGGCTGGTCGGGAGGGGAGGGAGCGGCGTACCAGACTTCACCTGAGTGCACCGATGATATTGCGCTTATGTGACGCTTCACAAAGTTGCCCAAGGTGCCGTGGATCTTGCTGGGATACCAGCTCGCCAAATGCAAAATGCGCAAAGAATGATGAGGCGTTTCGGGCATAGTGCCAAAGGTCGCAAGGTTTTTGATTAAACCTAAACGCAAAATTCGCCTCTAAATTGGCAGGATTTCTTACTTTTAGAAAATGCAACGTCTTACACTCCTGATTGCCTTGTTCCTGTCACTCGGCACTGCACCCGTTTGGTCGCAGGCTCCAACATTCCATGCCGATGTGGCGCCCATCATTTATCAAAACTGCACGGAGTGCCATCGGGTGGGTGAAATAGGACCGATGCCGTTCACCACGTACGAAGAGGTAGCGAATCAGGCGGCTTTCATTTCCTATGTGACCTCTACGGGTTACATGCCGCCTTGGACGCCGGATGTTGAATATGCTTCGCTGAGAGGAGAGCGCTTTCTGACACAGGATCAGATTCAGGTGTTGGCTGATTGGTACGAGGCAGGAATGCCTGAAGGGGATCCAGGGCTAAACCCTGGATTGCCTGATTTTCCCGAAGGGAGCCAGATAGGCGAGCCGGACTTGGTCGTTTCCATGCCGGAGCCTTACGTGCATGGAGGAGACATGACGGAGCAGTACCAAGTTTTTGTTCTAGAGACTGGAGTAGAAGAGGAAACGGAAATCGGAGCGGTGGAGATTCGAACCGGCAATTCAGCCATCGCGCACCACGCCCTCATTGCCTATACCGAGAGCGCTGTGTCCATCGCTGGAGCGGAGGAATTGGATGCGGAAGATGACGATCTGGGTTATGAGAGTTTTGGTGATTATGGGGTGAATGTGGAGGACTTCCTATTTGGCGGTTGGGTGCCGGGTACTCCGCCAACAGATTTTCCGCCTACGATCGGAAAGACCATAGGCCCTGAAGGTCGACTGCTTCTGCAGATGCATTATGGCCCCACGCCTGTGGAGGAGTCAGACGTTACTGAAATCAACTTATTCTTCTCAGAAGAACCGATTCAGCGTGAGGTCGATTTGGCATTGATGACGGTGAACAACCTGACCGAGCCATTTTTCATAGCCCCTAATCAAGTGGAAACGTTCCATGGCATTTACAATGTGACGAGTGACATGAGTTTGTTGTCGATTACGCCGCACTGCCATTTGCTCGGACAATCTTGGGAAGTGTATGCTGTTTCCGGTGACGGCAACGATACCATTCCCCTGATTTCGATCCCTGAATGGGATTTTAACTGGCAAGGAATCTTCAGTTATCCGAGTTTGAAGCACATCCCAGCAGGCTATAAGGTGCATGGCTATTGCACGTACGACAATACCTCAGATAACCCAAACAACCCGAACGATCCGCCACAATGGACGTCATGGGGCGATCTGACGGGCGATGAGATGTTCGTAATGTTCCTGCAATTTGTGGACTACATGCCCGGGGATGAAAACATCAGCTTATCGGTGCCTGACGAGGATACCCGCATTGTATACGCTGCGGATAATCTGTTCCCAGCTTGGCCGAATCCAGCCCGTCAAGGCCAGACGGTAACGTTTGGGTATCACCTCAATCAGGCAGACGACGTGGTGCTTGACTTGTTGGATGTCCGGGGCCGGGAGGTGCACAACATCATGCCTCAAAGGCACATGTCAGCGGGACATCATGAGCAGCGATTTGCATTGCCTTCATTGAATGCGGGCACCTATTTCTACCGCTTGACCACCTCAACGGGGCTCGTGCGCAGTCACATGATTCAAGTTCAAGATTGATATGTGGAAAGTCTGGGTCTTTTTGGCTCCACTTTGCCCAATTTGTCAAGATTACACATTTTACCTGAACGCGCTCAATGAGCAGTGGGAGGAGCAATATCCAGGAGAAGTGGAAATGGTAGGTTGGTTTCCCAATCCGACGGTTACCGATGATCAAATCGCCACATTTGCGGAGCGATATGGCGTGGAATGGTCGCTTGCGAAAGACACATTGGGCTGGTCGGAAGCGGCAGGAGCTCGGTATACGCCCGAGGCTGTGCTGGTGAGTCCCGAAGGTAAATTGGTCTATCGCGGTCGAGTGAACGATTTGTATTATGCGCTCGGCAAGCACCGTTCCGAGCCGAAAAGTGCTGACTTGGCGCTCGCCGTGGAGCAAGCATTGACAGGGGAGGCAGTCATTCCCGCTGAGACGGAAGCCATAGGGTGCCCTATTGAAAGGCGATTGCCCTACGACATGGAAAGAGCCGGAGATGCCTTCCTGGTATTGCAGGACGCCAATAGAATGGATTGAGCAGCACCGGTCGGATCATTGAATTGCCCTTGCTTGCCGTTTAGCTTTCTCGTCGATTGGTGTAGGACTTTCAAAAACTCCAATTATCTTTGCGCACCCTTTGGGGTAAACGGTGGCTATAGCTCAGCTGGTTAGAGCACTGGTTTGTGGTACCAGGGGTCGTGGGTTCGAGCCCCATTAGCCACCCCAAAGAAAGCCTTGCCCTTTGTGCAGGGCTTTTTTAATGCACCGGATTTTGGGTATCTAGTTCCTGTCAATACGGCATTTCTGAGCCCATTTTTTGCATCCAAGCCGCACTAGCATAGAGGTCATTCCAATCGCATGAGCCGCGCTCCCAGATGGCCAATCCGGCCTCGGTGATTTGCACTGCGTCACGCACTGGCGTGCGAATGAATCCGGCGATGCTCAAGTTGATTTTGGCCCAACCCATGCGATTGAGAAGCAACGGTTGGCCATTGCTATGGGTAGCGATGAGGTCGATGGAATCCAAATGCATGAAGTGCTTTTGCTTGGCTTCTTTGCGCAGTGCTTCGTACCACATGGGATTGCCGTGTGACAAAACATCGAGTAAAGGGTAGAAGGTTTCTTCTTGCTTCGGAAT
>JADHRK010000052.1 GCA_016777435.1 Flavobacteriales bacterium
CCCATCATTCGTGGATTTGAAGCGAATCGAATTTTATTGGTTGTTGACGGCGTTCGCATGAACAATGCCATCTATCGTAGTGGCCATTTACAAAATGCAATAACGGTGGATCCATATATCCTGCAGCGGACAGATGTTTTGATGGGTCCGCACAGTATTTTGTTTGGCAGCGACGCATTGGGAGGAGTGATTCACTTTCACACCCGAATGCCCAAATTGGGGCGGAATGATTTTCAGGCAAACACTTCGGGAGCCTATCGCTCTCCGAACCAGAGTCAATCGTGGCATGCCGATTTCGAGGTTTCTCGAGCGAGGTGGGGTAGCATTACATCTGTCACGCACTCGGATTATGGCGATTTGCGCATGGGAAAGTGGCGCCGCCATGGCAATTCCACATGGGGGTTGGATACCCTCTGGGCAGCGCGGGTGGATTCAACGGATGTGATGCTTTCCAATGATGATCCTAACATTCAAAAGGACTCGGGCTACAGCCAATGGGATGTCTTGCAGAAATTCAGGGTCCGCGTCCCAGGGGCGTTATTGGACTTGAATTTTCAATGGAGCCAAAGCAGTAACATTCCCCGCTACGATGTCTCGTCAGATTATGCCGGCGATCAGCTGAAATGGGCCGAATGGAACTATGGGCCTCAGCAACGTGCGATGGCTTCTGCCCGATACACGCGCTCCTTGTCTCGTTGGAACTTGCAATGGCAATCGTTGGTCGCCTACCAAAACATTGAGGAGTCGCGGATCAAACGCCGTTTTGGATCGGAATGGCGTGAAAGTCAGATCGAGCAGGTTGCGGTGTTGAACGGATATTCAACCGTTCAAAAATCGTGGTACAATGGCTTGAAGCTTACCGCAGGCATCAGTGGCTCATTGGATGCCGTTCAGTCAGATGCGTTTCAGGTACGGGCCTTTCCGTCGGATTCCCTTTCGCACGATGAGGCCATGGCACAGTTCGCGATCGATACCCGTTACCCCAATGCTGGAAGTAGCATGGGGACGGGTGCGGTGTTCGCCACGGGCATATGGAACATCAATCAACATCAATTGGCAGGAGGATTGCGATGGAGTCGATCGCGCCTCGAGGCCGCATTTGAACCAACGGCGTCTTTTGCGCTGCCTTATGAGACTGTGTACATGAAGAATGGAGCGTTGACCGGGGGGATTTCCGATCAATGGACCAGCGCCAATCGGGAGTGGATTTCCAATTCATCGTTCTCCACGGGATTCCGTCACCCCAACATTGACGATATGGGCAAGGTGCGGGAAAAGGCCGGTTATGTTTTGGTTCCGAATGACTCATTGCGACCGGAATACTTATATAGCGTGGAGCAATCGTTGCAATGGGATTGGAAGGGCAAGCAACAATTGACGGTTTCAGTGAGTGCCTTTGCTTCGCGCCTCAACGACGCGATTGTTCCGCAAAACACCACCTTGGACGGAGAGGAATTCTTCCTCATCGATGGCGATTCAGCACGGGTTCAGACGAATGTCAATGCGAGTCATGCTCACATCGGCGGGATTCGAGCAGAAATTCAAGCAAAACTGACCCCTTCTTGGAATGTGCAGGGAGCCGTGAATTGGACCGCGGGGCATCAATTCATCCCTGACGCGTCCACGGGCATCAAGACAAAATTGCCCATGTCGCATATTCCGCCTGCATTCGGGAGGGTGGCGACCCACTACAAAGGCCGGTGGTGGACCTTCGAATGTTACGTGCTTTTCAGCGGCTTCAAACCCTCCGATCGATTTGGGCCATACGCGACGGACAATTTGGATTTGATGTTGCCGGAAGGCGCTCCTGCTTGGTGGACTTTGAACGGTGAATTCAGTGCACAAGTGCATCCAAAATTGGAATGGCGATTGGGCATACGGAATGCCCTCGATCTGCATTATCGGGTGTTCGCCAGTGGCATCAGCGCGCCGGGTCGGGGACTCTACACTTCTTTGCACGCAGCGTTTTAGGCTGGACGCATTTCAAGTTACCTTCGCTCCATGCGTTTTGAAGCCATCATCGGGCACGAGGAAATTGGATCCAAACTCCGCACCGGGGTTCAAAATCGGCGCGTGGCACATGCCCAATTGTTCAATGGGCCGGAAGGTTCTGGGGCGCTGGCCCTGGCGCTGGCTTACGCGCGTTACCTGCATTGTCAAGATCCAACCGATGCGGATTCCTGTGGGTCTTGCACTTCGTGCAAGCAATACGAGACATTGCAGCATCCAGATCTGCACTGGTCCTTTCCATTTTTCAAGAAAGACAGTTCAGAACAATCGACTACCCAGCCCTTCCAAAACGCCTGGCGTGAGCGGGTTTTGGAAGACCCTTATTTTGGACTGGAAGAATGGTTGGGAGCCATAGGTGCAGATAAAAAACAACTTTTTATTAGCGTTCAAGAGGCCTTGGAGTTGAACCGAAAGTTGGGTTTGAAGTCGTTCCAAGGCGGATGGAAGGTGCTCATCCTGTGGCTTCCGGAAACCATGCGAGTGGATACGGCCAATAAGATGTTAAAACTGATTGAAGAGCCAACGGACAACACGGTGATGTTGTTCGTCAGCGAACAAGCGAATCAGTTGCTTGCGACGATTCGATCCCGGGTACAGATGATACAAGTGCCTAGGCTCTCCGATGAATTGGCAGCGCTGGGCATGCACCAGCGCTATGGGGTTGATTTGGAACAGGCCCGCCAATGGACACACGTCACGGATGGAAACGTTTCTGCTGCGATGCGGATGAAACATTCGGGGGGATCCGAGGTGGATCGGGACCTTTTTATCCAGTGGATGCGCTCGTGCTATGTTCAAGAGACACCTAAAACGGTCGCCTTGGCCGAAGATTTTGCCAAACCCGGTCGGGAATCGATGAAACGTTTTATTCGCTATGCGTTGCACATGGTTCGGCAGTGCATTGTCGGCAATTACGGCGCCCAAAGTTTGGTTCGATTGACTCCACCAGAGCGGACTTTTGCAGAGAAATTTGCTCCTTTTATCCACCACGGAAATGCGATTGCAATTCAGCAACTCCTTGAAAATGCGCACCGTGACATCGCAGGAAACGTGAACGGGAAGTTGGTTTTTTTGGATTTAAGTGCCCAAGTGAGTCTTTTGCTTCGGAAGCCAACCTGAAGGGATGTATCTTAGGGCTCATGAGTTGTAGCAATTGCAGAAACGGAGCGGATGGCACGCCAAGAGGGTGTCGGAGCAATGGAAATTGTGGTACTGGCGGATGCGGTCCACTAACCGTGTTTGACTGGTTGGAAGGCGTGGCGCTGCCCTCTGGACAGAGTGCCTTTGATGTCGTCGAAGTGCGCTTCAAAGCGAACCGAAAGGGATTCTACCGCAGGTCCTCACAGATGGAAATCCAAGTTGGAGATGTCGTGGTGTTGGATTCTGACCATGGATTCGATGTGGGGGTCGTTAGCTTGCGGGGTGAGTTGGTCAAAGCCCAGATGAGCGCTAAGCGAGTCAAGGATGACCATGAAGTTCGAAAAATTTCCCGAAAAGCCACACAGGAAGACATTGACACGTGGCAGAAGGCCAGCATGCGTGAAGCAGAGACCATTGCGGAATCGCGTAAAATCATCAAAAGCCTTGGCTTGCAGATGAAGTTGGCCGATGTTGAATTTCAAGGGGATAACAAAAAAGCCACGTTTTACTACACGGCAGAAGTCCGAGTAGACTTTAGGCTCCTTGTTCGCGACCTGGCATCAGCCTTTGGCATACGGGTTGAAATGCGACAAATCGGAGCCCGTCAGGAAGCAGCACGTGTAGGAGGGATCGGTGTTTGTGGTCGGGAACTATGCTGCTCCAGTTGGCTCAAGGATTTCCGAAGCGTGAGCACTTCGGCCGCGCGCTATCAGCAGTTGTCGCTTAACCCTCAAAAGTTAGCGGGGCAGTGCGGGAAGCTGAAGTGTTGCCTGAATTTTGAATTGGACCAGTATGTGGAGGCCGTCAATGAATTTCCATCGCCCAACACCAAAATCAAACTGAAGGAGGGCCGTGCATTTGTGTTCAAGATGGACATTTTCAAACGGCTGGTTTATCTGAATGCGCCAGACGGAGCAGGCAACGGCCCCGTCGCAGTTAGCCTCGAGGACATGAAGGAATTGATGGCGATGAATGAGCGCGGTGAGTACCCTGTTAATTTGAAGGACTTCATGCAAATTGAAGCGCCTGATGAAGTGGACGAGGTCTATTCCAATGTGGTCGGGCAAGACAGCGTAACGCGATTTGACGACGAGCGGAAACGGAACCGTAAGAAGCGGTCGGGCCGAAGAAACCAAGGGAAGAATGGACCCAAAGGGCATTCAAATATGCAGCAATCCGGGGAAAAGAAGGGCCCTCAATCGGAGGCTAAATCCGGCGGTGACAGCTCAAAGCGCAACAAGCGCAGACCGAAACGTCGTGGGCCGAAGGCACCAAATTCCGACGCAGCTAAATAAATGATGCCTTTCGTACGCTTGAGAAATCCGTCTTTGCCTCGATTGCGGGTCGCATTGGCGTTGGGCATTGTGTTCGTCCTTGCAGCGTGTGGATCAGAAGTTCTTTTTGCAGGCTCCAAGCCATTGGATGCAGCGATTGGTTGGGCATCGGACGATGTGGCCAAATTTGATTGGCAAGTGAGTGATACGCTTCAGCGCCATGATTTTTTCATCGATCTCCGGCATAACCAGGACTATCCCTTCACCAACCTCTATTTGTTTGTGGATTATACGTTTCCGAATGGTTTGGCCCGCAGGGACACGATTTCATGTGAATTGGCCGATAATCGTGGTAGGTGGTTTGGTTCTGGTATTGGAAATCTCATTGAGCACCGGATCGGATTTCGACAGAACACAGGCTTTCCTTTGAAGGGGGATTACACTGTAAAAATAGCGCACGGCATGCGTGTGGATCCGCTTCCAGGTATGTTGGATGTTGGATTCCGCCTCGAGCCTACATCGATTCGAAAGGAGTAGGCTCAATCGGCCTTCTGGGCGAGGGGTACAGGCTCATCAAAAGCCAGTGGTCGATCATTCTCCAACCATTGTTCCATTCCTCCGATCAAGTCAAAAATGTGCGGATGACCAAGGATACGAAGCTCCTCAGTGACCACTCCACTCCGCCCGCCTGCCTCGCAATAAACAAATACGGGACGGTCCCAAGGAATGCCGCTCAACGGATCTTTGCGATGATCCCAATCAAACGAAACATAACTGGCTCCTGTCAAATGTCCTTTGGCCCACTCCTCATCGGATCGCACATCGAGCAGGATGGCTTCGGGATGAGCCCGCTGAAGAGAGTCCAAATTTAGAATGGAAATTTCGGTGACTTGCTCGTGATCGAGGGAAGCCGGTGCCACACTGTTTCCACAGCTGAACAAACTGGCTGAGGCGATGAACATGAACACAAAGCGAAGTTGATTGGGAAAATTCATGCCGCGAAATTAAACAGTGAGGCCTCGGTTTCATCGATGAGGAGAAAAATCGAGTAAATTGCCCATTCAAGATTTTGAAACATGCTTAATTCTCTGATGACTTCACGGCTCAACCGTGTCACTTTTGTTTTGTTTGGACTTGCCTTGTTCGGGGTTGAAACAACCACTGCGCAAGACGGCTCCCCTATTCGTTATTGCGGTCAGTGGAAAATGGAACAGGCATTTTTCAATGCCCATCCTGAGCAGAGGGCCATTGCGGAGCAAGCGGATGCGCGCCTCGAATGGGAGACGAGAAACTTCACAGATGCCAATCGCGACGAACTCATTGTTATTCCGGTGGTGTTCCACGTGATTCATTACAACGGCCCTGAGAATATCAGTGATGAGCAGGTCTTGAGCGGAATAGAAGTGATGAACCGTGATTTCCGGAAGCTAAACCCCGATGTGGATGATGTGATATCTGAATTTGAAGGCATCGCGGCGGATTCGGAGATTGAATTTCGGCTGGCTCAAATTGACCCACAAGGCGATTGCCACACGGGCATTAATCGCATTGTCTCCCCATTGACCTATGACGGAGGTGGTGAGGTCAAGGACCTGATCCAATGGCCACGGAACAGTTATTTGAATATTTGGGTCGTCGAAAATGCCAACGGCGCGGCAGGCTACAGCCTTTATCCCGGATCCGTAAATGGCGCGCAAGGAGCCGGAAATGATGGAATCGTAGTCGCCCATGACTACACGGGTAATATTGGCACCAGTAATAATTACCGATCTCGGACCCTGACACATGAGGCAGGTCACTGGATGAACTTGCGTCACCTTTGGGGGAACAGCAACAATCCGGGGGATTCGGAAAACTGCGACATGGACGACCAGGTTTCGGATACCCCTGTGACCAGCGGATGGACGTCGTGCAATGTGGATGGTTCAACCTGTGGATCCCTTGATAACGTGCAGAACTACATGGAGTACTCGTACTGTGGCCGTATGTTTTCGGAAGGACAGCGTACGCGGATGAGGGCCGCTATGAATAGTGGAGTAGCACAAAGGAATCAGCTTTGGACCCCTGAAAACTTGGCAGAAACGGGAGTGAATCTCGAACCCATTCTTTGCGAGGCGCGGTTTGGTGCGAGCCGGCAAACCATCTGTGTGGGGGACACCGTTCAGTTTTTCGATGATAGTTACCACGGTGTTACGGGTTGGGCATGGGAATTTGGGGATGGCAATTCTGCCAATGACGAGAATCCATTGCACACGTTTGACGAGCCGGGGAACTACGACGTAACGTTGACTGTTTCAAATGGGGGCGATGAAGTTTCATTGACAGAGACGGCCTTTATCCAAGTGCTGGATCCTGATGGCATGGCCCTCCCATTCACCGAGAATTTTGAGGCAGAAGAGTTGGATGAAAATTGGTTCATGGTGGATGTTTCCAATGATGGAGATGGCTGGGAAGTCACCTCTGTCGCAGGATATACAGGCGAACAAAGCCTCCGGATCCACAATTGGTCCAACAACGTTGAATTCAATCGCGACCAGTTGATTTCCCAGGCCATTGACATGTCAGAGGCGGAATTGATCCAGGTGACCTATAAGTGGGCATATTGCTACAAAGGCAACAATGAAGACGAAGATGATACAGACGATCGATTGAAAGTTTATGCATCTCCCAACTGCGGAGAAACATGGAGTTTGCGACGCATGCACCGTGGTTTTACGGACTTGCCCTCTGCTCCGCCGCACCCGTTTGTCTTCACACCAAACGGTCAGGACGAGTGGAATAGTTACGTTTTGGACATCCCGTACGCGCAGTTTTATACAGAAAACTTTCGCATCATGTTTGAGTTTGAAAGCCGTTTGGGGAACAACATTTTCCTGGACGACATCAACATCACGGCATACACGGCGAGTGATCTGCTCGAATTGGAAGTGGGAGAAGGGGTCGACTTTGAAGTTTACCCGAACCCTGCGCATGACGAAGCGACCGTTTCCTTTTCCACGCGTCTTACCTATCAGACGATGGACATTGCGTTCATGGATTTGACTGGAAGAACGCTTTGGTCTCAGGCCCAGCGCAATGTCATTCCGGGCTTACACCTTGTCGATCTGCCAATCGTTGAATGGTCTGCAGGCACGTACTTGGTGTCCGTTGTCTTGGACGGACGTCGTTTCACGAAGCAGTTGGTGATTCAGTAATCAGATGCGGGACGATTTGACTTTTGCATGAAACAAAAAATGGCCGCTGAGAAGCGGCCGTTTTTGATAGGAATAAGGAAAAAAGGAATCGTTAGCTCTTGGAGCCAACGAGAACGGTTACGCATCCTTCATGCATGATAGCAGAGCGCGTCTCGGGGACGTGCACTTGCACTTGCAGTTGTTGCGTAGTCTCCATATCGAAATCGACGTAGCTAATCTCAGGCTCATTCTTTCTGCTGTCGAAAAGACGTTTGCCATTGGCATCAAAGATCTCATAAGTGACATCACCTAATACCGGATGGCTGCAGACGAGCAAGCGGTATTCTTGGCCTGCAAGAAAGGTCAACATCAACTGTGCCTCGTCACCGGGAATGAGAATGGCGCTGTTGTAATTGTCATTTTGAATGTAGCCTTCCAATTCGGTGAGGCAATTCTTTTTGGTAAATGACCGGCACTGGGCATCTGCATTTGTTGCAAAGAGCCCGAGGGTCAATAGGAGGATTATGGTATGCTTCATCGTACTTCTTGACTTTATTGGATGCACGCCGTTCGAACAGATTCAACGGCTGTGGCAATGGCTAATATGGTTGCATCATCCGCAGCAAAGGTTGTCCCTCCGCCGATGGTAAATGAACCGGATTCTTCTCTGTTTGTGGTGCTTTCACCGCTGGTTGATGCTACCCCCCCGAAAGCGTTTTCAATCGATTGCATGGAAGTAAGTAGGTTGGTGAGTGCTGGCGTTTGCTCGTAGCTATTGCACAGTCCCATTACGTCATTCAATACGAGCTTTTGCTCGGCAATGCGTTGCTTCAACTCGTCCGGAGCTGCATCGAGGTGACGGGTGGCTAAGTACATGCCTTCGACCCATCCTGATGCAACGACGAGACCAGCCAAATCCTCTTGACCATTGAATTTCAAACGTTCATTGAGGTCGTAGAAGGTCTCGGAAACGATGTCCATGAGTACATCGCGATCGTTGCGATTCTCTTCCACTTCGTTCATGACTTCTTCGCTCAGAACATCGCTAACACCCAAGGCCTGGCTCAATGACTTAATCGAAGCTAAGTAGTCGAGACTTGTGCTGTTTTCTTCGAAAATGGTCGCATAACTGAGGTCTGCTCCATAGATGCCGAGGTTGATTGCCTGCTTGTCACTTGTAGTATAGCGATTGTATTCATTCGCAGCGTTCAATGCATCGGAGTGGAAATGGGCTCCGCTCCGCTTGATCAACGAGGCAGTCTCCATGGGAGACGGTGCAGCGTGAAAAATCTTTGTCAAGGTATTTTGTCGGCTTGTGACCGCCATGCCGTCGTTATCCATTTCGGCTTCGCTGTGGCTGTGGTTGCCATGGTCATGACCGGCATGGTCATCCGCTGTTTCTCCGCATCCTGCGATGAGAAATAAGCCCAAACCGAAGGCGATGGGCAATGCTTGAATTCGTTGGTTAATGCGCATGATTATAGTTCTGGATATTGAAGCACAATTTGCTTCGTCCCCGACTCGTATACGCAAGGGAACTCAAAAAGTTCCACACACAACAATGTTCAGGAAGGATGGTGGATTTAGTGGGCTTCCAACCAGTCTTTCCCCGAAGACATGTCAACCGCTAAGGGGACGGACAAGGCGACAGCTTCCGTCATGGCCGGGCCGATCAAGGCCTCCAACTCACCTATTTCTGATTGGGGGACATCAAACACCAATTCATCGTGCACTTGCATGATCATTTTGGCGCGCAATCCTTTTGCCTTGAGCGCCGCATCAATCTTCACCATGGCGACTTTGATGACGTCAGCAGCAGACCCTTGGATGGGCGCGTTTACGGCATTTCTTTCTGCAAAAGCCCGCACGGTGGCATTGTTGGACTGGATATCGGGCAGGTAGCGGCGCCGACCGAGCACTGTTTCTGCATAACCTTTGTCCCGAACTTCATCTACACACTGCGCCGTGAAGGCTTTGAGTGCAGCGAATTGTTCGAAATAAGCATCGATGATTTCTTTGGCTTCTCGTCGCGGGATACCCAAGTTTTGGGCCAATCCGAACGCCCCTTGACCATACAGGATTCCAAAATTGACTGCCTTGGCTTTGCTTCGCATGTCGCGGTCAACGGCTTCAGGAGCGACTTGAAAAACTTTCGCAGCAGTGGCCGTATGAATGTCCATGCCCTGGACAAATGCATCTACCAATCCACTGTCTTGGCTCAAGGCCGCGGCAATGCGCAATTCTACTTGGCTGTAATCTGCGGCGATAAGCACGTGGTGCTCATCTCGTGGGATGAAGGCTTTTCGGATGGCACGCCCTTCCGGCGTGCGGATGGGAATGTTTTGCAGGTTTGGGTCTTTCGAACTCAAACGACCCGTTGCGGCAACCGTTTGCTGGTATGTGGTGTGGATGCGACCCGATTGGGGGTTGACCAATTTTGGCAGCGGTTCGACATACGTGCTATTGAGCTTTTTCAATTTTCGGTACTTCAGCACCAATTCGATGATGGGATGGGCGGATTTGAGCTTTTCAAGCACTTCTTCGCCGGTAGGGTATTGGCCCGTTTTTGTTTTTTTCACCTTGGCAGGGATGGCAAGGGTCTCAAATAAAATGGGTCCCAATTGCTTGGGGCTGTCAATGTTAAACGACATCCCTGCATGCTCTTGAATGGCCTGTGTTAATTCTTCAATTTTAGTCCCCAATTCGACGCTGTATTTTTCGAGTTCTGGGACATTGATGCGGACACCCTCCAATTCCATGTCAGCAAGGATAACGGCGAGCGGCATTTCAACATCCCAAAACAGGGCTGTACTAGCCACGTCCTCTAACTGCGGGGCAAGGCGCTCGCGCAACTGAAAAGCAATATCGGCATCTTCGCAAGCATAGTCGGTGATGCTCGCAGGGTCCAATTGTCCCATGTGCTTTTGGTCTTTTCCCGATTTGCCGATGAGTTCCGTGATGGGCATGGTGGCATAGCCCAATTCCGTCTCCGCCAATCGATCTAATTTGTGAGAACTTTCCGGCTGGATGAGGTAATGTGCAATCATGGTGTCGAATGCGCGGCATCTAAATTGCACGCCCCGTCGTGCGAGGATTTTGTAATCGAATTTGAAGTGATGGGCGATGGCTTCTTTGGACGAATCAGAGAAAATAGTGCCCAGGCGTTCGAGCAATGTAGCCTCGGTCCAATCGTCGCTGGCGACAGGAACCCACCAGGCTCTGCCAACTGCAGTAGCGAAGGACAACCCTACCAAATCGGCGGTCATGGTGTTCAGTCCAGTGGTTTCGGTGTCAAAAGCAAAACATGAAGAATCCGAGAGCGCCTCCATCAAGGCATCCAATCCGTTAGAATCTTGCACCAAGGTATATGTGTGCGTTGTCGTCGCGAGGCTGGCGTAGCCCGCATCTTCCGGATCAGCGGTTGCGAAATGATTCGAAGATGAGGAATCGACCGATCCTTCGGGTGTTCCGAACAAATCGAGTTGGGCTTCTTGTGCCTTTGGTTGCTGCTGCGCAACAGCTGCTGAAGGAGTTGATGAATCGGAATCGCTCCCGGGTTCACCGAACATGCGCCGAGCGAGCGTCCGAAACTCTAAATTTTCGAGGGTTTCCTTGAGCGTTTCAGCGTTGGGTTCTTCCAAGTCCATTTGATTCCAGTCAATTTTCATGGGTATGTCAAGGCAAATGGTCGCCAGGGATTTTGAGAGCTTGGCCAGTTCGACGTTTTCTTCGACCCGTTCTTT
>JADHRK010000053.1 GCA_016777435.1 Flavobacteriales bacterium
AGAACCTTGGGTTGGTGAACACCAATCGGGTGGGCACTATGTACGAGACGGCATGTACATGTTCATGCTGGACGTCCACTCCGTTCATGAATTGGCTCCTCGCCGCATCAACGGCAACGTTACCGTAGTGCGCTAAACGGATGAAGGTCTCGTTGTGGTCCGGTCCACGCAACTGCAGCACGGCACTGATGTACAGCTTTGCGCAGCGATCTGACTTCAGGGTGATTGATGAGCCGTTGTTTGCGCATTTCTTGGAGTTGACGGGATTAGAACGTCCTTCGCGCGACGAGGTGCTCCGGACCATGCCTACGGACTTTCTAAGCATTCAACGGGCATGGAACAGCGAGGAATCGCACGTGTTCCTGAAACACATGGCCAACCACCTGGAAGGTATGAATGAGGAGAACTTCGAATCTCATCATCATCTTTTTCTCATTCGAGATCCGTTGAAGGTCATACGTTCCTTTCGGGCACATATTGACCAGCCTTCTTCGATGGATCTATGTTATTCGCATCAATGGGACTGGCTTCAAAAGTGCATTGACAAGGACTGGCCTTTTTTCGTCATTGATTCGGATCAACTTGTGGCCCAGCCCGAAGCCTGCCTGCGGAAAATCTGCGCATTTTTGAATGTGCCTTTTGAGGATCAAATGTTAACCTGGAAGCCCGGGCCTCGATCCGAGGATGGAGTTTGGGCAAAGTATTGGTACCAGCGCGTGCATGCCTCTAGGGGGTGGGAAGCTCCTATTTCGCGCAATGCCGAAGCGGGTGACGTTTCGCTTGATTTTCCGGAATTACTCGCAGAAATTCAGCCGCTTTTTCGGAAATTGCAGGAACACATTACGATCTAATTCCACAACGCTTATGGCCAAATACAACCAACCCGACCCGCGCAATGAAGAGACGATGGTATGGGTCAATGGCTTAGTACCGCGCCATTCTGCCGCTGTCAGTGTTTTGGACAGTGTCGTCCAAGGCGGAGATGCCGTTTGGGAAGGACTTCGAATTCGGCAAGGCCGGGCGCTGCAATTGCACGAACATGTCGCCCGCCTTCGAGCATCAGCGCATGCCCTGGCATTTGCGGAAATTCCGGAAACTGAGGCGATCTATTCGGCCATTTTCCAAACGCTTGAGGCAAATGGCATGACCGATGGAGTGCATGCGCGGATCACCCTTTCCAGAGGAAAGAAGAGCACCAGTGGCATGGACCCACGGCTCAATGTTTTCGGCCCAACTTTGATTGTACTGGCGGAATACAAGGGTTTTGTGTACGGCGATGAGGGCATTGTATTGGTCTCTTCGTCTGTGCGACGCAATTCACCTGCTACGCTCGATTCAAAGATTCATCACAACAACTTGCTCAATAATATTCTCGCAAAGATTGAGGCAAACGTTGCGCAGGCGGATGATGCGATTATGCTTGATTTGGAAGGATTCGTTGCCGAAACGAACGCGACGAATGTATTTGCCATGAAGGCCGGTGTGGTCATGACTCCGAGCGCAGTGGCATGCTTACCGGGGTTGACACGGAATTTGGTTGTAGAGCTAGCGAAAAAAGCAGGATATGAGGTTCGAGAAGATCGGATTTCCCTCTCGGAATTTTATACGGCGGATGAGGTGTTTACTACCGGGACCATGGGCGGACTGGCCCATGTCAAGACGATAGATGGACGCTTGATTGGGAATGGCGAAAAAGGTCCCATTACAAAGGCGCTGCAATCTATTTATGACCAGGCGATTTGGAACGACGCCATTGAACTGACAAAACCAATTTAAGATGAAGGTATTAAAGTGGATCAGTTGTTATATAGTTGCCATTGTCATCGGGAGTGCGTGTATGTTGATGTTACATAACTTCTTTGGGTTTGTATTTCCTGAAGCGGCGATGTCCAAAATGCCCCAAGATGACCCAGAGGCACTTCAAGCATTTATGGATTCCCTCGGAATTGGTCCGAAATTATCTGTTGTATTTTCACATTGGATGGGCACCGCCGCAGGAGCGTCATATGCGATGCGCTTTGCGCCAGTTTCGATTGAATGGCTTCAGACTTCTTCTGTTTTCAAATCAACTTTCCCGGGCTGGGCAATGGGAATTTGGTTTACCGTGGGTGGGATCGCCAATGCCATGATGATTCCGATGCCTTCATGGATGCTGATCCTCGACCTTGTCGGGTATGTTCCTGTCGCTTTCTTGGTTTCCCGAGTGCTTGTAATGCGCAGGATAGGTTAATTTACTCCGCGGCATCGGTCATTTCCCGATGAGCGGCTCTTCGTTTCAAGAGGGTATTGGCTGTGACGGAAGCGATTACAAGTGCCATTCCAGCGAGGGCAAAAGCGCTGAGTCGTTCATCGAAAAGGAGCAAGCCAAAGAAGAAGGCGAGAATGGCACCGACGTATTTGAAGGGCATGATGACATTGGCTTCTCCCCGGTGCAAAGCAAAGGTCATTGCCACTTGAGCGACTACGCTCAGAAGACCAACTGCCAGTGCTAAAAGCCATTCTACGCCGACGGGAGCGACCCAAGTGAAAGCTGTCCATGAGCCCGTGACTGGAACCGCGATAAGGTGAAACCAAATGACAACTCCCACGGGATGGTCCGTCTCGCGGCACTTCATGGTGGCGAGGTAGGCAACAGCAGCGGCCATTGCGCTGATGACGCCGAGGCTGAAATACAACCAATTGATGCGTTCGTCGAAGCCTTTCACCATCAGAACTCCGATGAAGGCGGTCGCGAAAAAAGCCCACTGCACAGGGCGCATCGAACGTTGCCCGTCGAAGTAGCGGGCAAGAAGTACCGTGAAAATAGGGCTGAGGTATTGGATGACAGTGGCACTCGCAATGGGAATATAACGGAGGGTGTGAAAAAAGGTGGCGAGTCCAATTGTACCGAATATACCTCGAACGACGAGCCATTTCCGATTGACTCCCAACAAACTGTAACCGTAATATTTGAGCCAAACTCCGGTGAGGAGCAACGATACGATGGATCGAAGAAAGACCAACTCTTGGGTAGGAAGGTGGGCGAGGGCCTTTACACAGAGATTTGCAGCGGTGTAGAGCACAGTTGCCAAGAGCATCCAGGCTACACCTGAGGTTCCTTTGGAAGTTTCCATCACATATTTCTGCGGTAGGCGCCGCCAACTTCGAACAACGCTTCACTCAGTTGGCCCAAGGTGCAAGTCTTCACTGCTTCCAGCAGGGACTCGAATACATTTTCACCGTCCACCGCTGCTTTCTGAATGCCGGCAATGGCGATGCTCGCCTCTTGGGCGTAGCGCTTGTGCATCGCTTGTACGTGCAACAACTGGCCTTCTTTTTCAGCGGATTCAGCCCGGATTACTTCTCCGGGTGTGAGCGTTGGGCTGCCGTTTTTCGCCAGGAATGTATTGACTCCTATGATTGGGAATTCACCGGTGTGCTTCAACATTTCATAATGCAAACTTTCTTCCTGAATGCGCGAACGCTGGTACATTGTTTCCATCGCACCGATGACTCCACCGCGCTCTGTGATGCGATCAAACTCGGTCATGACCGCTTCTTCTACCAGATCAGTTAAGGCTTCGATGATGAAGCTCCCTTGCAATGGGTTTTCATTTTTGGTCAGGCCCAACTCCTTATTGATGATCAATTGGATGGCCATGGCGCGCCGCACACTGTGCTCCGTTGGCGTGGTAATGGCTTCGTCGTAGGCATTGGTGTGCAGGGAATTGCAATTGTCATAAATCGCATAGAGCGCTTGCAAGGTTGTTCGAATGTCATTGAAGTCAATTTCTTGCGCATGCAACGAACGTCCCGACGTTTGAATGTGGTACTTCAGCATCTGCGCCCGCGGGCTGGCCTTGTACTTCTCTCGCATGGCCTTGGCCCAAATGCGGCGCGCTACCCGGCCAATGACGGCGTATTCAGGGTCAATGCCATTGGAGAAGAAAAAACTCAAATTGGGACCGAACTGATCCAGCTCCATGCCGCGGCTCAGGTAGTATTCTACGTAGGTGAACCCATTGGCCAACGTGAACGCCAATTGCGTAATTGGATTGGCACCTGCTTCGGCGATGTGGTATCCGCTAATGGAAACGCTATAGAAGTTGCGAACCGATCGATTGATGAAGGATTCTTGGACATCCCCCATCAAGCGCAATGCAAATTCTGTTGAAAATATGCACGTGTTCTGTGCTTGATCTTCCTTGAGGATATCCGCTTGGACTGTGCCACGCACTTGGCTCATGGCTTCGGCCTTCATTTGCGTGTAAACCTCAGGAGGCAGGACTTCGTCTCCGGTGCATCCCAGAAGCAGCAGACCGAGTCCATTGTGTCCTTCGGGAAGTTCTCCCTCATACTTAGGACGCGGCATTCCCCGATCATCCCATTTGGCGCGTAAGACTTCTTCTACGGCGTCTTCCATGCCATTTTCCCGAATGTATTGCTCACAACGTTGATCGGTTGCAGCATTCAGGAAAAAGGCCAAAACGATGGGCGCAGGACCATTGATGGTCATCGACACGCTGGTGGAAGGGGAGCAGAGATCAAATCCGCTGTAGAGTTTCTTGGCATCGTCAACCGAGCAGACACTCACGCCGCTGTTGCCAACTTTTCCATAGATGTCGGGCCGACGATCGGGGTCTCTGCCATACAGCGTCACACTATCAAATGCCGTTGAAAGTCGCTTGGCAGGCATGCCATGCGAAACGTAGTGGAATCGTTTGTTGGTGCGCTCCGGCCCTCCTTCACCGGCAAACATTCGGGCGGGATCTTCTCCCTCGCGTTTGAAGGGGTAGATGCCTGCCGTATAGGGGAAGTGCCCGGGTAAATTTTCCTGTAGCGACCAACGCGTTAAGTCTCCCCATCCCGAAATACGTGGCGTTGCAATTTTGGGAATCTGCAATTGAGAGAGGCTCTCCTGATGCGTTTCGATTTTGATTTCTTTTCCACGCACTTGAAACGTATACACAGCGTCTTCATAGCGCGCCTTCAATTCCGGCCAATGTTCGAGCCACTCCAAAATTTTTGGGTCCAAGTCCATGCGGACTTCTTTGGCCTTTTCGTCCAACGCTTCGGAGGCGTTGTCTGCGATAAGACGCTGTGCTTCTTGCAAGGATTGCAATTGGTCGGCTGTTTCTGCCTGCTCTTCGGTCCAAGCATTGTAGGCTCTGACCTGCTCTGCAATTTCGCTGAGGTAACGCGTTCGTTTCGGTGGTATGACAAAAAGTTTCTCGCTCGATTGCTCGGATGCCGAATACGGAACAGCAAACGGAGCGTTTGCCCGCTCAGCCAAGCAATTCATGAGCGACGCGAAGAGTTGATTCGTCCCTGGATCATTGAATTGAGACGCAATGGTACCGACGATAGGCAATGCATCGTCCTTGGCCTCCCAGAGATCGTGATTGCGCTTGAATTGTTTCCGCACGTCGCGGATCGCATCCAGGGCGCCGCGCTTGTCAAACTTATTGATGGCAACAACATCGGCGAAGTCGAGCATGTCAATTTTCTCCAGCTGCGTCGCTGCTCCAAATTCAGGGGTCATGACATACAACGAAACATCACTGTGATCCATGATTTCAGTGTCGCTTTGGCCGATTCCACTTGTCTCGAGGACGATGAGGTCAAACCCGCTGGCGCGGAGGACATCCAATCCCTCCGAAACGTGTTTGGACAAGGCGAGATTGGATTGGCGGGTTGCGAGTGACCGCATATACACACGGTCATCGTGAATGGCATTCATCCGAATGCGGTCGCCGAGCAATGCGCCGCCTGTCTTCCGTTTTGACGGGTCAACGCTGATGAGTCCAATGGACTTTTCGGGAAAGGCATGGAGAAACCGCCGCACCAATTCATCCACCATGGATGATTTCCCAGCGCCACCAGTCCCTGTGATGCCTAAGACGGGTACCTGCGGCAAATCCGGGTGTGCCGATCTGAACGCTGCACTGAATCCCGAAGGATCCAACTCAGCCGCTGTGATGCAGCGGGCAATGGCACGATGATCTTGCTTTCCAATGGACTTGAATTCTTCTTGAAGCGACACGGCTCCTTCAACCGTCTGAAAGTCACATCGTCCAATCAAATCATTGATCATGCCCTGCAAACCCATGGACCTTCCATCGTCTGGATGATAGATGCGTTCAATGCCATAGTCGTGCAATTCCTTGATTTCTTCCGGCAAAATGGTGCCGCCTCCTCCACCAAAAATCCTGATATGACTGGCGTTGCGTTCATCCAAGAGGTCCTTCATGTATTTGAAGTACTCCATGTGTCCGCCTTGGTAAGAAGTCATGGCAATCGCCTGCGCATCCTCTTGAATGGCGCAATTGACCACCTCGTCAACGCTTCGATCATGGCCGAGGTGAATCACTTCGCATCCTGAGCGCTGCATGATTCGTCGCATGATGTTGATGGCGGCATCGTGCCCATCAAAGAGGCTTGCGGCGGTTACAATTCGAACCTTATTCGTAGGGGTGTAGACGGTGTCTTTTTCCATTCCAGTAGACCATATCATTGATGGCGCAGGTTATCTGCGAGCCAGTAGGGTAATGCAAAGGTAGGATTTTAGCCTCCGTTGCCTGCATGCGTTATTTTCGCACCATGAATGATGCACCAGAAGGAACGAGGATCAACAAATATTTCACGCAGGTGGGCCATTGCTCAAGGAGAGCAGCCGATAAGCTTATCGAACAGGGCGCTGTGAAAATCAACGGCGTGGTATCGGTGCCAGGAACCAAGGTGATGCCGGGGGATGTGGTGACCGTAAATGGGATTGAAGTCAAAAAAAATGATGAGACGGCACCTGTTTACATCGCGCTGAACAAGCCAGTGGGGATCGTTTGCACAACGGACACGAAGCGTGAGAAAGACAACATCATTGATTTTGTCAAATACCCCACTCGGATTTTTCCAGTGGGACGCTTGGACAAAATGAGCGAAGGATTGATCCTGTTGACGGATGACGGCGACATTGTGAACCACATATTGCGCGAACGAAATGGCCATGAAAAAGAGTACATCGTCACCCTCAATCGCCCATTTGATGACGAGTTTATCCAAACCATGTCCACGGGGGTTTCCATACTTGACACGTTTACTCGGCCGTGCAGGGTGACGCGAATGTCCTCCAATCAATTCCGAATTATTTTGGTTCAGGGGTTGAACCGCCAGATTCGAAGAATGTGCGAAGCACTGGGGCATCGCGTGATTCGATTGAAACGTATTCGGGTCATGTCGCTCGAATTGGACACTGCGCCCGGGAAATGGCGCCTGTTGACTGAAAAAGAGGTGAGCAAGCTGCGCGGCGCCTGAACACGAAAGACCGCGGACAATTCGTTGGTCCATCCGGTCCCACAGGTTGCAACTTGAGAAATCCATCCCACTTCTGCCGGATTTCTGTTATTTTGCGCTCTCAATGGAAAAAGCCGTGCAACGTCCCTGAGTTGAAATGCGTCTTAACCCTGACACCCGAACCCCTGGAAAATGCCATATCCTGCTACAGATATATTGAGTCCTGCAAAGATCCGCGCGAAGCAATTTTGCCTCTTGTTGGGATTTTTCTCACTGATCCTCCTGCCCGCTCAATTGCATGCGCAAATGATTGACATCACATGGGAGGTGGATACCGCCTTTTATGAGGCGACGGAGCCTCATCCCATGACCGCTGGTACATTGCTTTTTGAGGATCTCTATGGCTATGTCACCTATGAGGTTTACGCAAACTTCATGAATGAGACCGATAAGTTGATTGCCATTTATTCGGACGTTGAGGCGTTCGATGTGGCTCCGATGTTCATCAATGCGCCATGTGGTTGTTTCAATCCTTTATTTGGTGACGTTCTCCTCGGTGGAGCCCAGAACGCAGCTTTCTTTCCCTCTTTTCCAGAAATTGAGTTCGACTCGTACTGGACCATTGGGATGAACGATACAGAACAGAGCTTGATTGGAAATCCTGCTTATACGTCGACAGCAATGTGCTCTGAGACCGTTGTTGATGGTAGCCTTTTTGTGCTTCCGGATGTCGCAGTTGAGGCGGGTGAAGATTTGAGGATTAAGATTGCTCAAGTGACTACCTGCGGTGGATTCTCAATAAGTGCCTGCTTTAATGTCTTCATTGAAGGGGACAATGATGATATCCAGGATTACTGCATTGATGCCAATGCGGAGGGAGGAAATCCGTTAGAAGTTCCTAACCCTTGCGCAAACTACCTGACCTCTGATGCGCAAATTGAGGTGATGCAAGGCATTGATTGCTATGGTGATTTGGCGGTCGTCGACGTGGCTGTCAATGGAGTTCAACCAATCACTTATGAGCTTTACAACGCCATCGATCAATCGTTGGTAGCGAGTCAAGTGGATAACGTGACATTTAGTGGCATTGAGGAGGGGGACTATTACGTTGCCATTGTCGACGGCAATACCTGCCGTGATACTTCAGATACATTTGGCTTTACGGAGCCGCTCGAATTGCTCGCATCTTGGGAGTTGCTCGAGGACAATGTTTGTGCAGACGCCTTGACGGCTGCCGTCGAACTGACCTTTGAAGGCGGGACTGGACTTCTTGACATTGTGGCCTTCTCAGCTGAAAATGTTGGCTCTGGTCTGGCCCCGAACGGAGATTATCAATGGTTGGAACTGGACTGTGTTAATGGCAATGGAGAATGGGAGTTTCAGGTGGAAGATCAAAATGGTTGCCAAGTGGATACGAGCATTACGGTTTCGTGCATTGAGCCACTCGAATTGGAAGTGACCGCCAGTGACATTACCTGTTTCGATTACAACGATGGCACCATCACCGGCTTCATGTCCGGGGGAACAGGGGAGTTGGTACTCACTGGGTCACCCGCACTGAATGAAAATATCGCTGGAGTGGATTTTGTCTCTATCGAACTGACCAACGTTGAACCGGCGGATTACCTTCTCGTGGTCACCGATGAAAATGAGTGTTCTGTTTCGGCTGAAGTCAGTTTAATTGAGCCCGACCCCGTGACCGTTGAAGTGGTGGTCACAGATTTGATTTGTGCCGACGAATGTGATGGGGTTGCAGACATCGAAGCCTTTGGAGGGACAGGAGGTTTTGATTATTCGGTAGTGGATGAGGATGGGATGGAATGGGAACTAGATGCCTTGTGTGCTGGACTTTATTTGGCCAATGCTACCGATTTGAATGGATGTGTAGTGCAAGACACCTTTGTCGTGAATGCGCCGGAGCTGATTTCATTTGATGTTTCAATTCTGGATGTGACCTGTTTTGGTGAGGCGAATGGCAGCCTTTGTGTCGAAAATGCTTCGGGAGGGACCGGTGCCCTGCTGTTTCAAGTGGACCCTCCAGCTGAGGGCTTTGTAGAGGACACCTGTTTCAATGTAGGAGCAGGAACGTTTGTGTTGAGTGTTTTGGACGCTGCTGGGTGTATTGTGAGTTCTGATCCGCAACTGCTGATTGAGCCGGACCCCATCCAATTGATTTTAGAACCATTTGATGTCTCTTGTACCTCCTTTGATGATGGGATGCTTTCTGTTTCTGGCATCGGAGGAACGGGGGCGCTGTCCCTTACTGATCCAGCGGAAGAATTGCTCCCTTATACCCTCGAAAACCTTGTTCCAGGTCCCATCGAAGTGATGGTAGAGGATGAAAACGGTTGTTCAATGGTCGGCAATTCTGAAATCATTGAACCCGATTCGTTAATGGTAGAATGGTTGGTGCTGGAAGAAGTGATTTGTGGCGGGGATTGCGACGGATCGGCAGTAGTCGACTTTTCAGGTGGCACAGGTGCTGTAATTCTCACGCTCAACGGGACGGATGATTTTGATTTTAACGCCCTTTGCGCAGGACCATATACGGCTAATGTAATCGATGGCAATTTGTGTGAGGATTCTACACAATTTGAAATTTTAGAACCCGATCCCATTGAAGTGTTGATTGATGTCACCAATGTGACGTGCACAGGAATGAGCGATGGGGCCGTGAATGTATTCCCAATTGGAGGGACCGGAGACATTGTTTGGGAAATCGCACAAGAAGGCATCGACCTGTTCAACCTCTATGAAGGAGTATACAATGTCACCGCAATCGATTCCACAGGATGCGTGGAAGACACAGCGTTTGTGGTTGCTGCTGATGAGGTGACAGATATGATCTTAAATATGCTCAGTTCTCCCGTTACCTGTTGGAACGAGCAAGATGGCACCGCTACCGCCTCTCTGGTTGGCGGTTACCAGCCGGTCGAATTCTTGTGGAGTGATCTACTGGCTCAGACAACAGCGACAGCCACTGGGCTTTTTGAAGACACTTATTCCGTGGTGGTGACGGATAGTTTGGGCTGCACCTTGACGGACGTCGTCGTGGTTGAGCCAACCATAGGATGCTTCTTTATTGCCGAAGCGATAACACCCAATGGCGATGGATACAACGACGAGTGGATTGTAGGGGGATTGGAATTTTTCCCAACGGCGACAGTCAAGGTATATAACCGATGGGGCCAAGAGCTATTCTCTTCCATTGGTTATGATGTCCGTTGGGACGGACGTTATAACAACGCTCCTTTGCCAATGGCTGATTACTACTACGTCATTGAATTTGCCGAAGCGCAGGATGCCATTACTGGTACCGTAACGTTAAAATACTGAATCCATGAACAGACATTTTCACACTTTGGTATTGGGCCTCGCATTCATCGGAATGGGATTGGGAACCGCGACTGCTCAGCAATTGTTTCGGCGGTCGCAGTTCATGACGAATTCATTTCTGAGCAATCCGGCGATTGCAGGAACGCTTCCAGAGACACCGATCACCATGACCTTCAGAAATCAGTGGACGGGTTTTGACGGCGCCCCAGAGACGATGACGCTTAGCGGTCACACGGCATTGCCGAATAATGTTGGGGTAGGGGCCATCGTATACAGTGATGACACTGGCGGAGCGATCAAGCGAACGGGAGTAGAACTCGCCGGCTCGTACACCATCGATCTGAACAACTACGATGCGGTTTCTTTTGGACTGAGTTTGTTGGCAAACCAGTGGTCGTTTGATAACGATTTGGATGTTTGGGACGTCGAAGATCCCGCACTGCAATACGGACTCGAGCAAAGTTTGTCCTTTGATGCTCAATTCGGAATGATGGTTTTTGGTGATGGCTATGCCTTTGGTTTTGCCATACCGCACCTC
>JADHRK010000054.1 GCA_016777435.1 Flavobacteriales bacterium
AGCTGGTTCAAGCAATTGCAGCGGAAGAAGCGAAAAACAATGATTGGGTATCGGACAAATTGAACAAAGCGACCACAACCAAAAACAGTGGCCCATTGCAACCCCTCGTGGATGTAGTGCCCAAAAATATTTTTGGATCGCTGGTGGACATGAAAATGCTGCAAATCATTTTCTTCGCCATCTTTTTCGGAGTCGTGATCGTTGGCCTGCCGGAAGAAAAGAAATCGCCGCTCGTTCGTGCCATCGATTCGTTGAATGAAGTTTTCATTCAAATGGTCTGGGTCGTGATGCGGGCCATGCCATTTTTCGTCTTTGCCTTGATGGCTGGCCAGGTGGTCAAAGCCGCTGGTACTGAACCCGAAATGCTGCAGCAACTGCTGAGCTTTCTGCTGCGCTATAGCCTCGTGGTCGTTCTTGGTTTGGCCATCATGGTGTTTGTGTTTTATCCGATGCTGGTGAGCTTGACCGTAAAAAAACTGAGTTGGAAGCGCTTTTCATCCGGAATGCGCGATGCCCAATTAACCGCCTTTTCGACTTCGAGCTCTGTGGCAACCTTGCCGGTAACGATGCAATCGGTTCACGAAAAACTAGGGGTCAGTTCGCGGACATCCTCATTTGTGCTGCCCATCGGCGCAACCGTCAACATGGACGGCACAAGCATGTACCAGGCCATCGCAGTCGTAGCACTGGCACAATTTCACATGGTAGATCTCGCTTGGTCACAACAAGCTGTGATTGTGCTCACCGCCACTTTGGCATCCATCGGAGCCGCTGCGGTTCCATCTGCGGGATTGGTGCTCATGATTATCGTGCTGGAAAGCGTGGGCCTCAACCCCGCTTGGATTGCGTTGATTTTTCCTGTTGACCGCATATTGGACATGTGCCGAACGGTGGTTAATGTGACCGGTGATGGCGCCGTATCATCCATGATTGCCGCATCTGAAAATGAGCTTCACCCGGAAACTCCTGCCGCCCAATAGCATCATGAGCGCCTCCTCGCAATCGGCTAACTCAACCGACGAATGGGTGCATTGTCCCGCACACCATTCGATAAGCATCCGCGGCATACAAATTCTTTTGACCCTGTGCATGCTTGCCTTTCATTCGGTTGTCCTTTTGGCGCAGGATGATCCCGCTGAGAATGATCCCTGCCAAGCAACATTGAACACGAAGACAGCAAAACTGCTCGAAAAGGGAATGAATGGCTCCAAATATGATCGCGCTGAGCGGATTGGATTCCTTCAAGCCGCGTACGATCGCGAAGAAGACTGCATGGAATGCCTCTATGAATGGGGTCGGCTTGAATTCAATGAAATAAAACGTTCGCGCGGCAGCTTCAGGGCTGCAGAGGAACCTTTGACCCAGCTCCATGACCTCTGCCCTTTCTTCAATGCTGATGTGAACTACATGTTAGGGGCGATGGCTTATGGCGACGGGAGATACCAAGAAGCCAAAGATTGGTTTGATACTTTTCTAGGCTTTCCAAAGGAACCAGAGGAACCACTCGGAAAGCGCTATGAGAAACATGCGGAAGAGGTCAGAGGTGTTCTTCCCAACATCGATTTCCTGCTTGATTTCTGGAAAAACAAAGACACCTATACCCCTGCGTCAATCGTCCCCATCAGCGAACCATCCGATGAGTATTTGCCTGGACTTTCCCCTGATGGATCCATGCTATTCTTTACCCGTAAAGGTTTGTTCAAGGCAAAAGGGGATGTCGTGTCGAAAGAAATCGAGACGTTCATGCTCAGTGAACGCATCAATGACAGCCCATTTGGAACCGGCCAAGCATTGGACCACCCGTTTCGAGACGGATTGAATTACGGAGGGGTGAGTATATCTGTTGACAACATGGAGCTTTTTATCGCCGCTCAGAATCCCGTGGCTGGCTTTCCCAACAATATTGACTTGTTTCGTGCCAAATACCAACTGCTCGATCGCAACGATGACGGTACAAGAACCTATTTCTGGGGTGATTTGATGCCGATTGCTGCGCTCAATTCTCCGGATGGCTGGGAAGCGCAGCCTGCCTTGAGCCCCGATGGCATGGAATTGTTTTTCAGCTCAGTCAACGCACGTTCCATCACAGATGCCTCGGGCAATGCAACCATGGACATTTGGAAAACTTCTCTGGATTCGAATGGGACATGGCAGGAGGCTCAATTGCTTCCGGCTCCCATCAACTCCTCAACCAATGACAAAGCACCATTTCTGCATCCGGATGGTCGCACGCTTTACTTCGCGAGTGACAGGAGCCCCGGAGGCGGAGGCTATGATATCTGGATGTGTCAACGCGATTCCACGGGGACATGGGGAGACGCTAAAAACCTTGGGGCACCCGTCAATACCACGGGTGATGAACATGGACTGGTGGTCAGCGCCGATGGAAGGGAAGCCATGTTTTCGAGCCGAAGATCAGGTACCAAAGGGCTTGACATCCTGCAATTCCCATTGCCTAGAGGCTATCAACCCGACCCGGTATTTGTGGTCAAAGGCACCATCAACGACGCCAATGGCATTATTCCAGATGGCACCAAACTTTATCTGCAATACGCGCAGTCGCGGCGGATTGAAGAAGTAAAAATCAATGCAGAAGACGGACGATTTGCTTCGGTTGTGCAAATGAGCGATCAAGAAGATGTTTTGCTCATTGCCGAGGCCGATGGCATTGCTTTTGAAGCGCAGGTACTGTACGATCACGAAAAGAGCGATGCACCGGCCAATAATACGGTGGCCATGATTGATCTGGAGCCGGCTGAAGATGGCGAAGCATTCGAGATTGGGGAGATCCAATTCCAGACCAACTCTTCTTCCATCAATCGGACCAGCCTGCTCATGCTCGAACTGTTTTCGGCCTACCTTCTCCGGAACGAAGCGATCGGCGTTCACGTCATTGGCCACACCGATAACCGCGGCGAACGGGAAGCCAACCAGCTGCTTTCTGAACAGCGAGCCAAAGCTGTAGCTGAAGCGCTTCACAGCAATGGTGTCGAACGCCAGCGCATCAGCTACGAAGGAAAAGGCGAAACCGCTCCCATCATGAACAACGACTCAGATGAAGGACGCTCTCGCAACCGTCGAACCGAGTTTGAAATTCGGCTCAAATAGTGACCGAAGTTTGCACCTTATCTCCGAAATTCACAGCATGAAAGTTCACTTCCTTCTCCTCAGCGTGCCTCTTTTCTTTGTGGGTTGCGATGCAACCAAATCTCCCAATGATGCCGGACAACCGGCCCCTGATTGGTCTTCCTATGGGGAAGATATTCCCGAAGATGCAGCAACATTCGCGGTCAAAGATGCAGCAGCGATGATTGCAGAATCAGGCAGTGCAGCCGGAATTTTTGAAGCAGAAATCGTACAGAGCTGCCAGACAATGGGATGCTGGATGACTGTGAAAGGCACCGAAGACGAGGCCGTTCGCGTTTTCATGAAAAACCATGCCTTCTTTGTCCCCAAAGACAGCGTTCAAGGCAAAAAATCGTACTTCTACGGCGAAGCGTTTTACGACACCATCTCCGTGGACCTTCAAAAGCACCTTTTGGAGGACGCTGGAGCCACCGCAGCAGAAATCGAAGCAGTAACCGAGCCCGTCTACGAACTCGCGTTTGAGGCGGCTGGCGTCATGATCGCTGATGTGCCCGCAGGGGCTCCAATGGCTGGAGATGAATGATCCTCTTCTCCTTTTTCATTTGAAAAAGCACATGCTTCTGCATGTGCTTTTTTTGTGAAATCAAAAGGAAGAAAAAGGCACAGGTCTGCGTTGAGAACTTCGGAAACGCTCTCCTGCCAAAGCGACTAAAAAAACGACCTTCGGTGGGACATATCTGAAGCCGCTTATGTACCACATCCACAACCAACTGCTTCTCTTTGGAGCACTGCTCATCGCAATTTGCGGACAGAGTTTCGCTCAAGACGCAACACCAACTCCTTGGAATGAAGCGAATGAACATTGGGAAAACGCCACCGAATTGTGGCAACACGAGAAGTACAGCAATGCACTTTTCAGTTATGAGGAATGGATTGCTGAACAAACAGATCTCGCATCCACGCACTGCGCGCTTGCTTTTTATCGTGTGGCTTTTTGCTCGATTCAACTCCAACAGGCGGACGCTGCCAATCGGGTGGAAGATTTCCTTACCGACTATCCGGAGAATCCATTGGGGCAAAAAATCCAGTGGGAACTGGCCAATTATTTTTACCGAAAACGGGATTGGAACGACGCCATCGATGCCTTCAACGGACTGAATCCGCTTCGGATGAAACCGGCTGAAAAACTAGAAAAGAAATTCAAGCGAGGCCATTCCCATTTTGAATTGGAACAATTCGAAGAAGCACGGCTCGATTTATTCACGGTGATGGAAGGTGGAGAGGATGCCGGCCAATACCAAATGCCTGCAAAATATTATTTCAGCCATATTTCCTACCTCAAAGGGCAGCCCCAAGTGGCGTTAGAGGGATTTCAATCTTTGGAAAGCGAACCGCGTTTTCAACATCTGGTTCCCATCTACATTGCTCAACTCCTGCATGAAACCGAGCAGTACCAGGCACTCATCGAGTACGCTCCCAAAGTCATTAATCCCGACTTTGAAATTCGGGAAGCACAGCGCGCCGATGTCGCACGTCTCGTGGGTGATGCGCTCTATCGCTTGCGGCAATTTGAAGAGGCGCTGCCTTACCTCGAAGAAGCTTATCATTACAGCCGTGGGCGGGATCGGACAAGGGCGTTTTCTTACCAAATGGGCTTCACTTATTATCGGGCCGCTGCGTATCGAAAAGCACTGAACTGTTTCTCTATCGTGGTCCGCGAGCAGGATGAAATGGGACAATTAGCCCTCTACCATATGGCCGATTGTTATTTGGGATTGGGTGAACGTGACAAAGCACGGACCACATTCAAGAAAACATCCGAACTGAATTATGATGCGGAGGTCAGTGAAGATGCCTTGTTCAGCTATGCCAAGCTTGCCTACGAACTCACCTACAATCCCTTCGACGATGCCATTACGGCCATAGAGCGCTATCTCCGAGAATACCCAGAGTCGAAAAGACGCGACGAAGCCTATGGTTTTCTTTTGGAAGTGTACATGTCTTCCAAAGATTACGACCGGGCATTGGACGCGCTTTCACTGATCGAGGACAAGTCGCCCAAAGTTCAATCCGCCTACCAACTCGTATCTTATAACCGCGGGGTTGAGTTGTTTCGCAGCGGTTCTTATGCGGATGCCCACGCATATTTTGAACGGGTCCGCGAATACCCTGTGGATCGACTGATGACCGCAGAATCGTACTTCTGGCAAGGAGAATTGAGCTATTTGTTGCGCAAGTACACGCGAGCAACCGCCTATTACGCGAAATTTGAGTCTTCACCTGGGGCTTATCAAAGTGCGCATTACAACGATGGAATCTACGCGAGGGGGTACGCGCTTTTCAAGCGCAAAAAATACGTGGATGCATTGAGTGCATTTCGGTCGTACTTGAAGCAGGTGGGCGAAATGAGCACGGAAAAAACCCGAGACGCGAAGCTGCGTGTTGGAGATTGCTATTATGCAAGCAAAGATTTTGAATCCGCCGCTCGCTTTTACAGCGAAGTGATCGACGCAAGTGAAAACCACGAAGACTATGCTCGTTTCCAACGCGCGGACTGCTTCGGTTCCCTCAACCGCAAGGCCGACGAAATTGCTGCCTTGCAAGAATTGATCGCATTGGCCCCCGCGTCAAGTTATGTGCCTGAAGCGTTATATGCCTTGGGAAGGGCCTGCATTGAAACGAATCAACTGGATTTATCCAAAACCGTGCTCGAGCAATTGCGGAGCGACTTTCCCAACTCGCCCAGAACGAAATATGCGCTGGTCGATCTGTGCTTGATCGGTGTCAAGCAAGACCGAGCAGAAGATGTACTTCAATTGTGGGATATCGTCCGAAGCGAATACGGTCAAGACCCCATTGCAGGTGATGCTTTCAATGTCGTTGAGCCCATCTTGATTGACCGCGGCCTTCTCGACAACTTGCCTCCAGGCGTTGGCTTGGACGGAGATCAAATTGAAGAACGCTTTTTCAACGCCGCACGAAATTTCGCCTTGGAGCGAAACTGCGAAAAAGCCATGCTCCGATTGAGCGAGTACATCCGAAATTACGACCAAGGCAGATTCTTAGCTGAGGCCCACTTCTTCTTGGGCAATTGCGCATATGATCTGAAGGAGGTCGAAGAAGCGCGCCGCGCCTTTGAATATGTTTTGCAGCAGCCCGTCAGTGACTTTACCGAACCCGCAGCATTGGGAGCCGCCACCATTGCGTGGAACGCACAAGATGTATCGTCAGCATTGGCTCATTATCAGGCGTTAGAGGCCGTCAGTGTTCTCAAGGAAAACAAACTTGAGGCACGCATCGGACTGATGCGATGCTATTTTAGCTTGGAATCGTTTGATCAAGCAAAAGCTTACGCCGATCAAGTTATTTCAGACAATCAAACGCCAGAAGACATTCGGCGAACAGCGCGGTACTGGAAAGGTAAAATCAACTTTGCCAATGCACAGTTTGATGCCGCAAAAGCCGACCTGATGCACATCGCTTCCTTCGGCGGTGAGCGTGGAGCAGAGTGTGCTTACTTGCTCTGC
The DNA here is from genome assembly GCA_016777435.1 of Flavobacteriales bacterium. GTDB lineage: Bacteria > Bacteroidota > Bacteroidia > Flavobacteriales_D > Sanyastnellaceae > UA16. The sequence goes on from JADHRK010000054.1 coordinate 6,615, forward strand.
ACTTACCCCTACCGAGATCAATCATACAAGGAGACCGAATCGCAAATCTTTCAGCTGATTGATCAGTTCGCTGCCTTCGACACTTGGAAACACAAAGCCTTTTTGCTGCTCATCGATGCCTACATCGGCATGGAAGATTGGTTCCAAGCGAAAACCACCGGCGAAAGCATCCTTGAGTTTGTGCAGGACCCCGTTACACGCGCTGAAGCGGAAAAAAGACTGATTGAAATCAAACGTTTGGAAGACGCAGCGATGATGATCAACGTCAGCGCTGACAGCACCTCCACAGAAGAAATCACGCCTGAAGCCCCTTGATCCTATGACGATTACCTACCATTCCTACTTCTTGGCTATTGCTGCGATTGGTTTCGCGGTTATTGGCCAAGCCCATACTGCCGAATCTGCACTTGGAGCTGACACCTTGGATTTGGATGTCACATTCATTGGCGATCGGGAAGTTTTTCTGCAAGACGCGCACAAGCAACTTCATTGGCCAGAGGCGGCGAATATGGGCAATGAGAAACCCAGTTTTGCCTACCCGGTCATTCCCAAAATGCTCAATGTTGAGCCCGTTTGGACGCGCAACGGACCCGTTCGTTTGAAAATCAATGATCCCCTGCCCCGGCTTTACAAAGGGTATGTCAATGCAGGCATGGGCAACTATCTCAGCCCACTGCTTCACGTAAGTTACTCGGATGTGCGCTCACGATCAAAGTCATGGGGAGTTCAATTCAAACACGAATCAACCGATGGCGGCTTCGCGGACAACGATTCCATTGAACAAGGCTTCAGCTCCAACCACTTGGGTGGCTTCTACCGGAAATTCTGGAATGACGAAGCCCTGACCTTTGGCTCTTCGTACCAACGCGAAAACATCAGCCTATATGGAGGATTGCGCTCCACCAATCAAGATAGCGCATTGGTGATTGCAGGTGATGATTACCATTATCAAGTATTCTCCAACTCACTCCACCTTGCAAACCGGCATGCAAAATCGGCCTCATGGCAGCATGAAATTAGGTTAAACCACTCATTCCTCTGGGCAAGCAACCTTGCTCAAGAGCACAACTTCGATCTCAGCATCGGCCTATCCGGATTCGTAGACACCATCCCAATTCATTTCGATGTGCACATGAACATCGATCGGCTCAATCGGCTGGAAGAAGGCTTATCAGCCATCAACGAGCGCCAAGCAATCTTCGATATACACCCGTCCATTCGAAAAACGTTTGGTCCCATCAAAACATCCTTTGGCTTGGGCCTGTGGATCGATGCACAAGGCAACCAACCGTTTCTCTTCGCTCCCGAATTAGACGCCTCTGTGAGTCTTTTACGAGACTTATTCATTCCGTATATCCGCATTGATGGTGGCGTTCGCCAAAACCGCTACCAAACTGCATTGAAAGCCAATCCGTTTGTATCCATGCCTACCACGGGCCTCTTGGACAGCAGCAAAGTCTGGCACAACACCTACGAAACCATCCACGCCGTTGCAGGCATGAGAGGCTCCATTACCCGCAGTTTCTCTTTCAACATCAACGCAGCATTCAAGCGAAACAATCAGCATCTTTTCTGGGTTCAGGAGAATGCTTTCAGTGATGGACGCTCGTTCACCCCATTTTACCAAGACCTTTCCATCACCACCCTGCACGGCGATGTCACGTGGAAGTTGGGAGAGGCAACCGAATTGCAAGCCGAGATGAATCAACACACCTATCGCATGCGCGATAGCCTGACCAATAACAGTCAAGCTTGGTTTCTTCCGCAACTCGAACTAGCAGCTACTGCATCCCATACCATCAAAGACAAACTGAGGCTGCAGGCCAACCTCTCTATGCTGGCAGGACGGAAAGGGTTAACGAATGCTGGGCCTGATAACGGTCCCAGCGCGCCCGTCGCCTTGCAATCCAACAACGAACTGATTGGATTTGACCAAGACCTCAGCAACATAACCCTGATCAATTTCCAAGCAGAATACCTCTACAATGCTCGGTTGAGTGGCTGGTTGCACGTAAATAATCTGCTGAATCAGGCCAATCCATATTTCTCAGGATACGCCAGCCAAAACATTCGATTCCAATTGGGTGCAAGCATCGCATTTTAAGGCGTTTCGAAGTTGTGAGCAAACCCTCGTTTTTTGTGGAAAACTGAGGGGCAAAAAATCCGGCTAAAACAAGTGATTACAGGCGTTTCATGCTATTTTTAAAATCTAATTCGAGTGTTGCATTCGAACCAAATTTTAACGACGGAAACCATGGCGGAAGAAAACCTGAACGAGGCAGAAGGAAATAAAGCAGATGCGAACAAAAACAGCGGCAACTACGATGCGAGCAATATCCAAGCGCTCGAAGGAATGGAGCACGTTCGGATGCGTCCATCTATGTACATCGGTGATGTCGGCGTACGTGGATTGCATCACTTGGTGTATGAGGTAGTCGACAATTCCATTGATGAGGCACTAGCGGGGCACTGTGACACCATACATGTGACGATTACGCCCGAAAATGGCATTCGCGTTGAGGACAACGGACGAGGGATTCCGGTGGACATCCACGAAAAAGAAGGTGTTTCGGCACTCCAAGTGGTCATGACCAAAATTGGTGCCGGAGGTAAATTCGACAAAGACAGCTACAAAGTTTCCGGCGGCCTGCACGGTGTAGGGGTGTCATGCGTCAACGCTTTGTCCAGCCACTTGAAGGCTGAAGTGCATCGAAATGGCAAATCATACGAGCAGGAATACAGCCGGGGAAAGGAATCCTACCCCGTGCGAGAAACAGGAACATCCGATCGAAATGGAACCGTAGTCACTTTTCAGCCCGATGAGCAAATTTTCGAAACCCTCATCTACACGTATGAGACCTTAGCCAACCGCATGCGCGAACTTGCGTTCTTGAACAATGGCTTGACGATTACATTGGTCGATGAGCGTGAAGTGGTTTACGACGAAGAAGGCAAAGAGGAAGGGTTCCTGATTGAAACGTTCCACTCAGAGGAAGGCCTCAAGGACTTCGTTACCTATTTGGATTCGAACCGAGAATCGCTGATCTCAGAGGTCATCCACGTAAGCGGTGAAAGAAATGGCGTTCCCGTGGAAGTTGCCATGACGTACAACACGTCGTTTGCAGAAAATCTATTCTCATACGTGAACAACATCAACACGTATGAAGGAGGAACCCACTTGACTGGATTCAGACGCGGGTTAACGCTTACATTGAAAAAGTACGCGGAATCAAGCGGAATGCTCGATAAACTCAAATTTGACATTTCGGCGGATGACTTCCGAGAAGGACTAACCGCCGTTGTCAGCGTCAAGGTGGCAGAGCCTCAGTTCCAAGGCCAAACCAAAACAAAACTTGGAAACGCCGAGGTCAGCGCTCCTGTAAGCCAAGCGGTCTCCGACATGCTCGAAAATTACTTGGAGGAGCACCCGGGCGAAGCCAAGACCATCGTTAATAAGGTGATTTTGGCCGCTCAGGCGAGGCATGCGGCGCGTAAAGCGCGTGAAATGGTCCAACGCAAGACGGTAATGAGCGGTTCTGGTTTGCCCGGAAAACTGGCCGATTGTGCTGAAAAAGATCCAGCGCTTTGCGAATTATTCTTGGTGGAGGGTGACTCAGCCGGTGGCACAG
>JADHRK010000055.1 GCA_016777435.1 Flavobacteriales bacterium
ATTGGAAACCATGTGCAGAACGAATGACGGATTTGAACTTGCAGAGGTGGACATGGAGTTGCGAGGACCAGGTGATTTGATGGGAACCCAGCAATCGGGCATTCCCGATTTGAAAATGGCAGACTTAATGCGCGACAGAGAAATACTCACCACGGCGCGGTACATCGGCAATCGTATTTTGGAGGAGGACAGTGATCTGGTTAAGCCGGAACACGCTATCCTCAAAGCAGCGTTGATACGTGCGCGCGAGGGCCGGACAAACTGGAGTAGAATCTCCTGAACTTCACGGCATGGCTCATCGAAGAATTTGGTCCACCTTCATGGTTGTTGCAGCGAGTGGTTTGAGCGCGTGGTGGGTCATGGATCGCAAGGTTGAACAAAGGCAACTGCTAAACCCGGCGGCGCTGGCATCGGATCGTTTCACGCATTGGGAGTATCCTGCAAGGCTACCATTGGGAATGGCTGTGAAAGCGGGTGATTCGCTTCCTGCCTTTCTTTTTGCTTCGGGAATGGATTCCGCCTCGTTCATTTGGTTCGTTTCGTCAGAGCCGGTTTCTGTGTCTCCACGGTATACTGAGCAGCGTTGGGGAGGAGGCTGGTTGATTGGTGAAGATTTGGCCCAATGGGAGGAGAATCCTGGCGAAATGGCGGCGCATTGGGCGCCTCGTTCACCGGGAATAAATACGATGAAGCGTTTGCCCAATGGTGAACTCAAATCAAGGCATTGGATGCCGAATGAGGATAAGGGAAGAATGAGCACTTCCTGGGTTGCTTCTCAGGTCACGCCGCTCGCACCGCTTTCCCCTTTTTGGACCCAGTGGTTTGCAAACATTGCGGACAATTCCAAAGGCACCTGGCAACAAGCAAGGGTGGGGGCGGCGCCCGCAGTAGCCTCGCGGATGGGGTATGATTCCCTGGTGCAACGGACCGATGGAAGTTGGATCATGGCTGAGGGAGCGAATGGAAGCTGGATGGTGGGAATTGAAATGGCCGATTCTGCGCGTTCGGTCGGAGCGAATGCCCAGTGGCGCGATGGCGTTCAACTTTTTTCTTCTGCAGGTGACTCACTGGATTGGGAGGACATCGGTTTTCCAAATGGCCAGGTTCAAGAGCGGAGCAAAATAGAGGTCGATGCTGATTTTGGCCGGTGGGAACAAGGGCGAAAACAATGGGGAATCCACGCAGAAGGCGATCGAATTGTTTGGCGCAGTGATGCCAATTCCACGGCTTCGACTCCCACCGCGGATGCGCGAATCATGGCAGTGACTGGCCCCCGTTCCAGGGAGCAGAATGCCGGTCGATTGGGAACGGTTAGAAACCACCGAACGGACCAAGAGATGAATGTGATGTGGGAACCGCCTGTGGTGGTGGCTCGGGCAAGCGATGGTTCTGCCGTCTGGAGTTTGGAGGTGGATGCGATGGAGGCGCCAACGATTTGGGAAGTTGATTTGTTCCGGAATCGCAAGTACCAGGCCGTGGTTGCCACCGGACAAAAGGTACATCTCGTTGATGTGCTGGGTCGAGCGGTGAAAGGGTTTCCCAAGCGCTGGTCACGGGGGTTTTCAGCGGTGGCGGTATTTGATTACGACCGGAATCGGCAGTACCGGTTTTTGATGGCGGCACCCAACGGTGAGTTGTTCAACTTTCGGCGCGAAGGAGAGCGAACCCCAGGTTGGAATTTCACGGCTCGTCCTGGGCGGTATATTACTTCTCTTGCGCACATTCGTGTGGCGAACAAGGACTACATATTTGCGGGCCAGGACGATCAATCCGTGCGTTTTTTGAAGCGCTCTGGAGAAGACCGATTTGACTCTCCCCTTCAATTCCCTTCGGGCAAGCCTGTTGTTTTTCGTTTGGGAGCGTCCCTCGCGTCTTCTACCGTATTGTTTTTGGATTCAACGGGATTGCTGCAGGAACGAACGATTGGTGAAAACGAGCCGACTGGGATGAATGGACTGACAAGGGGACAGTCTGTATCGCTCGAGGACAGAACAGGGGATGGAATACCAGAAGTGGTCGTACGGATCGAGGGTGGTGAAGAAATATGGGACGCTCGAAATCGGCGAATAGACGTGGACTAAATCACTCAATCAGCCAATATCGAACGGCTGATGACAATTTTTTGCACTTCGCTCGTTCCTTCGTAAATCTGGGTGATTTTCGCGTCGCGCATCAACCGCTCCACGTGGTATTCTTTTACGAATCCATAACCACCGTGGACTTGAACAGCTTCTACCGTTTGCTTCATGGCCACCTCAGAAGCATAGAGTTTTGCCATGCTTGATGCCAAATCATAATCTTCGCCAGCATCTTTCAAGGCGGCCGCCTTCCAGACGAGCATGCGAGCAGCTTCAATTTGCGTGGCCATGTCAGCCAATTTGAAGGCGATGGCCTGGTGTTTATGGATGGGCTTTCCAAACGCTTCGCGTTCTTTGGAATATGCCAAAGCCAACTCCAATGCGCCAGAGGCTATTCCGAGCGCCTGAGCAGCGATTCCGATTCGCCCACCAGCAAGTGTCTTCATGGCAAATTTGAATCCAAACCCATCCGCGCCTATTCGGTTCTCCTTGGGAACTTTCACGTCTTGGAACATCAATGTGTGCGTGTCAGACCCGCGAATTCCCATCTTGTCTTCTTTGGCTCCAAGGATGAATCCAGGCATATCGCGTTCCACAATCAACGCGTTGATTCCCCGGTGTCCTTTGTCCACATCCGTCTGGGCAATCACCAGATAGGTGCTCGCAGAGTTTCCGTTGGTAATCCAGTTTTTGGTACCATTTAGTAGATAGTGATCGCCGCAATCAACCGCCGTCGTTGCCTGTGAGGTTGCATCTGATCCGGCTTCGGGTTCGCTCAAGCAAAAAGCCCCGATTTTCTGTCCCATTGCCAGAGGGCGAAGGAATTTTTGTTTTTGCTCTTCCGTGCCATATTCCTGCAATCCATAGCAAACGAGTGAATTGTTGACACTTACGCAGACACTCACTGAAGCGTCAATTTTACTCAACTCTTCCATGGCGAGCACATAACTCACCGTATCCATTCCACTGCCGCCATATTGCTCATCCACCATCATTCCCATGAAGCCAAGCGCTCCAAGTTCGCGGATTTCTTCCGTGGCAAAGCGCTGCGCATTGTCCCGCTCAATGATGGTGGGTTTCAACGTTTGTTGGGCAAAATCGCGAGCGGCATCGCGAACTGCTATTTGTTCTTCCGTGAGTTCGAGGTTCATTTCCTAGCTGCTTTCGGATTCGTCATTGTTTTTGGAGAAATTGCTCCATCTTTCCGAAACCAAAGATAGGGCGTTCTGGATGGTGAGGTAAGGAGTTGAAATTCAGTAAAATGGCAGATAACACAATGGCAAGGGAGTTTGTGGTTTTGGGCATGATGTCAGGTACTTCGCTCGATGGATTGGACTTGTCCGTATCCAAATTCACACAGGATGAGGCCTTGGGAAGCTGGGATGGCGTGCTTCAATCGTACTGTTCTGTTCCGATACCTGCATCATGGCAAAACAAGATTAGAATGCTTCCCTCGCGCTCTGCAGTGGAATGGCAACAAGCGGGTTTGGATTGGTCCGCTTGGTGCAGCGAATGTGTGCAGGGTGCGGTTGATATTGAATCCTTGGATTTGGTCGTTTTCTCCGGCCAAACGGTTTTTCATCGACCCCAATTGGGTTGGACCGGGCAATTGGGAAATGGCGCTGCTTTGTACGCAGGGCTTGACTGCCGAGTTCCGGTGGTTTGTGACTTGAGGAGTCTCGATGTGGCATTGGGAGGGCAAGGCGCACCGCTGGTTCCCGTTGCGGATGCGTTACTTTTCCCATCCTACGATGCCTGCCTCAACCTTGGAGGCTTTGCCAATGTGAGCCATGCGGGGCAGGGGGATAGACAAAGAATGGCTTGGGACATCGGGCCCTGTAACTTGGTGCTGAATCACCTTGCAATGCGAGAGGGTCGGCCTTTTGATGAAGATGGCCAATGGGCTGCTCAGGGCGTGGTTCAGTCAGAGTTGTGGAATCAATGGATGGCCATCTCATATCATCACGAACCGGCACCGAAGAGCCTTGGAACGGAATGGCTTGAGTCTGTCTTTTGGCCCATTTTGAATGGTTGGGAAATGAATCATGCCGTCCATACCACTGATTTGCTGGCTACAGCGACGGCCTATATTGCTTCAACGATTCGGGCCTCTTCAGGTGGTAAGTCGACCTTGGTGACAGGAGGAGGAGGGCACAATACGACGCTGGTGAATAGACTACAAGAAGCTGCTTCGGAATTTGTTAGAGCCGATGCACTGCAGGTGGTTCTTCCCGAAAAGGATCTCATCGATGGCAAAGAGGCGCATGCCTTTGGCTTTTTGGGATTGCTGCGCGCATTGGGCGTAGATAATGTGTGGAATTCCGCCACCGGTTCTTCTACGGATCACCTGGGTGGTGCCATGTGGGGATATTTTGGCCATCGTGGGGCCTGAAGGAAGTATATTCGCACTCGCCAAAAGCAATGCAATGAACATGAAAGAGATGCTCCAGGCTTACGAAAAGCGCAGCCCAGAAATTGTTTTCGAATGGAACGATGCAGAGACTGATGCCCGCGGTTGGGTCGTGATCAATTCCCTGCGCGGCGGAGCTGCTGGCGGAGGAACACGCATGCATCCCCGCTTGGACAAGGACGAAGTTGTCAGCCTCGCCAAGACCATGGAGATTAAGTTTACCGTGAGCGGCCCACAGATCGGAGGAGCCAAATCCGGCATCGCATTTGATCCCAATGACCCGCGTAAGGAAGATGTTTTGCGCCGTTGGTATGCCGCTGTCACTCCTTTGTTGAAGACTTATTACGGCACCGGTGGCGATATGAATGTGGATGAGATCCATGAAGTGATTCCCATCACAGAAGACTGCGGAATTTGGCACCCGCAAGAAGGGGTGTTCAACGGCCATTTCAAGGCCAAAACCACGGAAAAGGTGAAGCGGATTGGACACCTGCGGCAAGGGGTTTCGCAAGTGGTCGAGGATTTGGAGTTCATTCCGAAAAATTCAGGGGCATCGAAATACCGAGTTGCTGATCTGATCACAGGTTATGGGGTCTCCGAGTCCGTTCGGCATTATTACAAGACGTATGGAGGCGCTATTAAGGGCAAACGGGTGCTGGTGCAGGGATGGGGCAATGTAGGTGCAGCCGCCGCTTTCTACTTGGCGCGGGAAGGTGCCCTCATCGTGGGAATCATCGATCGCGCTGGAGGTATTATTCGGCCAGAGGGGATACCGCTGCAGGAGATTACCGAGCTTTTTCAAACGAAAAAAGGCAATAGTTTGCATGCGGACAACTTGCTCTCTTTTGAGCAGGTCAATGATCAAATTTGGGACGTAGATGCAGAGGTTTTCCTGCCTTGTGCCGCTTCCCGACTTGTGACCCGAGACCAACTCGACCGCATGGTAGCATCGGGTGTAGAGGTCATTTCGAGCGGCGCGAATGTGCCTTTTGCAGATCGAGAAATTTTTTACGGACCGATAGCCGAAGCCGCAGACAAGCAGATCGCAGTGATTCCGGACTTTATCGCCAATTGTGGAATGGCGAGGGTCTTTGCGTACCTCATGAGCGATGCCAATGTTGACATGTCCGATCAAGGCATTTTTCGCGACACATCCTCTACCATTTGTCAAGCGCTAGAGGCAACCCATGCTGAACGATCTGAACAAACGTTGTTGGCCGCTACCGCTTTCCGAATTGCATTGGAAAAACGCCTCGAATAATTCACGGTATTTTCATCCTTGCAAATCGCTCGGACGGGCTGATGTTGTATTTTTCACAACCGAAAACAGATAAAAATGGAGTTTATCGTACTGGCTATTTTCGTTATTGGCTATTTGTTCATTGCGCTCGAGCACATCTTTCATGTGGATAAAGCAGCTAGTGCATTGCTCACCGGTACACTGTGTTGGGGCTTGTTTGTCATTGGAGTCCACGATGTGCCCAGTCATTTGGCCGAAGATTTTGCTTCTTTCAAAGCCCACTTCTCCGGTGATTCCGCCTTGGCCTTGCACACTTTCTTCGAGCATCGGCTGTTGCACCACATGGAGGACATCAGCTCGATTTTGTTTTTTCTTTTGGGCGCCATGACGATCGTAGAATTGGTGGATGCGCACGAAGGATTTGCTGTGATAACCGACCGCATCAAGACCTTAAATAAGGTGCGTCTGCTCTGGATCATCGCCATTTTAACCTTCTTCTTTTCAGCTGTTTTGGACAACCTGACAACCTCGATTGTTATGGTTTCCCTGCTTCGAAAGCTGATTGATGACAAAGAGACCCGGTGGATGTTTGCCGGTGTTGTGGTGATTGCGGCCAATGCAGGTGGGGCCTGGTCTCCTATCGGTGATATCACGACCACCATGCTATGGATTGGCAATCAACTCACGGCTGACGTGATTGTGACCAATTTAATTGTTCCTTCCATTGCTTGTTTGCTTGTGCCTCTTGGGATCTTGTCTTTTACCATGAAAGGAGAGATCAATCGACCAGAAACCTCTTTGCATCAAGTTGATCCGACCACTGCAGGGGAGCGCAACCTTGTTTTCTTCATGGGGGTCGCGGGCTTGTTATTTGTTCCCATATTCAAAACAGTGACGCATTTGCCCCCTTTTATGGGGATGATGCTTTCCTTGGGCGTGATGTGGGTAGTCACGGAAATCATCCACCGCTCAAAGAATCATGAGGAACGCAGTCAACTTTCGGTGATCGGTGTCTTGCGAAAAATCGATGCTGCGTCCGTCCTTTTTTTCTTGGGTATTTTGTTGGCTGTCGCTTCGCTGCAAGAGATTGGTCACCTCATCAATGCGGCTTCATGGCTGCGAGACACGATGGGCAATGTTTACGCCATCAATGTGACCATTGGGTTTTTGTCTGCCATTGTAGACAATGTTCCACTCGTCGCGGCTTCGATGGGAATGTACGATGTGACTGCTGTGGGTGCTGCGGCCTCCGAATGGGAAGGGTACTTTGTGCAGAACGGCATCTTTTGGCAATTCTTGGCCTACTGCGCGGGTACGGGAGGAAGTGCCCTCATCATCGGCTCCGCTGCAGGTGTTGCGGTGATGGGCCTTGAACGCATCGATTTCGTCTGGTACCTCAAGAAAATCAGCCTTTTAGCAATCTCTGGTTACCTGGCCGGTGCGTTGGTTTTTTGGTTGATGTTTCGCTAGTCTTCTGCTGGTCAAGGAACCGTTTTGTGAACCGTTACCGGTCGAAAATTGGTTGGAGGTGGTGCGTTGAAGCCCAATAATTGATTGAACTTTCTCGTTTCAATCTAGGCACTCAACGGACCCACTACATGAACAACTTTTTGATCCTTCAGACGCTGACCACCGGAGCCAGTGAAGCACAAGCCATGAACGAATTGGCCGCTTCAGATGGCATTCAGCAAGTCGATGTCAGTATTTTGGAACTGCTTCTCGAAGGCGGTATTTACATCATGGCCCCACTTGCACTGATGTCCATGATCGCCATTTACGTATTCATTGAACGAACGTTGGCCATTCGCAAAGCGGAAAAGGTCACACCGGATTTCATGGACAAAATCCGAGATTACATCAGCCAGGGTAGCTTCGAAAGTGCACGCAATTTGTGCCAGGACTCAGACACGCCTATGGCTCGGATGCTGGACAAAGGAATCAGCCGCATTGGTAAGGATTTGAAAGACATCAGCGTAGCGATTGAGAACATCGGCAAGCTGGAGCTTTACAATTTAGAGAAAAACCTAAGCTCGCTGGCCACGGTGGCTGGCGCAGCGCCGATGGTTGGTTTCTTGGGGACGGTCATCGGTATGGTCAATGTATTCTTGGATATGGAAACGGCTGGAACGGTCCGGGTTGAGGATATATCAAGCGGAACCAAGCAGGCCATGATCACCACGATTGTGGGTTTGATTGTTGGAATCATCGCCTACATGGCCTACAACAACCTCGTGAGCAAGGTGAGCAAGGTGGTGCACAAGATGGAGGCTACGAGCATTGAATTCATTGACATTTTGGAAGAACCTGCCGCATGAATCTCGGACAACGCAATAAAATCAGTGTGACTGGGAATATGTCATCCATGACCGACCTGGTTTTTCTGTTGCTCATATTCTTCATCATCCTTTCGACTTTGGTGAGCAATGGGGTGAACGTCGAATTGCCACAGGCCAAAGGCACCAATTCAGTGACGGCCAAAATGACGGTGAGCATTAAGCCCGATGGGACATATTACCTGAATGGCGGCCAAGTATCGTACGAAGATTTGGAACCGGCATTGCGCGTGCGAATGGCGGATGCCGCTGATCCAGTGCTCTACTTGCAAGTGGATGAACAAGTCCCGACAGGCAAGACCGTTGAACTTATTGGGATGGCCAAGTCCAATGAATGGAAGGTCATGTTGGGAGCATCACCAAAAAAATAAGGTCAAAATGAATGCAGGAATGGAATTGCGGCGACTGGAGGTCGAGAAAAGCAACCGCCGAAAAGCGGGCTTGCTGACGTCGGTTATCTTCATCGCCGTGCTTATTCTCTGCTTTTTTCTGACGGCCTTTACGATGTCAATCCCATCGCCGGGTGAGCAATATGTCGCCGTTGGATTTGCGGACTTGGGAGACACAGAAGAGGCGAGTGGCGACACAGAATCAGAGGCGCCTTCCGAAATTGTTCAAGAGGCCGTTCAACCTGAAACCGCTTCGACGGAAACGGTCGAGTCCACGAATGCAGAAGAAGTGGTGACCCAAGCATCATCCGAGGTGTCTGCCCCGTCACAACCCGATCCGGTGAAAGAACCTGAACCTGAACCCGACCCTGAACCTACGGTTTCATCCGCTTTGGCGAATGCTTTCAATACGCTCGCATCGAGCGGAGGCGGTGGGTCTGAAGGGGAATCCGAGACGGGAACGGGCAACGAGGGAAAAGACGATGGCCGAATCGATGGCCGCGGGGTGGTAAGCGGTGACAATGGCGATTGGTCGCTTGAAGGCGGAGAACGAATTGGTAAGCCCATGCTGGATGAGAATCCCCGCATTGAAGGCGTCGTGCGGGTGGACATCATTGTGGACAAGGCTGGGAATGTTACCTCGGCCATTTACGATGGGAAGTACTCTACCATATCGGATTCAGAGCATATTGCACTCGCCCTTCGCGCGGCGAAGACAGCGAAATTTACTCCCAATCAAACCATGCCGCTCCGGCGGGGATTTTTGAACATCCGATTCGAATTGGAATGACCTTTCAAGAGGCAATGTCCTGGCTCTTTGAGCAATTGCCAATGTACCAACGGCAGGGGGCAGCGGCGTACAAAACAGATCTTGATGGGACTTGGGCCGTGCTAGAAAGCATGGGGCGTCCCGACTTGAAACTTCCGAATGTCATTCACGTCGCGGGTACCAATGGGAAAGGATCCGTGTGCCAGGCCGTTCATAATGCCCTGGTGGATCAGGGATTCAAAGTTGGGTTGTTCACCTCACCGCACTTGCATGATTTTCGAGAGCGTATGCGGGTGAATGGTGCTATGCCCTCGGAAGACTGGGTGGTCGATTTTGTCACGGTGCAGCGAAAGGAGTTCGAAAGGCTGGATTTGAAACCGTCTTTTTTTGAATGGACGTTTGGAATGGCCATGTGCTATTTTTCTGCATGCCAGGTGGATTTGGTGGTATTGGAGACGGGCATGGGAGGGCGCCTGGACAGCACGAACATCTTCCCTCGACCTCTGGTGACGGCAATTACCAATATTGGATTGGATCATACCCAGTTTCTTGGAAATGATATCCGCACCATTGCCAAGGAAAAGGCAGGAATCATCAAAGATGGTTGCCCGGTGGTGGTGGGGAGAATGCGTCCGGAAGCCCAATCGGTGATTTTGGGACAAGCCTTGAAACAAGGGGCTGAGTTTCATTACGCGCCCGAAGCAATTGCAGATGCGAAACTGGGTCCAAATTGGCCGGAAAATCGGGCCACGGCACACCAGATTTTAACGGTTTTGCGAAGTCAAACGGGATGGGGCGACGTGGATGTTCCTGCCCAACAGTCACTGTCCAAGGCCTGACATTTGGGTCGCTGGCAATTGCTGCAGATCCCGAATAAGTCTCCCGGGATTCTGGTGGATTGTGCGCACAACGAGG
>JADHRK010000056.1 GCA_016777435.1 Flavobacteriales bacterium
GGACCCTGGAAACATTTCCAAATACGACAGCATCTTCAGCTAAGCCTTCGACTCCATGCTGAAGCGACTCCAAATTTGCAATTATGCCCTGATTGAAGAATTAGAAATTCAATGGAACCCGGGAATGACCGCCATGACGGGAGAAACCGGATCGGGAAAATCCATTGTTCTTGGCGCGATGGGACTCGTACTCGGTCACCGCACAGACGCGTCTGCTGTTCGGCAGGGCACGCAAAAATGTGTTATTGAAGCCACATTTCTATGCCCCAATCCACTCACCGAATGGCTAAAATCCAACTCCTATGAAGCATGGCCAGAAATCATCTTGAGGCGGGAATTGAATGCCGAAGGACGTTCTCGGGCTTTTGTCAATGATAGCCCTGTGACAGCGGGAGAATTGCGCTGGGTTGGAGAACAGCTGGTGGACCTCCACGGCCAAGACAACACACGACTCCTTTTGACCCGCGCGTATCAGTTGCATTGGATTGACGAACGCGCCAATCACAGTGACTTAATTGTCTCCTACAATGATGCCTACAAGCAGTATGAAAAGGCGAAGCAAACGCTTCGTGATCTAGAGTTGGAAAAAGCCAAGCCTCAAACAGACTTGGACTACCTCCAATATCAATTGAAAGAGCTGAGCGAATTGCAACTTCAAGACCGCAATTGGGATGGACTTGAAGAAGAACGAAACGCCCTCGAGCACAGCGCTGAACTCCGGCATGACCTGCAAACAGCATGGGCGGCCTTAACGGATGAAAGCCAAGGAAATTCTGCGATTGATCGATTCCAAGAAGCTCGCAAGCGAGTCGCGGCAACCATCCAACGCACTTCGCAATACGTAGCACTTCATCAACGGGTGGAAGCCCTCGCCATCGAGTTGGACGATCTGTCACAAGAATTGGAACATCAGGCGGAATCCGTGGAAGAAAACCCACAGCGATTGCACATCCTGATCGGGTGGTTTGATGACCTTCAAAAAATACTACATAAGCACAACGCCAGTGATGCCCAGGCCCTGATGCAACTGGAAGCAGGCATGAAGTCCCGCCTAGACAAAGCTTCCTCCGTCCAACAAGATTACGAGGCAGCCGTTGAGCGCGAGGAACAGGCCAAACGAGACTTACTCCTTCAAGGACAAGCTTTGATGACGAGTCGGGAAACCACCGCTGCTGAACTCGCCGTCCAAATACAAAACACGTTGCAGACCATGCACATGCCCCACGCCCAGCTCAAGTTCGAATTTTCGCTTGCTGAGCAGCCGGACCCCATGGGCATTGAGGCCATTGAAATGCGCTTTTCGAGCAATCCTGGAATCGCTCCCCTTCCCCTGCAAAAGATTGCATCTGGTGGCGAAAAAAGCCGATTGATGCTCGCCTTCAAAGCCGTAGGCCATGATGCTGTAAGCATCCCGACGATTATTTTGGATGAAATCGACACGGGAGTCAGCGGAAACGTTGCCAGTAAAATGGCACAGATGATGAAGCGGATGTCGCAACACCAGCAAGTCATCGCTGTAACGCACTTGCCTCAGGTAGCCGCTATCGCAACACAGCATTTGAAGGTCGCTAAGAAGGAATCAAAAGATTCGACACGCACGCTCGTAGAAGCCTTGAAAGATGATGTCCGGGTCATGGAGATCGCCTCCATGCTCAGCGGGACTTCTGTTAGTGAAGCTGCGAAAGAAAATGCTGCGGCACTGATCGCTGATCACCATTCGCAAGAAGCGAACTAGATCCAATTAGAACCTCCAATCGAGGCTAATGGAAGGCAAGAATGGCAACTGATCTACACGCTCACCAGTGACCCGGTTGACATAAAATACATTGTCACGGCTGTAAACATTGGTAGCACCTGCAGAGCACTCAAGGGTATGGTTCTCCCATTCAAATTCCCTTCGGATGCTCAAATCCAAACGGTGATAGGCCGGCAATCGCCCCTCATTGAGGCCGGCAAACTGAATGCCTAACTCTTCACTGTTCGCAACGACGTAGTCGGTTGCAATTCCATCCACCACATTGGGCGGCTGAAAGAATCCTTGCGTTTGCGTGAAAGGCAGGCCAGAGCCCAAATTCCAGCGGGCGCTAACTTCCCACGCCTTGTCCTTTCCTAACCCTTGTGAAACGACCAGATTGACATTATGACGACGATCAAACACCGGATCATACCAGCGGAACCCATCCCAACGATCCACATTGCCATAGCCATACACCAGCCACATGTAAGTGGATCGATCCTCGTATTTTAAAACGACATCTGCACCATAGGCAATGCCCGTTTCCACGATGAAATCTTTCCGAAGCACCTCCGGCACATCCGCGTTGTCCGCATTGTCTTCAAAAAGTTTGTTGCGATTCGCATTGGTCAGCTGGGTGAAGTTTTTCAAGTATCCCTCGACATTGAGATTGAACCGCTCAGTCAAATCAAATTCAAAACCAGATATCACATGCTGTGCGGTTTGCAGCGAGTGATTCACCTCTTGCACTTCACCCGATGGAGTGAGTAGGTTTCGCTGCAAATTCTCGGGTCCCGCGAGAAAACCATAAAACAGGTTCACGACATCCCGATCCGAATTGGAGCTGATGACATTTTGTGAATAGAGGCCGGCTGCCAACTTCAATCGGAGCCGTTCACTCGCTTTGTATTTGATTCCAATCCGAGGCTCAGGACGGAAGCGCGCAATGGAGCTGTAGTACTGCATGCGCATGCTCGGGTTGATGATCCAATCGCCATTGTTGATGCGGTAATCCAAGTAACCCGCAAACTCTGTGGTGTTCTCCTTCTGTCCGACCTGAACGCCGATGGAGTTGAACGTTTGAAAATCGGTTTCCATTCCGACGACTTCCAAACCATATTCAACGGCATTCTCCCCTAGCATATACTTAAAATCCAAACCGAAATTAAAGCCATTGACACTACTGAATCGATCCTCCAACTCCTCTTCCTGCAATCGAATCTCATAGTTGCTCGCAGCAAAGTGCCCATTCATCAGAATGGCGGAACCTGCAGGCACCACCGTGAAGTTACCGCCAGCACCAGCATTCGTCCATCCCAGATCAGACAAGGCTTGATAGTTGACGCGGTCGCTGAAATTGAATCCAAATAGGCTCAGCTTCGAGCCGTTGCCACTGCCAAAAGAAACTTTCCCGTAGGCATCCGTAAAATTGAAAGGCAAACCTCGGCCATCTTCATTGACATAGTCGTAGAGCACCTTGGAGGTTTGCTCGAGGTAACTGTGCTTCAACGAGAGGATGTAGGAGATGCCACCGCCGCCTGTTCCTAATTTTTTCAACGGGCCTTCCAAAGTTAATTTGGCTCCAAACGGACTCACTCCTACCCGACCTTGTATTTTCTTCTTATTGCCATCGCGTGTCTTGATATCCATGATTGAGGAAATTCGACCGCCGAATTTGGCACTGAATCCGCCCGTGTAGACATCCGCATTGGCGATGACATCGGAATCGAAAACACTGAACAATCCAATGCTGTGGAAGGCATTGTAAATGATCATTCCATCGAGTAAGACCTTGTTTTGAATGGGAGAACCACCCCGGATGTACAGCTGACCTCCTTGGTCGCCTGTACTAATAAATCCCGGAAGCACTTGCAGCGCCTGCACCAAATCGGGAGACCCTCCGAAACTAGGTATTTTCTTCAAGTCGGAAGGTCGAATGGTCTCAATCGACATGTTGACCTTTGTCGTTTGCTCTTGGCGGTCTGCGTTGACCTCAGCGCTGCCGAGCTGAATGACTTTGCTCTCGAGGAAGTAATTACGGGTCATGATCTTGCCATCGAGCACATCAACCACTTCCGAAACACCTTCGAACTCCATGCTCGATATCACCAAGGTGTACTGTCCTGCAGGAACCCGAGTAAGGCTGTAAAACCCTTCAATGTCTGACATGACACCGCGGGAAGAACCCTCCAATGCGACACTCGCAAACATTACCGGCTCACCCGAATCTTTGCTGCGAATGAAGCCTTTCACCGTTGCTTGCGACCAACTCAGCAAAGGGCACATTAACGCGATCGTGAGCATGAGCCCAACGAGACATCTTCTTTCTTGCATGGACGCGAATTTACCACATTCAACCCAAGTCATCGGCCAACATTTTCTTGATTCTGTGTTCCAATTGCTCAGAACTCAATTTTTCACGCAATCGATCCACAACCAATGGAAATGAGAAGGGGGTTGGATGGGCAGGAAAAGACGGCTTGATGACACGGTGTTGCAGTCGATCGAGAACGGATTTTAACCGCTTCCATTCCATCTGTTGGTCGATCAATTCGTCGTACGCTTGGCGAAACAGCAAATTCTCCGGATCAAACTCACGGAACACCTCAAAAATCAACCCCGAATGTGATTGTAAGTGTTTGACGCCTTGATGCTGACCGGGAAAGCCTTGGAAAGCCAAACCCGCTATCACGGCGATGTCACGAAAGCGCCTCCTAGCCATTTCAGTGGCATTAACACCCGACTGAATATCCGACATCAAATTGCTTATTGACAATAGATTAAAACTAACTACCTCATCCAATATTAACGGCTCGTCAGAAAGCAATTCAAATCCATAATCATTGCAGGAAATGGAAATCGACAATGGACGAAACTGGCTCCATCTGTACGCCATGAGCATCCCCAAAGCTTGGTGAACACCGCGCCCTTCGAAAGGAAAAAAACAGAGGTGATGGCCATCATTGGTTTGAAATTGCTCCACCAAGATCTCATCCTGAAACGGGAGTTCACTCATCTGCTGCTGCAACTCAAGCAGAGGAGAAACACGAGCCATTTCCGGTGAACGAATGTGCCCTCTTCCGAAAGCATCCAACTCATCGCGCAAGGCATGGCCCAATTCAGAAGACAAAGAGAGTCGCCCTCCGAGGTATACCGGCACACGGCCTTTCGGCTTTTTGCTTCTCTTCACTTGCACAATAGATTCCTTGATTCGCAGAAACTCTAGACTCATTCCAGCAAACCAAAAACAATCCCCCGGCTCCATGCTCGCTACGAAATATTCCTCCACGTGTCCAATGAATCCGCCTGTCTTCCACTTGACCTTAATCATTTGATCTGACACAATGGTACCAATGCTCATGCGGTGACGACGCGCTTGGCGACGATCACGCAATACGTACCGCCCTGAGGCGTCATCAACCGTAACGCGCTTGTACTCTTCATAAGCAGCCAGGGATTCACCGCCGTTGCAAACAAATTGCATGCACCAGACAAATTCATCTTTTTCCAATGTTGCAAAAGCATGGGTAGACCGAGCCACTTTCTCCGTTTCTAGCGCATCAAATCCATCGCCGACCGCCAGCGTGCACAAAAATTGAATCAAGACATCAAACGATCGGATGAGCGGCTCACGCTGCTCAATACGTTCATTTTCAATGGAATCGCGAAGCGCAGCAGCTTCAATCAATTCGAGCCCATGGGTGGGCAGAAAGTACACCTTGCTGGTGGCATGCGGTGAATGCCCCGATCTTCCCGCACGCTGCTTAAATCGAGCAACCCCCTTGGGGCCTCCGATTTGCACCACTGCCTCCACAGGCCGAAAGTCCACACCTAGATCCAACGAACTGGTGCATACAACTGCTTGCAGTTCACCTTCGTGCAAAGCCGTTTCCACCCAATCCCGCAAATCCTTGGCAATGGAACTGTGGTGCAGCGCAAGTGTCCCTGCCAAATCCGGTGCTGACTCAAGGAGCTTGTGGTACCAAATTTCCGATTGCGACCGGGTATTGGTAAAAATCAATGTACTGCCGTGATTTCGGATCACATCAATCACTTGATCGACCAGTTTCAAGCCCAAATGACCCGCCCATGGCAGACGTTCGAGATGCGATGGCATCAATGAATGAACCGCGATGTTCTTTTTCCATTGGGCGCAAATCAGCTTACCCGCGCGGCCAGGCCCGAGTAATGCTGCCATTGCCTCTTGCGGATTGCCCAAGGTGGCCGAAATCCCCCATACCATGAGGGACGGTCGCTGCAAACGCAGCCAAGAGGCTGCCAACTCAACTTGGACACCGCGTTTCGTTCCGAGCAATTCATGCCATTCATCCACGATCAGGCATTCCAAATCAAGGAATCGCTTGCCACTGCCCTTCATGGCCAAAAGGACATGCAGCGACTCGGGCGTAGTGATTAGCACGTGCGGCAGTTGCTTTCGTTGACGAGCTTTTTCCGAAGCCAATGTATCGCCGGTGCGGGTGCCAACCTCCCAATCCAAATTGAATCCCTTGCACAAGCGCTCCGCACTGAGTTTGATTTCTTTCGTCAACGCACGGATGGGCGCAATCCAAATCATGCGAACACCAGCCTTATTCCTTCCTGAGGCCTCTTCAAGGACCGACCGCGCCAAGGTCGATGCCATGGCTGCATATGTCTTTCCTGAACCCGTAGGCGCAATGATCAGACCTTGTTCATTCGCCGCTTGCGCCGCCCACACATCTTGCTGGAAAGCGTGCGGCTGCCAACCTCTTGAAGCAAACCAGCTCCCAATCAATTCTGCAGAATTTTGGCTCATTTGCGGGCATTTTCAACGCAAAGGAAGCGCATGAAACTCAGTTTTACGGCGAAGCACATTGCCGTCAATTGGCTGCTGATTATATTCGGCATGTTATTTGGAAAGAAACCACCATGAAAGTTCTACAATTCTCCCTGCTGTTTGGTTTAATGTTGGCACAGCCTTTTTCTTCAATTGCTCAGCGATACACAGATGAAGACGATGAGCCTCCGTTGATTCCACAAGAAGACTTCGACGAGCTATTGATGTGGATGGTTGATGAGAAATTTGAAAAGGTTCTCTACAAGGCGATTCGTTACACCGAGGACGACGAAACCACCAAAGAACCCGTCCCCTATGTTTTCATGTCCATGGCGTATTTCAAAATTTCTGAATCAGGCAACCCTGAATTTGAAGAGAAATATTCGAATGCGCTCAAAAACGCCCTGAAGTATGCCTCCAAATTTGTCAAAAAAGACAAGGAGAAAAAATACTTGAGTGAATACACCGATTACTTCAACGATTTGAGGCGGGCCACTATGAATCAAGCGGAAGTATACGTGGATGACGAAAAGTTCACCAAAGCCAAATCTTACTACAAATACCTCTGGACATTGGACGCCGAAGACCCCGGTGCATGGATGATGTACGGAAGTGTGCTTTGGAAAAGCAAAGCCAAACGAGACGCGGAAGAATCTTGGGCAACTGCTGCGAATTTACTCAGTGAATTTGAAGGACGGGGCTTGGAAGAAGTGCAGGTTGACTTGCTCAAATTCGCTGCAATCTATACCGCAGAAATGTTAGCGGCAGAAGGAAATCGAACGGATGCACGGCGTTGGATCGAGAGCATAGACGCTGTTCTCGGAACCGACCGGGAAGTGAAAGCGGTGCTGCGTTCGATTGGAGGCTAAAAACTAACCCTGAGGAAGCCGAAGCATCTAACGGCCATAAACATCGATCAGGACATGCTGTTCTCGTTCCCAATTCAGCTGGGATTGAGCCCGGGCTAGACCATCTTGGACTTGAGCTTTGAAGGATGGTTTCTCCCCTGCCATGGCCATCAAAGCTTCCAACCACGCTTGCGGCTCATCACCTTCGACTACTCGACCGATTCCGTAGGTGCGGAGTAGTGCGACGCAATCGGGCAAATCATTCACGAGCACCGGCACTCCTGCTTGAATGCATTCAAACAATTTGTTGGGTAAGCAATAGAGGTAGCTCAGGCAAATGGGGCGAACAGAAACAAGCCCTACGTCTGCGTCTTTCGTGTATTGAAGCATTTCCTGATATGGCACAGCCGGTTGAAAATGTACGTTTTCGGATGAGGAAGCCGTCTCTTCAATGGAATCTTGAAGCTTCCCATATCCCATGAAAACAAGGTGAATCCGACTTCCACTCAGTTTTTCAGACATCGCCAGCAGCTCTTCAATTCCCCGATTGATTGTAAATGCGCCTTGGTACAAGGCGATGAAATCATCGGAACCGAGGCCGATAGCTTGACGCAGTCTTCCTTTCCCACGAGCCGTTACCTTGAGCTTCTCCGCATCAATTTTGTGCGGCACATTTCGAAGCAACTGCACACCGCCTAAACCATGCGCCTGGTAACGCTCCACGTATGCAGTGGCAATGGACGGACTGACAACGATCACCTCATCCGCAAACCGAATGAATCTTCGCTCCATCCAACCCACCGCTCGAAGGTATCGCTTGCTCTTGCCATTTCTTTCGGATTCGAATTCGTGGCAATCGTAAATCAACCTCAAACTTGGGCGGGTAAGCTTGGCCAGCAATCCAATCACGAAGGCTTCTGCATCGTTGCAATGCCACGCATCAAATCGGCGATAACCAAAGGCAATCTTCATGGCCAATTCAACCAATTTCAGGGCCCCTCGAAAGACACGTGTAGGCATCACGAGCCCTATACGGTGCACATCGAACGACTCAGCATGACCTTCTCGCTTCGGTAATCCTGGCTTGTGCAGCGCGACAACCGTTACATCATGACCTTCCGTTGAAAGCGTCGCAGAAATCTTGAGCACCCGATTGTCCCGGGTGAAATCATTGAGAACCACATTCGCTATCCTCATCTCTTTTTCAATGGACGCTCCCCTGAGGCATACATCCTTTCGATGATATCAACGACTTTGAGGCCTTCAAGGGCATTGGTCGTGATTTGCCCGTCTCCGATCAGAGTGGCTTCAATGTTTTCGAAAATGTAGCCGTGATTGGCCGCCGAGCCTTTGTAATGTCCGTAATCATTCGCGGGATTTGACGGCGGCAATTCCGGCATCGTATAATCAAGAACGTCGCAATACTCGACTTCGTTCATGTATTGCCCTCCAACTTTGATCGTGCCCTTTTCGGCGATGATCGTCACGGAAGACTCGAAGTTTTTATGGGCCACCGACGTTGAAAAATTAAACGTGCCCAGCGCATTATGCTTGACAAATTCAAACGACACCAATCCGGAATCCTCAAACTCCGTGGTCTTTTCATGGTTGAAATCCACAAATCGGCTCTGGATGCGATGGATATCTCCGAAAACCCAGTACATCAAGTCAATGAAATGACTGAATTGCGTGAATAGCGTACCGCCGTCAAGGTCCAGCTTGCCCTTCCAGGGAATTTTACCATAATAGCGGTCGTCTCGGTTCCAAAAGCACTGTACCTGAACCATATGAATCTTACCCAATGCATCGGAGCTGATCAAATCCTTGAGCCAAATTGAGGGCGGTGAATACCGGTTTTGCATTACACAAAACACTTGTTTCCCCCGGGATAAGGCCGTGTGCAAAATGTCTTCGCCATCCTGGCGATTCAGCGCCATGGGTTTCTCAATCACAACATGGCAACCGGATTTAATGGCCAGAATCGACTGCTCAGCGTGAAATCCATTTGGAGTGCAAATGCAGACAACGTCTAGATCCTTGTGCGCATTGAGCATTCGCTCAATCGAATCGTAATGCGGCACTGTTTCATCAACTTCACATTCAGAACGGGATCGTATATCTGCGAAGGCTGTGAGTTGAAATGCCGGTGTTCGGCGGATCATTTCCATATGCCGCTTTCCTATATGTCCCGCTCCAACAACCCCGAATTTCAAGTGAACCATGCCGTAAAATTACGACAATCCCACTTTACCGTCGCGCACTACTTTGGAACAATCGGTATCCAAGAAGCACTTCGAAAAACAAGGGGGAACGCTCACTTTTGTAATATTCAATTCCCGCGGAGATGGGTCCAATTGGCAATTCTTTCCAAGCGTGAAAGCCTCCCATCCAAAAGGAGGGAACGGCTGAATCCAAACGCGGTCCTTTCGCACCGCTGACAATTCCTTCAGTGGCTTTGAATAGATGAATTTCAGAGCGCAAATGAATTCCATGCAAAACCGTCCAGTCAAGAACCGCGGCGACGGCTCCGAAATTATAACCTCGGAAATGTTCTAGAAATACCGCTTTGGATCCGGGCATGGGGGAGTAGGAAGCAGCCTGAGCCAGAGAACCTCTGTGGGTGCTTCGCAATGTTTCGCTTGACATCCGCCCCTCTGCCTTCACTC
>JADHRK010000057.1 GCA_016777435.1 Flavobacteriales bacterium
CAGATTCGCGAATCGGTGGACACCTTGCTCATCATCCGAAATGACAAGCTGCGCGAATTGTATGGGAATTTGGCCATACGAACGGCTTTCAGCAACGCCGATGAAATTCTATGTACGGCAGCCAAAGGCATCGCCGAAGTCATTACCCTCACCGGAGAGATCAACGTGGACATGAACGACGTGAATACGGTCATGCGGAATTCAGGGCGTGCCATCATGGGATCGGGAAAGGCATCGGGCGAAGGACGAGCGCGAACGGCAGTGATTGAAGCATTGGAGTCTCCACTACTCAATGACTGTGATATCACAGGTGCGCACTTTGTCTTATTGAACATCACATTCGGCAACGAAGAAATCCTGATGGATGAAATCATGGAAATCACCGATTTCATTCAAAGCGCAGCAGGACAGTCCGCAGAAGTCATTTGGGGCTACGGCGTAGATGAGTCCTTGACGGATGATTTGTGTGTGACGGTCATTGCAACAGGCTTCGATGGCAAAGACCAATGGAATCCGCGAGAAACGGAAAAAACCACTCGATTCGTTTTGGGCGCTGAAAAAGAAATTACGGAACCCATAGCACCCATTGCTCCCTCACCGATCGCGCATGAAAGCGAAGAAACGGAAGCCTTCAACGAGGAAGAAAAACCGTTTCTCAAGGCAACACCCGAGGCTGAATCACTCCACTTGGACATGACCGTGGACCACACCGAAGAAAACGAAACAATCACCGACGAAGAACCAACCTTAAACGAGGCCAGCGAGAGTGAAGCAGAAGAGGCAATGAAGGTATACACTTTAGACAGTGCGCCATTGCCAACGACTTCGGATGAACCAAATCTGGGAGGCATTCGGTTTCATGAAGCGAAAAAAGAAGAAACACAAGCACCCGGGCCCGTGAATGCCCCTCTTTCCCAGACTGCTGACACCACACCTTCTGGCAATCGCGTCCCTATTCAACCGGTAACGAAGCAACCCGATTCCGGGGATAACGGCCGAAATCAACGCATTCAACAGTTCACGCGAAAACTAAAAACACCGGGTGGATTGGCCAATCTTGAAGCGGAACCCGCGTACAAGCGGCGCCAAGTTGTTCTGGATGACGTGGATCATTCATCCAAATCACAAGTGAGCCGGTTCACCCTCAACGAGCAAGTGGACGAGGAGGGAGAGCGGCACATTGAACTACGAAACGACAATCCATTCTTGCACGACAACGTCGATTGAACCCATCATGTCATTCTATTCTACCATTTCTGAAGGCATCAAAGATGCCATGCGGAGCAAAGACAAGGAGCGCCTCAGTGCCCTCCGAGACATCAAAAGCAAACTGATCCTTGAGGCCACCAAAACAGGCGCAGAAGCAGAGAGCATCGATGACGCTACCGCATTTTCCATTCTGAACAAGCTCTACAAGCAGCGCAACGAATCCGCCGAAATTTACCAAGAACAAAATCGGCCAGACCTCGAATCTGAGGAACGAGCGCAGGCCGCAGTCATTGCAGAATTCCTCCCGAAGCAATTGAGCGAGGATGAAATTGCCGCCAAGGTGGCCAGCATCATTTCCCAAATGGGCGCCAGCTCCATGGCCGATATGGGCAAAGTGATGGGCCGAGCGGCCAGTGAAATGGCAGGCAAAGCAGATGGCAAATTGATTGCCCAATTCGTAAAATCGCAGCTGCAGAACCAATAAAGAAGACTTTTGTTACTGCATTATTAAAGCACCCACCATGAACAAACTATTTACCAGCCTTTCCATCGCCATCCTCCTTGCAAGCTGCGGTACCGAACCTGGAGACAACCAAGAATCAGCGACCCCAGACAGCAGCACGAAAAAAGAAACCAAAACAAGCAACACCGCGTTTGCTGACGGTCAATACACTGTGAATGCTGATTTGAGCACATGCAATTGGGTCGGTACGGAAATCACCACCAAAACGCACACGGGTACACTTGATATTTACAAGGGCTCTGTCTCAGTAGTAGACAACCGGGTGAACGCGGCCTTCGTCGCTTTGAACATGTCCACGATCAACGTTACGGATCTCTCGGGAGGCGCAAAAGCAAGCTTAGAAGGCGATCTGAGCTCAGAAAATTTCTTTTGGGTTGAGAAATATCCTTTTTCAGAATTGAAATTGGAAAGCATCAAAACCAAAGAAGGCCGATCCTACGCCGGTGGCATTCTGAACATTCGGGGCATTTCCCATCCGATTTCATTTCCGGTCGAAGCATCGCAAGACGGAAATCAAATGACGTTTGATGGCGACATGACATTTGATCGTTCAAAATACAATGTCAAATTCCGATCCGGATCCTTCCCAGATTTGTTCCCGGACCTCGGTGACAAACTAATCAACGATGAAATCACCATCAACTTTCACATTGTAGCAGAAAGCTGATTCTTCCCGCTGCCTCGATATTGAAACCGAAAGGCCCGCTTCCCGCAATGGATGCGGGCTTTTTTTTGCAGCGCTCAAATGAATTGCTTCTATCTTCGCTTCGAGAGATCATGCGCTGGACCAATTACTTCATCCACCCCGGTGACAATCGTTACTACGTTTTCTCCTTTGGCGAGGATGAACACGCTGACGCATTCGCTGAGCGTCTTGAACAGGCTGGGATTGCATTTGAACGGCACCTAGAAGAGAACGAATGGCTGTTTGGTGTGGCACGATCACACTTCAAGCAAGCCTTGAATGCAAACCACCTTGTTTATGCGCAATACCGGACCAAATTCATTCCCGTGAAAGGATTGCGCAATACGATGCTGTTTGTCACATTGGGAGCCATCGTTCTTGCGCTTCTCGGGTATTGTTCTACCCAAGCAAATGCCCAACAAATAAAACGCCAAAGCCCCTGGAGCCTATCCGTTGGGGCACTTTTCGTCGTGCCATTGGAAGCCGTTGGCTTGGAATCGGTGACAGCGTCGAATGAGGGCTTAGAAGCTGTTTGGAATCCAAAAGGGGGCAATGGATTCGGTGCGCGCATTCGACGCGACATCAACGACCAATGGAGCTTAGCACTCGGATTAGAAACCATGCGCCTATTGGCTGACTGGGAACTCAGATACGTGCCGGATTGGGAAGTCAATGCGAACGAAGAAGGTGCCTTATCGGATACCTTGCGGCTGCGCTCCAGTCGCTACCGCATGCCTTTTCTTGGCACGGTGCGCGTTCCCGTCAATAATAAAACGGAACTCTCCGCAGCCGCGGGCATGAGCCTTGATTTTTTACTCAGCGACGTATTCACGGCGGGCTATCAGCAAAACGACGCCATCTACAGCGATTATTCCGTTGAAGAAAATCGCCAACAGCGATGGGCAATGCCCTTACGTGCCGACATTGGAATCAAAATCAAGGGAGCCACGAGCGATGACATCGCCTTTTATTTGGGAGCAACATACTGGCGGGAATGGAATTCCAATCGTTGGGGCGAAGCGCAATGGACGCAGGGATTGGACGCTTCCAAAGTCAGAATTTTCTTACCCCAGTCCGCCTTTGCCGTTGACTTCCGAGTTTTTCTGCCCTAGTGCTGTGTTCCTACGATTCGCTTGAATCTACCCAGCGTGTGACATATTCCAAAGGCTTTCGGTGGCTTTTCGGCCATTCCCCTTCCGGATAGCCGACATAGAAAAAGCCAATCACTTCCGTATCCGAATCAAACCCAGCAAACTCCTGCACTTCGGGCAAATGAATCATGGGCGGGGTGGACCAAAACCCCCCAAGTCCATGCGCCGTGCACGTCAAGTACATGTTTTGCATGGCACACGCCACCGCATTGCGCTCATCG
Organism: Flavobacteriales bacterium; assembly: GCA_016777435.1. Lineage (GTDB taxonomy): Bacteria > Bacteroidota > Bacteroidia > Flavobacteriales_D > Sanyastnellaceae > UA16. The sequence continues at coordinate 3,790 of JADHRK010000057.1, forward strand.
CGAATGTCAATTCTTCCATTTGGATCCGGTTGGACGCCCACGATCACCATGGCCGTCACCTGTTTTCCACGTGCCTCAAGTTTTGCCACTTTCGCCTCCGAAGCATTTTCCCCTGCCGCCACCTGATACCACTCCGCCAACTTGGGTCCAATGGTTGACATACCGTCGCCGACGTAAGCCGCAAAACGCCACGGTTGTGTCATGCCATGCGTCGGTGCCCACGTCGCATTGGTCAGGAGCAATTCCACCACTTCCTTGTGGACTTTCCGGGAAGAAAAGCGTTCGGGTGAAATGCTACGACGGTCCCGCATGAGCTCGGTGACCTCTGATAAATTGTGCCTCATGACTCTGTTCTCTGTACGTGTCAAAGGTACTCTTGAAATTCCGTGCATCATCACCGATTCAATCGTAGCGCATCGGCAAATATTCCCGTAATTTTCTCCCATGCTTCGAATTCCCTCCCTCCTCCTGTTTTTCAGCTGCGGTGCCCTCACTTTGCACGCGCAAGCGAACAACGACAGCTTGCTCGTGCGATCCATTTACGATGAAGCGCTCGGACACGGAGAAGCGTATGAAAACCTGCGAATCCTCACCAAAGAAATTGGTCACCGCTTGAGTGGTTCGACTAGCGCTGCAAAGGCGATGGATTGGGGCAAATCGGTAATGGAAGCTTACGGCGCCGATCGCACTTGGATCATGCCTGTGACCGTCCCGAGTTGGACCCGCGGAACAATCGCGGAAGCGTCATCCATCGCTGCGAACGGCGTAACGACGGCCTTGCACATCACCGCCTTGGGCGGCTCCGTTGGTACACCCAACAACGCAGTCATTGAAGCTCCCATCCTTGTGGTCAAGCGATTGAACGAATTGAATCCGGAATCCGGAGTGGATGCTGCGGGTAAAATTGTGCTTTTCAACCGCGCCATGGACCCCGTTCTAATCAATACCGGCGCGGCGTATGGCGGTGCGATTGATCAGCGGGGCAACGGCGCCAGCGCTGCAGCCGCCTCGGGCGCAGTAGCCGTGCTCGTCCGCTCCTTGACCCATGCATTGGACACCCTTCCACACACGGGAGCTTTGCGGTACCGTGACGATGCACCCCGGATACCCGCCGCTGCCATCTCGACAGTTGATGCTTCATGGCTCGCGCACGCTTTGGAATCCGACCCTGCCATGAAAGTGCGCCTGCAATTGAATTGCGAAGCCTTCGAAGATGTCGAACAAGGCAACGTCATTGGAGAATGGACGGGCACGGTCAAACCGGATGAAATCATCACCATCGGAGGGCACCTGGATTCATGGGACATCGGCGAAGGCGCCCATGACGATGGCGCGGGTGTGGTACACACACTGGAAACCCTGCGCATTCTCAAAGCCGTTGGCTATGAACCCCAGCGCACATTGCGTTTTGTCTTGTTCATCAACGAGGAGAACGGCAACCGCGGAGGAAAGGAATACGCGCGGCAAGCGGGCATCGAAAACGCGCAATCCAATTTGATCCATGTCGGGGCCATGGAATCGGATGCCGGCGGCTTTGTTCCGCGTGGATTTCGCATCGATGCAAGCGATTCTGCAACCCACGTCGTACGCAGCTGGCGCGACTTATTTGACCCCTACAACGTGCATTTATTCCGCCGTGGAGGAGCCGGGGTGGACATTTCACCGCTCAAATCATTGAATCCACGCCCCACCCTGCTCGGATTAAGCCCGGATGGACAGCGTTATTTTGATTTCCATCACAGCAGCCAGGACATCTTTGAAAACGTCCACAAACGCGAATTGGAACTGGGTGCAGCTACATTCGCTGCAGCGCTTGTGCTATTGGATAGCCACCTTCCTTCTCCCGAATGAATTGACCCGTGTCCCTATTCTGGGCAATTGCCAAACATCACATTCAACAAAATCAACAAATCCGAAATGGTGATGGCGTCGTCGTAATCCAAATCTCCAACGCATGGATTGGGATCCCGAATACAGGAAGACGAAGCCTCGTCCCATACCGTTCCCGAACCACAAGCATCGGGGCTTGACCAACATGAAAAGCTGCAAGAGCCATCTTCAATGTTTGCTTCCGGATCGTAATTACAGGCAGACGCATACGTGCAGCCATAGCATTCATCCTCGCATCCTTCCTCCTCTGACCACAGACTAATTGGAGCTGCGTCTTGCACCAACAGCCAGTGTTGATCGATCTCCAATTCCGTGTAAACGGTTGGCAAGCCAATCGGCCAATTGACCACCACAGAATCCAAGGACTCAGCAACGCCGATCCCAAAATGCTCCCAATGGCTATTCTGGCCCATATAATTTTCACCCGCAAAGAGCATACGACTTTGAGAAACGCCCTCGATCCAAACCTCAATCGTTGCGCCAACAGCATCTCGGTTACTAATGCTGCCTTCGAGCCAAAATTTCACCCAGTGATTTTCATTGGGTTCTGCTCGCAAAACTTGAGCATAATCGCCAACACGGTTGGACACCAAATCAGGAAAACCGTCACGGTTAAAATCACCGACCGCGGTGCTGAATGACAAATTGTTGACGCTTTGAAAGAGTTGATCTTCCGATTCTGAGAAAACCCCCGACTCGTTCAAAAAGAGCTTATCGGGCTCATCGTATACTGCCAAAACCTCCGGGTAATTGGTGTATTCGCTGTAGCCATTTGCAACGTGCAAATCTTCGAATCCATTGTTGTCTACATCCAACCAATTCCCGGCCCAACAGATGGCGTCCACTTGCATATTTTGCATCGGAATTTCTCCGCTGTCCTCGTTCACAGCCGAAAACGAGTAATCGTTATTGACCAACATCCAATTCTCATCGCCCGGAAAAGCGGTGATGTACACATCCATGTCCAGGTCCCCGTCATAATCAGCCACACTTGTCGACATGCAATTGATGGCCATGTCCAACCCAACGGCATTAGCGCTTTCAATGAATGGCGTGATCGCTCCTTCGGGCTGCTGTTCAAAAAAATGGTTGGCGTAAACCACCCGATCCCGTATCACATGGAGATCGAGCAAATTGTCATCATTGAAGTCCACCCATTGCCCTTGAAAGGATTGAATCCCTGTGACTTCGAACATGCCCGATGATTCAGTGACATCCTCAAATGTTCCATCTCCTTCATTGTGGTATAATTCGTTGAAGGCATATTCATCGAAAGAAGAGGTGTAATTGGCAACGAATAAATCCAGGAATCCATCTTTGTCGTAGTCCCCAAAACAGGCACCATAACTCTTGCGGGCTCCTTGATTGATGCCACATGTCGCGCTCACGTCGACAAAAGACCCGCTGTCATTGCGGAATAATTTGTTGGGAGCCAGGCGGTAGGTGATCAAAAGGTCTTGATCCCCATCGTTATCGATATCCGACCATAGAACCATCTTCGCCTCAGCTGCGTAGTTCGGCAAGTCCAGATCTACCTCCAGAAACCCATCCTCATCCCCTGTTCCTTCAAAGAAGCGCAAACTTCCCTGGTGGTGGGCAAAACTCAAATCATCAATCCGATCGCCGTTGAAGTCCGCAAAACTCACCCCAGCACCCAAAAACCCTCCCGTATGGTCCGTAGAAAGATTCATGAAATTACTCACATCCACCATCTGCGCGAGCGCAGCTGCGGAAACCAAGCACATGGTCAAAAGGCCCAGTGATTTGCGCCAAAATAATCGCATTCTGTGGTTCATCATTCTTCGCATTGGTTGTTGAAAGCAATTAGAAAAACCAACAAGTCCAGAACACTTGTTACGCCGTCTCCGTTGAGGTCGGTGGGGCAATCTGAAGGCACAACGAGGCATTGTTGCAGCGCTTCGTCCCAAATCGTTCCCGCGCCGCACGCCACTGCATCCGTCCAACACTCAAAATCACAAGACCCATTATCTTCAGTGGCATTGGCATCGAAATTGCACGCCAATGCGTAGATGCATCCTGGACAGGTTACGCCTGCGCAAGGCGGGGAAACGCCGACTGTTTCTCCTTCTAACACCATCATTGACTGATTGGGCGCAAGGTCATAGTAGCGATCCACAATTCCGGAAGGCCATTCGATGACAAGGGAATCCAATGCCGTGGTGAGCCCGATGCCAAAATGTTCCCATCGACTGCTTTGGGACAAAAAGTTTTCGCCACAATGCGTCATCCGGGTCCCAATCAAACCATTTCTGTAAATTCGAAGACGAGCACCAACACCGTCACGGTTGCTGACCGTTCCTTCGAGGTGAACTTTCAACCACCGATTCGCATTTGGTTCTGCCTGCAAAACCTGCAGATATTCCCCAACGGCATGGGTGAAAAGATCCGGGAAACCATCGAGGTTGTAATCCGATGCTGCAGAGGAAAAAGACAAAACATTGGCATTAAAAAGCCCTGAATCATCCTCATTAAAGTCACCTTGGTCATTCCAGAAAAATTGATCCGGAACATTGGGGTATTGACTCAAAATAGTAGGGTAATTGGTGTAAACGCTGAATCCCGTGCAAACGTGCAAATCTTCCCACCCATCGTTATCGGCATCAAACCATGTCGAGGCCCATGAAGTGAGATGCACTTCAACGCTATCGCCTGACACGGCCTCAAATGGCTCAAAATCCCCCCCGTCATTCACCATCAGGAAATTGCCTTCAAACATGCCAGCTGCTACATACACATCTTGATCGTTGTCACGGTCAAAGTCAGCTGTTGATGTACACATGGCATTCACCATCAAGTCCAAGCCGCGCTCATGTGCTGTATTCTCAAACGTTCCATCCAACTGCTGCTCATAGTAGTAGTTATCGAAGCACAATCGATCCCTGATCAAATGCAGATCTAATAGGCCGTCTTGATTGAAATCTACCCATTGGCCTTGAAAATTTTGCTGCAATGCCTGTCCCATGCCGAGATCGAACGTCACCTCTTCAAATTGCGCATTGCCCAAATTGTGGTACAGTTCGTTGAACGGTTCGTCCGATCCGCTCACGTAATTGGCCACGAACAAGTCCAACAAACCATCATTATCATAGTCCCCAAAACTCGCGCCGTAACTCCGACGATCTGCGACAAGAATACCACACGTCTCTGTAATATCTTCCATGATGAGGTCTCCATGATTGAGGTACATGCGATTCGGCTCCAATCGATACGTAATGAACAGGTCTTGGTCTCCGTCGTTGTCGATGTCGACCCAAACCACCGATTTGGCTTCGAATGGATAATCCGAGAGATTGAGAAAATATTCATTAAACCCTTCTCCGTTGCCCAAATAAAACTTCATTTCTCCCCCATGATGGGCCAGGCTTAAGTCGTCAATTCCGTCATCATTGAAGTCTGCAACGCTAATGCCTTCACCGAGGTATCCGCCTGTTTGATCACTCAGGATCCCCAATTGATTGCTCATATCAATAAAACTCGTTTGTGCCGACAATTCCTTACTCGTTCCCATCAAAGCACCCCAAAGCATCAGGCACGGAAACACACGCATGATTTTTTGAAGACGGAAACAGGAAATTGGGCGCATTGATCCGTTGGAAATCCATTTATTTTTGGCTCCAATCCAATGCAGGTAATTAAATATAAGTTAAGTCGGCCTCAATTCAAAGCTATCATCAACTAATTCAAGGACATACAGTCCCAAAGTTCGTCAGCAGAATCAAGAGGTCCTCCACCGAAATAGTGCCATCGTCGTCAAGATCACCGACGCATGAAACTTCACACTGGCCTGTGGTCTGATCCCAAACGGCTCCTTCACCGCAAATTATTCCATTGAAAAGACATGCGAAATCGCAGGTACCATCATCTTCCGTCGCATTGACGTCGTAGTTGCAGGCGACCGCATAGGTGCATCCGACGCAATCTTCTTGACACAGCGCTGTTCCTTCCACCAGCAACAAATTATCATTGGCGTCGACATCAAACCAGCTCTCCACCAATCCGCTTGGCCAGCGAATAATCACGGAATCAACAGATGTAGCCGTTCCCAACCCAAAGTGCTCCCAGCGTGAATTTTGAGACAAGTACCCCTCGCCACAATATGTCTCGCGGTACCAATAATTACCGCTTCGCCAAAGCTCTATTTTGGATCCAATTGCATCCCGATTGCTATCGGTTCCCTGCAATCGAATTTTGAGCCAATTGTTCTCATTTGGCGTGCTTGTTCGAAATTCAGGAGTTGGTCCGATATGATTGGATACCAAGTCGACAAATCCATCGTCATTGTAGTCTCCGATAGCCGTTGAATAACCCAAGGAAGTCACGCTCTGGAATAGGGAT
>JADHRK010000058.1 GCA_016777435.1 Flavobacteriales bacterium
CCCAAGCAGCGTGAATGATGTTGGCCTCAATCATGAGGTTTTCGTACAAAAACTGCCCGCGATAGACATTGTTGGCGTGAATTCCGCCGACTTTGGCAGCCGCGAGGTACACATGATCCGGTTGTTCGGTCTGAAAAAAAGCCTGCACCGCTGCTTGGTTGGTCAGGTCCAGTTCAATCCGTGAACGGGTGATGATGTTTTCAAAGCCTTTGGCCCGGAGGTTGCGAACAATGGCAGAACCCACCATCCCGCGGTGTCCAGCAACATAGATTTTTGTGTTGGTGTTTTCCATCGAAGGCAAATGTAAATCGGATTCATTCATAATGACTGTTGACCGTGCCATTCGCGAAGGCCATCGCCGATGAAGGTGAAAGCCAACACGACGCTCACGATCAAAGCGCCGGGCGCAATCGCAAGCCAGGCGTGACGGCCAGTAATGAGGTGATAATGCTCCTGCACGATATTGCCCCAACTTGGAATGGGAATTTGGGCACCGTAGCCCAGAAAACTCAGCCCGGATTCGATGAGAATGGCCGACGCGAAGTTGGCCGCCGCTATGACGATGATGGGTCCGACAGCGTTGGGCAGCATGTGCCGAAACATGATTCGCAAATCAGAATACCCGATGGCTTGAGCTGCCTCGATGAATTCCATCTCGCGGAGCGACATGAATTGCCCGCGAACGACGCGTGCGACATCGACCCACATGGTGAGGCCGATGGCGAGGAATACCTGCCACAATCCTTTTCCGAATGCCAAGGTGATGGCGAGCACCATGAGTAGCGTGGGCAGCGTCCAGATCACTTGGATCCACCAACTCACGAATGCGTCGATACGTCCGCCGCGGTATCCGGCCCAGGCGCCGAGCAAAATCCCAATCATGAGTGAAATCAATACAGCCGATAATCCCACGCCCAAGCTAATGGCAGAGCCGGCCATGAGTCGGCTGAGAACGTCTCGGCCGTAGCGGTCGGTTCCGAGCCAATGCCGCATCGTGGTGCCGTCCTCCAAAGCAACGGATGATCCTGGCTCCAAAAGAGCCTGGTCCAGGTCTTGTGCATTGGCGTGGTGCGATGCGTCCGGTCGAATTACAGGACCGGCGATGGCCACCACTCCAAGAAGCGAAATCCAGATCAACCCAATGAGCGCAGGACGATGATTTCGGAAGGCCCCGAACATGTGGGATGGTTGGGCGACTGAATTCATGGTTCTTGAGCGAAGCTGAGCAGCGGAGTGGCATTGTGAATTGAGGCCAATTTACAATTGACGGCCTTTCCATTTGACGTTGCCCCTCAGGAGTTGCCACCATGCGCCCCAGACCAATGCGGCGTATCGCCAAGGGAAGCAGAGTACATCCGAGGGTTTCATGGGCAATTTGTACCGTCGCGCCGCGCTGGAAATCAAGGGTTGATTGATCAGTGTTTTCAATATCACCGCCACCAAAATCCACAGAAAATCCACATCGCTCGATGAAATTGTACCCAGCAGCGCGAGCAGGAATGAGAGTTCTACGGCGGCGATGAGCCGTCCCACGGATTTGGTCTCACCATCGGCTTGGTCGTTCGTTTTGGATGCCCATCGCGCCCGCTGATTCCACAGGTCAGTCCAATTTTGAACGGGCTGCGTTGTGGCAAAAGTTTGCGGGTCCGAATTCCATGCGATATGGCTACCGTGCTTTTTGATGGCCAGAAGCGCATAGGCATCGTCTCCGGATGCTTGGGCTTCATTCAAGCTTTCCGCGGGGTAGGTTGACGTGCGGTACACACTGTTTGCACCGCTGCCCATGGCGAGTTTTTCGGCGCAGACTCCGCCTTCAATCCAAGCCATGAGGCACCCGTATTCGAGCGCTTGAAAACGTTCCCATGCAGATTCGGGAGTTGCGTTTAGACGAACCGTTCCAAGAATGGCCTCAACTGCTGATGAGGCGGATTGGTTGATGGAGTGCTCCATAGACATGGCCCAGTTTTTCCCGATCCGCACATCGGCATCCAACGTGGCCATCCATGGCGTTTCGATTTGGCTGTGGGCTTGCCGCAATGCTGCCTTTTTACCTTCTCCTTTGTTCTTGATGCACCTCACACCCGCCGCCTCTGCGACGTTTTTGGTTCCATCCGTGCTGCGGTCATCGATGACCAAGAGTTCCAAAGGAACAGTCTGCTGGCCAAGGTCTTTGAGCAGAAGCGGCAGGGATTCAGCCTCATTTCGGCACGGAATCACTACCGTGATCAACGGTGCAACCGGGGAATTCATTTTGGTGATGTCGCCTGCGGCCACTGAATCAGCCAGTCGCCGGTTCCAAGACCAAATGGACAGGGCATACCGGCCAAGGCAGAGGAAGTGCAATCCCAGCATGGCCCATGCGAAAGCCCCAAGCCATGATCCAAGTCCAAATTCAATGTTCATGGGAAGCATTCATTGATGAGGTGCCGATGATCGCTCCTAACAAGGCGGGCAATACCAGGTTCAGCATCCAGATGGCAAACGTTCCGGCAATGAGGGGAATAGCCATTTCCGGTTGGGGCTGAATCACCAGGACTATCAGCGCTTCTCGAATGCCCATTTCGGCCAATGCTGCGGTCGGAATGATCATGTTTCCCCAATACACAAGTGCTACAGCACCGATTATTTCAGGAAAGCCAATGAAACCGAAGGCCATGAGTCCAAGCACAAATTGACAGGCAAAAACGCCATAACGCGCAGCGCTGAGCATGAGAATGAGCGGTAAATGTGAGCGCGTCAGCGCCGCTGAATCGGCTCTTTGTGCGGCCAGCCAATGGGGAAGTCGGATGCGTCTTTCCAATCGCGCCATCATTTTTTGACCAAATCGATTGTTTGCCCATCCCAGGGACCACCAGCCGATAGCGCCCGCAAAAGCGATCCACGGAACAACTCCCAACGTGTCCATTCCCCCGTGTGATTGCAGCCGCAAAATTCCGTTGGCTTTCAAAGGGACATTCAAAATCCATAGCCAGGCCAGGGCGCCAAACGTCAAGGTCATGCCAGCTTGCGACCAAGCACTCCAGCCGAAAGATCGAAGCCCTCTGGCCCTTTCCGCTGCAGGCAATAAGGCCACCCGCGCAACGGCATCTCCGCTGCGGTTCGGCGTTAAAAAGCCCCAAGTAGCGCCTACAATTACCTCCCGGTAGGACTGTTCGAAGGAAAGTCTTTTTCGCTCCAAAAGCACGTGCCACTTCAAGGCTTCGATGCCCCAATTGACGGGAACGAGCAAGGCGGCGAATCCGATGAGCGACCAGCGATCCGGGGACAGTTGGCTCCAATCGATCGATTGCATTGAAAAGGCTTGATGATGCCCAACCTGCCAAACAATCACGGCAATGGCGAGCAAGGAGGTGATCCAAGCCATCCATTTGCGGGGGGGCGGTTGATAACGGGGCGATTTCATCGGTGGGGGTACGCTTTTCCAAATGTACCTTCGTTGTGCGATGTCACCAACCGCCAAGCAAAAACCCGTCGAACAAATCATCCTCGGAATTGACCCGGGCACCACAATCATGGGCTATGGGGTGATTGCCGTGCGCGGAAAATCAGTGGAATTGGTTGAAATGGGCGCTTTGCACTTATCAAAGTACAAGGATCATGCGGTCAAACTTAAGCGCATTTATGATCGGTGTTCCGCGTTGATCCAGACCCACGCGCCAGATCACATGGCGGTGGAAGCGCCTTTTTTCGGGAAGAACGTCCAATCCATGCTGAAGTTGGGGCGCGCTCAGGGCGTAGCGCTGGCAGCAGCGCTGTCCAGAGACATCCCGATTGCGGAATATGCACCGCGGAAAGTGAAGCAGTCCATTACGGGCTCCGGCGCTGCAAGCAAAGAACAGGTGGCTGCGATGGTGGCCCGAACGCTGGAGATTCCTGTGTCTGATTTGCCCAAGGAATTGGATGCGACGGATGGATTAGCGGTGGCGTTGTGCCACCATTTCCAATTGTCCTCCCCTCGGATGCAAGCCGGTTACAGCGGTTGGAAAGCATTCATTGAGGACCAAGGAAATCGGGTTCGTTCTTGATTTTTCTGAAAAAATGCAACCTTTTCAAAGGTGCTCCGTATCCCCCTCTGAAGTTTAGCTTCAACAGTTTATTTGTTTTTCATTCAACAGGGGAAGGCGGTCCATTCGGGCGGCCTTCTTTGTGTTTGAAAGATTCTGAAGACTTTGGTCGAATTCAATCCGAAAGAAGGGTGCTGTCGATGATGTTCGAAATCAATTCGGACTTTGTGAAACCCGATTTCTCCGCCTGCTGAGGGATGATGCTCACTTCCGAAAATCCGGGAACGCCATTGACTTCAATCACGGAGGCGACTCCGGGTGCTGTCCAAATCATGTCAACGCGCGCCATGCCCCGGCATTGCGTGGCACGATATACCGCCAGCGCTTGGGCTTGCAAGGCGTCGCTTTGTTTTTTGGGAATGAGCGCTGGTGTGGTTTCTTGCGATGCTCCTTGGTATTTCGCCTCGTAATCAAAAAAACTTCTTTCTGTCGTGATTTCCGTTACCGGAAGCACGGTCGGTTTGCCATGTTTGTCAGGAACCACGCCTACGGTGAATTCCCGGCCTTCCAGCAACGATTCCACGAGCACGCCGCTGGTGCTGACCGAGCGAGCCAATGCGATTGCCCCCGCCAATTCGGCCACCGTCTCCGCCCGCGAAATGCCAATGCTGGAGCCGGTTTCATTGGGTTTTACAAAACACGGCATTCCCACAGTTTCACTGATTTCAATGGCATCCCATGGCTCGGCATGTGCAAGTTCCACGGAGCGTGCGACCGCGATGTTTTCATTCCGAAGCAAGGCGTTGGTCTGCCCCTTATTGAATGTCAAGGCCATGCAATCCGCATCTCCAGTGGTGTAGCGCATTCCAACCGCATCTAGCATGGTTTGAAGCTTGCCGTCTTCCCCGGGTGTGCCGTGGACCATGATGAAAGCGCCGATGAATTTCCGCGGGTCGCTCACCAAATGATCCATGGTAGTGGCGGTTTTTTCACCCGATGCTTCTGTTTCGAAAAACCAGCCTTTGGGGTTCACGTGAACCAATACCGGTTCGAATCGGGAGCGGTCAATCTGAGCCATGACCATGGCCGCGGATTTGCGTGAGATAACAGCTTCTCCGGAGTAACCACCTGTGAATACGATCAGTGCTTGAGGCTTGGTCATGGGCGCGATTCTAGCTCAAATTACGGGGATGTTAAGCCGTTCGCTCGCGTGGCTCAGGCTTTTCCATCCACCGCCAATTGTTCACGAATTCGCATGACCGATTGCTCAACTTCCAAGCGGCTTTGCCCTGTGATGGTCACATGGCCCATTTTTCGAAAGGGTTTCACAGCTGATTTCCCATAGAGGTGTGGATGGACGCCGGGGGTATTCAGTGCAGCCTCGAGTCCTGTATACACGGGAGTGCCGTGCGCTGAGGCGCTGCCCACAATGTTCACCATCGCCGATGCAGCAAACAGCGCATCTGTTGTGCCGAGGGGAAGGTCCAAGACCGCCCGCAAGTGTTGTTCGAATTGTGACGTTCGGTTGGCTTCGATGGTATGATGACCGCTGTTGTGTGTGCGCGGAGCAAGTTCGTTCACCAGAAGATTCCCCTTCCGATCCAGAAACAATTCTACTGCCAGCAGTCCCTCAAAATCCATGGCCTCGGCAACGCGGCGAGCAAGCGATTCTGCATCCTCAGCCTGTTCCGGGGTGATGGCCGCGGGTGTGATAAGGTAATCGACCAGATTGGCCACAGGATCAAAAATGGCTTCGACCACTGGAAAGCACTGGATTTCTCCTTGGCTATTGCGTGCTACGATGACACTCAATTCTTTTTCAATGTCCACCGCATGTTCCAAGACGCTGGGCACGTCAAAAGCTTTGGGAAGGTCCGATTCGGATTTCAAGAGAACGACCCCTTTTCCGTCGTAACCGCCTTTGCGCATCTTCTGGACAATGGGCAAGCCCATTTGCTGGACATCATCTGCACCACCGACCAATTGGAAGGGCGAAGTGGGAATCCCGTTTTGGGCGAAAAATTCTTTTTGCAGGCCCTTATCTTGTATGACGGCCAGGTGGTCGGGTTTTGGGATTACGCGAACTCCTTGGGATTCCAGGGTTTTCAGGCCTTCAACGGAAACATGCTCAATTTCAATGGTGATCACGTCCAATTCCGCTCCGAACGCCACCACATCGGCTGCATTCTGCAAGTCGCCTTGCACAAATCGAGGCGTGAGGTGCCTGCAAGGAGCATCCGAACTGGGGTCCATTACTTCGACGCGCGCATCGAAATCCACAGCGGATTGAATCATCATTCGACCAAGTTGTCCTCCCCCCAGGACACCGAGGCGTAGGGAAGGACCGAATGATGCGTCGAAATCATGGGAGTTTTTTGAACCGTTTTGCATGGTGCAAAGATATTCGCGCCATTTTTGGTCCATGGAATTTTTAGACACAGAATTTTTGGGCAATCCCGCCATGGAGTGGTTGATCGCCTTGGCTTGGGCGCTGGGAGGCGTGATTACAGGTCGATTGGTCTACCGTTGGTTCAGCCGAAGAATGAAGGCACTGGCTGCCAAAAGCGAGACAAAATTGGATGACATGATCGTGGATCAAGTGGAGGAACCGCTTTCCTTGTCCGTTGTGTTGCTGGGATTGTGGTTTGGCTACGACCACCTGCATTTCGGAGTTGACACCGACGCTTTCATGGACCACGTATTTTCCATCGCTGTGGCATTGAATGTCACGTGGATGGCGGCACGACTAGTGGATAGTGTATTGGGGAATTTGTTCGAAGGGGCTGCCGAAAAATCAGCTTCGCAAATGATGTCCCAAGTGGCGCCCATCTTGCGCAAAACCTTGCGCTCAACGGTGTGGATTTTGGGTTTCATTATGGCGCTCAACAATGCGGGCTACGATGTCGCTGCGCTATTGGCCGGCGTTGGAATTGGTGGTTTGGCAATGGGCTTGGCGGCGAAAGATTTTGTGGCCAACATCTTTGGTGGCATCACGGTTTTCGTTGATCAGCCCTTTTTGGTTGGTGATCGGGTCCAAGTGGCCGGTGTCGACGGCACGGTGACGGAGATTGGCATTCGGAGTACACGGATCCAGACCCTTGCAGGTCGCATCGTCACCATCCCCAACCACAAATTCACCGATAGCCTCGTGGAAAATGTGACGGCGGAACCAGCGCGCAAGATCCGACTGGACTTGGGGTTGACATACGATACGAAGCCTGAGAAAATCGAGCAGGCCATTGCCATCCTTACAGAGATCATTGAAAAGCACATCGGAACGGAAGACGACACCCTCATTTGGTTCAGCGGATTTGGCGACTTCTCGTTGAATGTGAGTGCCATTTATTACGTCCGAAAGGAAGCCGATGTGTGCCTGACTCCTGGAATGGTCAATTTGGAGATTTTGACGCGCTTCAACGAAGCCAGTTTGGACTTTGCTTTCCCAACCCAAACCCTGATCCATGAGGGTGCGGAGAATGTGACAGGTTAAAATCAGTTTTTGCGCTGTAAATTGCCACTCGATCATCGCTTAGGACAGCCACTTACATTGAATCTTTGAACAGCTACGACGTAATAATCCACGCCAATGAAGTCCGTTATTGGGCGTTCATGATTGGGAGTATTCTCGCCGGAATATGGGTCGTACGGACCTTCGCATCGTTGGACGAAAAAGCCCGAGATGTGGCCCTGCGCCACGCGGGTGTGGTCTTGATCATTGCCAACATGGTGATGCCGGTATACGGTTTTTTGAACCCCAAGCACGACATGTCGTGGCACCGGAATTTGCCCTTGCATCTCTGTGGAGTGAATTACGCCTTGGTGGGACTGAACTGTTTCTTCAAGAATGAGAAATTGTTCATGTTTTCAGCGTTTACAGGGACCATTGGAGGAGTGCACGCGCTGCTCACGCCGCAATTGACCATCGGCGACGCACCACTGGTGCTGATCGATTATTATTTCAAACACTCCGCCATTGTGGTGATGCCACTGATCATGGCCCGTTCTTTTGGATTTCGATTCCCCAAGTGGGGGTGGATGTGGACGTATGTTTCCGTCGCGGTATTGACCACAGTGGTGGGACTTTTTAATTGGTGGCTCAACACCTATTTCCCTTCCGAGATCACGGCGAATTACATGTACATGTGGGAAGCTCCGAAGGCGGACAACCCCTTTGTCGTGGATCTGCCGAGGCCGTGGTACATTTTGCCGTTGCACGGAGCGCTCATTGTGCATTTGTTGCTCATCAACGCACTTTACCGGTGGGGAACACCCGTGGCGGAGTATTCGCAGCTCAGTTGGATGCGCCGCCACTTCAGTTGAGGCCAAATTCCAGCACTTTTTCCACGTTGTTTCAACGTGCGGTTGAATCTTCGGGCATCTGAAATACCTTCGTCGCATGCGAGCATACTTGGACTTATTGGATCATATTCTGTCGAATGGGGCGTTGCGTGAGGATCGCACGGGGACGGGCACCATCGGATGTTTTGGGTATCAAATGCGGTTTGACCTGAGTGAAGGATTTCCAGTGCTCACCACGAAGAAGTTGCACCTGCGATCCATCATCCATGAATTGCTTTGGTTTCTCAAGGGTGACACCAATATTGCTTACCTCAAGGAAAATGGCGTTCGCATTTGGGACGAATGGGCCGATGAGGAGGGAAACTTGGGCCCAGTATACGGGTACCAATGGCGGAGCTGGCCGAACCCGGATGGTTCCCACACGGATCAGATTGTGAAGTTGGTGGATCAGATCAAAAACAATCCCTACTCACGTCGTCATGTGATCTCGGCTTGGAATCCGAGTTTTATTGATGACATGGCATTGCCCCCTTGCCATTGCCTGTTCCAATTTCATGTGGACAATGGAAAATTGAACTGCCAGCTTTACCAGCGTTCAGCGGATACGTTTCTGGGCGTCCCTTTCAACATTTCCTCCTATGCTTTGCTGACCATGATGATGGCGCAGGTATGCGATCTGGAACCCGGGGAGTTTGTGCACACCTTCGGGGATGTTCACCTCTACACCAACCATGTGGAACAAGCCCGGGAGCAATTGACCCGCGAGCCACGAAAACTTCCCACCATGTGGATGAATCCGGATGTGAAGGACTTGTTTGGTTTCACGTACGAGGACTTCAAGTTGGAGAATTACGATCCAATGCCGCACATCAAAGCAGCGGTCTCTGTTTAATTTTTTCGGACGAACACATGCGCATTTCCATCATTGTGGCGGTTGCGAGCAACGGAGTGATTGGGCGGGACAACGATTTGGTCTGGCGCTTGCGGGATGACATGAAGTTTTTTTCGGAGACAACCAAAGGACATGCAGTGCTCACGGGCAGACGCAATTACGAATCCATTCCAGAACGCTTTCGGCCATTGCCGAATCGCACGAACATCGTCATCACGCGCAATGCCTCCTTCGAAGCGCCTGGCGCGGTGATCGAACATTCGCTTGAAGCTGGAATCGAACGCGCGAAGCAACTCGCAGTAAAGGAGCTATTCATCATCGGCGGCGGGCAGATTTATGCGGAAGCCATGGCCCAAGGCCATGTGCACCGACTGCTCATCACGCACGTCGACGCTGCCCCTGAAGGAGATACGTATTTTGACCTGGCGGCTTTGACGGCAGGCTGGAAAGAAATGGGGGATATCGCGTCATTCGAAGCCGATGATCGGAATGAACATGCGTTCCACGTGGCGGAATATCAGAAAATTGCGCCATGAATGATTTCTACCTCGGTATTGAGCATATCACGGATTTCGGCGGCTATGATCATATGTTGTTTCTCCTGGCATTGGTGGCTTGGGCCAACTTGAAAGATGCCGGGCGCGTGGTGATTTTGGCGACTGCATTTACGGTGGGGCATAGCATTACGTTGCTGCTTGCCGGCATGGGATGGGTGCATGCGGATGGGCGTTGGATTGAATTTTTAATCCCCGTGAGCATTGCTCTTACGGCAGCTTGGAATTTGCGTCGGGAGGCGGGCAACCGCCATGCATGGGGCAATGGACTTG
>JADHRK010000059.1 GCA_016777435.1 Flavobacteriales bacterium
TGTCGCCTATGATCCAAACTTCAGGTCTATCTGAAGGTGTCCATCCCGTTGTGTTTCACGCGGGTGAAGGGAGTTGTGCCCAGCAGGATACCGTTTGGATAGAAATTCGCCCCTTGCCTTCAGCGACGGTTGACTACCTGACAACGAGCGATTGCCCTGGAGATACCATAGCACTTCTCGCTCAGCCTTGGGGCGGGACAACATCCGATGACTACGAATTAGCCTGGAGCGGCACCGGAGTCTTCACCGAAGGAGAGGAATCTTTTGTCCACGCTCCTCTATCGGGTCCAGATACCTTGGCGGTCACCCTGCAAGTCACCGATGCCTCAGGTTGCTCCAGAGACATGGATGCGGCCTATATCATTCGCGCCAACCCAGTGGTTTCGACGGCCGTATTATATGAAACTTGCGACCAGGAAATAGCGACTTCTTTTCCTGAGGCGACACCAGCGGGTGGCACGTGGGAACTAACTGAAGCCGTTCAAGTACTGAGCAATAACACTTTTTTTCCGAGCGATTTTGGCGTTGGAACATGGCCGCTGATTTATCGGTTTGTCGATGACTTTGGATGCAGTGCGTCGGATACCACATTGTTGGATGTGGCGGCACCGCAGGTACTGAATTTGGTTTCGGAAGTGGAGGCCTGCGATGGAACTGCTCTTTTGGAATTGCCCGTTCCGATCGGTTCGACGGGTTTTTGGTCGGGACCTGCACTCTTGGATTCCATTGCAGGTAGCGTAAATTCAACTGAATTGAATTCAGGAACGTTTGGGTACACCTATTCCTCGGGCGAAGCCTCTTGCCTCGTGACAGATTCGGTGAGCTTGATCATCCATGCATTGCCGGAATCAGCTTTTCCGTTCATCGATGAGCAGTGCATCGGTCAAGCTTTCAGCACAAATTCAATCGCTGCAGGCATGGAATCCTATGCTTGGTGGTTGGCTGATAGTTTGATCAGTACGACTTCAGCCGTGAGTGTATTGTTCGAAGAAGCAGGTGCTCTTGAATTGTCCTTAACTGTTGTCAATGAGTGGGGGTGCGCGGACACGGCGCAACAGAACGTGCAATGGTTTGCTCCTCCAATTGCGGCATTCACTTTGTCTGAAAATGCGGGTTGCGTGCCATTGAATATTGGAATTGAGCATGCGGCAACGGGCATGGTGGATGCAGTGCAATGGAGCCTTGACGGCATGGAAATGGTTCTGGAAGCGGGGGATTCATTGGTGTTTGAGCAACCTTCAGGTTCGCAGGGTTTCACGCTCGAAATGGAGGTGTACAATCATTGTGGATCGAACACGGCACAGGATGTGATTGAGGTCAATGCAACCCCAGTGGTACAGCTACTCGATACCCCCGGCACGGTGTGTTCGCCATTTTTGGCCGAATTTGATTTTACCACTGAGGGACAAGTAGAAACATTGACTTGGGAGTTTGGAAATGGAGAAGAGGCAACGGGGTTCACGCCGGTTTGGCCCACATTTGAAGTCACCGATGAATCAGGTCTCTTTTCGGTAGCACTGACCGCATCCAATGAATGCGGGTCATCTGCGGATTCTACGGCTGTTTTGGTTGAGTCTTCCCTCGTTGAAGCACAATTTGATTTGGACTTCGCTGTTGGATGCCTTCCACTCGATGTGAAGGCCACCGACGTCAGCGTTGGAGGCGATGCCGGGGTACTGGACTTTGGAGACGGCGCAATTGCATTTGATTCAGTCGCCACGCATACTTTCTCAGAAGCTGGAAACTACGAGGTGCTTCTAGCCGTTTCGAATGCATGCGCAGTGGATTCTTTTGCCTTGGACGTTACCGTTCACCCGGCTTTTGCTTTGGAGCTTTCCTCATCGAATGGATCGGCGTGCATGGGTGACTCAATGCTCTTTGATTTGGAAACTTCTGGCTTGCTGAGCTCAGCTCAAATTCAATGGACTTCAGATGCGGGAAATGAGGCGGCTCCGGCTCCTGCAATCATTCAGTGGACGATGCCAGGGGAACAGGTCATATCCGCCCAAGGTGCCGATGCCAATGGGTGTGTGGGTTACGATACGCTCGCAGTTGCTGTGCACGCTCCGCTGGCAATCAACGCTGCGCCCAGCATCACAAGTGGATGTTCTCCGTTGGAGGTTGCCATGGATAATCAAACGATTGGAGCAGGCGAGTGGTCTTGGACAGTGGACAATGGTCCTCAGCAGTCCGATGCATTTGCACCGAATTTCTCATTGCTGCATGCCGGAGCCGAAGCTACGGATCTTCTGATCGAGGTGGAAGTGCTCAATGAGTGGGGGTGTGCATCTGCACAATCCTTCTCTATTGAAGTTTGGCCCGTTCCTTCTGCGGCATTTCAATTGACGGATACGGTCATCTGCGGCGTGCCTGCGGCCATCAATCCAATTGTCGATGCGGTTGATGGACTTCAGCTGGCTTGGTTCATTGACAGCGCGCTCGTTGCAGCTGCAGGTGATGCGGTTTTGGAGATATCCACCTTTGGAGATCACTCGATTACACTGCTGAGTGAAAACGAATTTGGTTGTCAAAGTTTTGCCTTGGATAGCGTTGAAGTGCTCGAACTTCCGGAATTGGCTCTTTCCGCAAGTCCGTTGATGGGATGTGCGCCTCATTTGTTGGAAATTGATTACAGCACTGAGGGAGCAGTGGAATGGCTCCTCGAAATTCACCTGGACTCCACACGGGTGTTTATGAGTGATGAGGTGACGTCTGAAGTGAATCTAGAATGGCCGGGTACGTATGACCTGCAGTTGAGTGGGGTATCCGATCGAGGTTGCACATCGGTTTTGCCGTTGGGTGATTCAGTTGTCGTGCTTCCGCGGCCGGCGGTTGGTTTTTATGCGGACCCTTACGCCGGAACGTTTGATGCCCCTGACCCTTTGAACAGTTCTTGGATGTTCGAAAACACGTCGGATAACGGCCAAGCGATTTGGGACTTTGGAGATGGAGAACTTTCTTCAGAATGGAATGCGAACCATACCTATGATGGGGCAGGCACGTATGAAGTGCTACTCATGGTAATGAATGAACATGGTTGCGCCGAGGAATTCACGATGTTCGTGGAGGTGCTCGAGAACCTTGAAGTTTATGTGCCGAACGCATTTACTCCTCCCATGCAAGGCTATGCAGATGGCATCAACGACGGATGGAAACCAGTTCTGTCCAACCCAAGTTTGGTCGACCGATATGATTTGGTGGTATATAACCGATATGGCCAAAAAGTTTGGGAAACCCAGGACCCTGAAATGCATTGGGTCGGGGAGGCACGTATCGATGGTGCCTATTTTGCTCCTGGAGGAATTTACACCTGGGTCTTGCAAATCGACTCAAGGACTTTCCCGGAATCTTCCCGGCAATGGAAAGGCCAGGTGAATTTGCTGCGTTGATTGCTTGCAAAGGGTTATCATTGGGGAATCATCTTTGGCATCTCATGGAGGCAACCAAAACGCATTGGATAAAATTAATTGATCGTCAGCTCCGGATGCGCTTGGATGAGCTGCGCGATGAGCAATCGCAATTGGAGGAGTCCAAGGGCTCGGCGACAAAGAGTTCGGCAGGGGATAAGCACGAGACAGGTCGGGCGATGATGGAACAGGAGCTGACCCACATTCAAGGACAGATTGAGTCTATTCGGAAACAACTAATCGAATTGGGGCAGATGCCAACCAGCCCGATGGCGGTTGTTGCGTGGGGTGCAGCGGTGCGCACGAGGCAAGGGATTTACTTCCTGTCCGTTCCACTTGGACGTATAAAAGAAGCTAAGGAGCCATTGTTTGCTATTTCTGCAGCTTCACCGCTGGGTCAATTGATGCTCGGAATGACCGCAGGTGATTCCGTCAATTTTCGGGGGCACGCCTTTGCATTGCTGGACGTATGCTGAACGTCGCCTGTTACTGGAATTGAGCGAGGTGTTGAACACTAAATGCCGGAGTGAGTCCACGTCCTTCTGAATGGGGTGTAAAGTGAAGATGTTGTGCATTCTGCACTCCGGGAAGAAGCAAGAAGCCATTGTGAGAAAACGTTCCATCGGTTGTACTCCTCAGATGAATTCCATAGGCCATGCTATCGGTTGATACCATCAACTCATTGCCATTTTGGGTGATGTTTACCGTTGCTTTTGGCCAACGAATGGAGGACGGCTTTACCTGCAGTTGATGCCCTGTGTCGATTGTTTCGCCAATTGGGTCCAGCCACGTCCACGAGATAAGAGCTGCCTCCTCTGGCGCGCCTTCAAAGAGCAGTGGGATGGATTCAAATGGTTGGAGATTGGCTGTTTTCGTGGCTTCGAAGAGTACCTCGCCGCGTTCGTTTTGCCATTGTGCCACGAGCTTTGATCCCACAATGGATTCCGGACTTTGATTGTGCAATTGGGCCATTCCAATTTCCGAATGGGAGCGACTCCAGATAACCCGCCGATCGGCATTGGCGTGTTTCACGGCGTGATGTGCCAGTTTCCATCGACCGGCGTGGTCCATGGTAGACCAAGACACGGTTGGCCAAACATCATCCAGCTGCCAATACAATGAGCCCGCTATTCGTCCTCGGCTGTTTCGATGGCGCTCGATTCCCTCGCGCAGACCGATGGATTGTGTCAATTGGCTCAGATAGATCCAGCGATTCAAAAGGGCTTTGCCATTTTCATCGACCGTGTTGCGCATGGGGTCAGCGGTATAACGTCGGGCGTAGATGCGCATCATGCCCCAGCCATCCAGGCCAGGTTGCAACCATTCCATGCGGGAGCGCTGTCGAAATTGCAGTGATTTACAGTTCCATTCGGTGATTCCAACTTCAAGCAAGGTTTTTAAGTCTGGCAGGCTTTGCAGTCCGTATTCGCTGACGAATCGACCGGGTTGATCGCTGTAATAATCGAAATCCAAGGTATCGAACCAAACCCGCCATGCATGTTCATCACCCGAAAGTGCTCCGGACATTTCAATCGGATCTGCCATTGGCGAAGAAGGCCAATACGGCAAGTCGGACAGGGAATCAATGGCATTTGGTAGGATTGAGTCAAAGATGGCAGTGTAGGCAGCCTCTGTGGCAACCGAGTCTGCTCCGTGCAAATCAAACGCATCAGGCCACCCCCAGTTTTCCCATGCGTGCTTGGATTCATTGTTTCCGCAAATCAATGCCATACTCGGGTGATTTCGAACCCTTTTCAACTGGTCGATTGCTTCGCGTCTCACATTGGATTGGTGAGCGGCGTCGCCTCGGACCATGCCGCATGCGAACATGAAGTCTTGCCACACAAGCAGTCCCGCCTCATCGCATTTGTTCAAGAAAGAGTCACTCGGATAGACGCCTCCACCCCAAACCCGGAGCATATTCATATTGGCGTCCAACGCTGCCTTAATGAGCTGGTCTTCGGCAGCTTGTGCGCGGGTTGGGAAGAAATCAGGTGGGATGATGTTGGCGCCTTTCGCAAAAAACATCTGGTCATTGACGGAACAAGCAAATGAGGTGCCCCACTCATCCGGCGAACGAATCCATTCGATGTTTCGAATGCCAAAACGGAAGGCAATTTCCTGCTCTTCATTATTCCAATGAAATGAATACAAAGGTTGTTTGCCCATGCCACGCGGCCACCAACGTTGTGGGTCAAAGATCCGAAGTTGGCATTTTCCAGCGCTCCAAGGGCTTGCTTCCCACTGCACAGGCTTTGTTTCAGATTGCGCGATTTGCAAATTGCCGTGTTGAAGTTCATGGGGCCCAGCGACTTCGTAAACAGCCACTTCGTCATCAAGGGAAATCAGTGTGAGTTGAATTTCTTCGGATGCGATGCGGTCAGTTGTGCGAATGGAGACGGGCCGCCAGATCCCACAGGAAACCAAGCGCGGTCCCCAGTCCCACCCATAGTGGTACTTGGCTTTGCGCGTGACGCTGCTTGTTCTTTCCAAGAGGGGCATGTTCTCGTTGCTCGTAGGGACCAGCCGCGGCAATTCGGCCATCTCTTTGAGGCCCATTGAAACGGCGGACTTCAACGAAACTTCCAGGGTGCACGGTGAAGAGATTTCCTTGGGTACCGGAAGCACATGTGTTCGGTGCATATTGTCTGTTTTGCCGAGCAACGTGCCATTGAGCCGGATTTCAGCATAGGTATCGATTCCTTCGAATACCAGTTCCAGTTCGGCGGAAGTACTCAGCAGCGGCTCCGTTTTCAGATCAAAAATGCACCGATAAATCCAATTTTGATTCGCAACCCATTGCAGGCTTTCTTCATTTGTTCTGAGGAATGGGTTGTCGATTTCTCCGTTGCTTAGCAGGTCCGTGATTGCATCTCCTGGCACTTCTGCCGGAAGCCAAATGCTAGCCCCCTTTTGCTGAAACTCCCATCCATCATTCAGTGGAACAACCTTGGCGATTTCCGCATTGGTGGGCGGCGTGGTCATATTGCATGAGGCACAAGAAAGAACGGCCATGTACCCAAGCCAACGGCGGGATGAATGGAAAAACCAGTGCCTTTTGTTGCCGAGCTTCATATGTTTTGAATGAATGTGATGAGGTTTTGTGACTTGCTCAAGCCGAGGCGCTTTCTCAGGCGAGAACGGCTCACTTCAACAGCCCGCAAGGAGACAAACATGAGGGAGGCAATTTCTTTGGATGACAGGTTCATGCGAAGGTAGGTGCACAATTTAAAGTCTGTTTTGGTCAATTGCGGGTAGCGTGTCGTAATGCGCTGGTGAAATTCAACGTGCACTTGGTCAAACTGCTTTGTGAAATCATCCCACGCATCATCCAACTTCCCTCCATCTTTGATAATGTTGAGCAGAGAATCTACTTCCGCTTGGTTTTGAGGCGGTATTTTTGTCTTCAGTGATTGCAAGGTGCCGTCAATGGTTTGGATCAATTGCGCTTTCTGCACCAGATGCATTGTGGCAGAGGCCAACTCTTTATTTTTTGCCGCCAATTGGTGCTCTTTTGCGGCTGTTTTTTGCGCTTGCAATGCCATCTCTGTTTTCTCCATGGAAGCCTTCATGGCTTGCTCAGCTTTCATTCGTTGATCACGCTCATTTTGCTTTTGAATCAAATGTTTGGCTTCCAGGATGCCTTGATTGCGCCGGAAGAAAACAACAATCAAGGAAGCGGAAAGGAAAAAGCCAAGAATGCGCACCCAAATCAACTGATACCAATAAGCGCTGACGAAGATGGTCACAGGCGTGACCGCGCAGGGCATGTTTTCTCCAATGAATGCTCGAAATTCAACGGCATGGGTTCCAGGTTGAAGCCCCGAGAGTGTAATCCTGGAATTGGAAGTGGGTCGGGACCATTGTTCCGCAACGTTTTGAATTCGCCACTGGTATTCTATCAGTCCTGCCCAGTCAGAATTGAGTCCACTCAATTTGAATTCGAGGGCATGCACGCCCGCTTTTAGCCTGATCGTCTCATCTTCGATGCTGAGTTGGGATTTCGCAACATTGAGGTGATTAACGTGGCTGATTTTGACGCGCGGCCCGGATTGCACTTGGTGCATTAAATCGGGAGTGAGGTAGGTGAACCCACGTTCAATGGGGATGCAAACGAGGCCATTTTCCAAGAATTCGATGGCTTCAAAGGGGGTGGGCACAGGATTCTGTCCCATCGATGCAAACCGTGGATTTGGATCGTCAAGCATGGAAACCCCAGCCAACGGCAGCATTCGGATGGATCGATCAGCAAAAATCCAAATGTTTCCACTGGGGCTGTTGTAAATCCGTTGGTACGAGCGGTCAACGTCAATCCAATTGCTCAATGCGCTGCCATCGGGAATCATGCGGTCAGTTGCTGCATCCCATTGATAGAAACCCTTTGAAGTAGCAAAGATCATACGCGTATCGAGGTTGCACATGTTGATTTGCAGTGGATCTGGAAAGCCGGCTGACGCATCGTAAGTTTTGGTGCCTGATACGCTTCGGTTCAGCTCATCGAGTTCCAATCGAAAGGCACCTTTGTAAGGATGCGAAACCCACCAGATTCCGGGCGATTCTTCTCTCAGAAACCGCGAACTCTCTTCAAACCCAACCATGGCCCCGATCGACTGCCAGCGGCTTTTCGGGTGCCGACCTCGCGGTGCATATTTGATCTGAATCAGGCCACGATACGTTCCGGCATACCAAATGTTAGGGTCGGAGGATGGCCAAATATTCCAAACGCCTGTTTCATCAATGATCGAATGAAATTGCCCGTCGGAGATGACTCCCGCTCCCGAGCGATGACAGACCCAAACATCATTTTCCCGCAGTGATAATGACCATATCGGGCCCGGGATATCTGAGATGATTTTTAAGGGGGCGCCGCTTTTTGATTGGAAATAAACGCCTTGGGAGGTTCCCCAATAGCGGCTGCCGTTGGAGAGGTGCAAGGATGCATGCCCAGCCTCTTTGAGTTCCTCCAATCCGGATGGGGTGCGTTGCGGCCAATTGTACTTGAGTAGATCAACACCGCCCTCCAGTCCAACCCAGATGTTGCCTGTTCGGTCGGCCTTGATGTCCAGAACACTGTTGCTGATCAAGCCTGATTCCTGTGCATAAGGAATTTGGAATCGATCAAAATCAATCGTACTCACGATGCCACCATTGGACGTTCCAATGAACCAAGTGGCTTTCATTTTTTCGATGCAGTTCACACGCGCTTCACGAAGATACTTGCTCAAGGCTGTTTGGCTTTCATTCCAAGCGTTCCCATTCCACTCTTGCAAGCCATGGGCATGGGTCATGAGAATGACCTCGTTTGCGCTGGTTCGTACGATCCCTTCCATTTTCCAGTCCTTTTGAAGGGGGATGCGCTCGATTTCCGATCCGTTCCAATCGAAAAAATGAATCGACTCAGATGACTGAAATGCCACTCCTTCTTTCCAGGTGGTGGAGTTGCGAATGGGGCCCGTTAGCCATTCGCGGTATTCCCCTCTGCGATTCAGTGAACCGGCAAATCCCGAACAACTGAACACTGCGAAAGATTCATATGTCTCTGCCGCTAGCTCTGCTGGCGAAGTGAACATTCTCCAGACATCATCGAAGGGGCCGGATTTTGCAGAAATTTGCGCAGTGCAATCTGTCCATATTGGACGGGTAATGCCAAGCTCATCGCTGAAATCAAGAATTCCCACGAAATTTTGTCCCCCGCAAAAAAGCAAGTCTTCGAATCCCGCAACCGAACGTGACTGCGCTCCATTCGGCAAGTCCAATAGCGACCACTCATTTCCGTCAAATAGAAGCAGCCCAAGGTTGTTGGCTACCGCGATGCGGTTCGGGTCATTTACCGAAATGTAAGGGCAATGCGTGCCGCCTCCGATGGATTTTCTGTCGAAGTGTTGGATGATTGCGCGAGATGCATCTGTGTCAGCCCAACACTCGTTGGTGCCAAAAAAAAATACGGCAAAGAGAAGGAGTATGAGAGGAAATAATCGCAAGCTCAAAAATGGTTGGATTGAGTATGTCAAGGCCTTACTGATCTGTTAATCAGTGATTTGATTGATTTTTACGGCAATCAATTCGTTAAATATAGGAGGGAATGTTGAGGTATTTGTGCAGGTAATGTGCAATGA
Source organism: Flavobacteriales bacterium (assembly GCA_016777435.1). GTDB lineage: Bacteria > Bacteroidota > Bacteroidia > Flavobacteriales_D > Sanyastnellaceae > UA16. Next base: position 9,524 of record JADHRK010000059.1, read on the forward strand.
ATTAATATCACCCGAGGAGGAGATAGCAATTTCCTGTTTGTAATTTGCACACGATATCTAATGATGCCAAGATGATCCTTACACGCAACGTGACCCTTTTACTGTCTTTGTTTTTTCTGGTTACAACGGGCCCATGTTTTTTAGGGTGTTCAGCGACGAATGGTCCCGAGGTTTCAAAGGATAAGGAGTTCGTCGACTCGTTATTGGCCACGCTCACTCTTGAGGACAAGGTGGGGGAGATGACTCAACTTACCTTAGGGGCAATAGGAACGGGATTGCCTTCGAACTTAACAGAGCCGCAGCATTTGGATTCTGCGAAGGTCCATAATGCACTTGTCAAGTACCGTGTTGGAAGCATCCTGAATTGTGGAAATCACGCTCACAGTCCGGAAAAGTGGCATGAGTTTATCAATGACATCCAAACGGCAGCGGCGCAGAAGACTTCGGGCATTCCAGTCTTGTACGGCATAGATGCCATACACG
>JADHRK010000060.1 GCA_016777435.1 Flavobacteriales bacterium
GCAATGATCTCGCCGTAACTCCTTATTTCATCCGAGAGGGCGAATCCGGCCAGCAAAGGGAAAAATGAACGAACAAGGAGGTACAAGTTCTTGGAGAAGTATCGAATGACACCTAGAAAATGTTGGCGTTTTGGCGCACCAAAGGCCTCGAGCATCGATTCAATTGCCGCCATGCTCATCAATATAGTCGCGAATGCGCTGCGCATCAACGGGGTCCATCCCCGAGATACTCAAATTGGCTCCTGAACTCCCTGCCGTGTATAGTTTGAGCGTGCACAATTTCGTCAATCGCGCCACCGGCCCCTGAGATACCTCACTGTGCTGCAAACGATTGAACGGAACGGTTGTGTAAGCATGGAAGAAGAAGCCTGCTCGATACGATAAATCTCGTTCACGCATGGCATACCCGCGCATTTGAAAACCATGAAATTCGGACACTCCCCACAGGCCGAGGAAAATGCTCCAAGCGGCCAGCACAATCCACAGCACCATTGGAAAATCAGAAATCGCTGCCTCCTTTTCCATGACGGCCCAAGCAATCACGCAGCAGATGAACAAAATGGAAAGCAAAGCGATTGCTCCCCACGTCCACATCCTCAATCGAAAATAACGCTTGGGAAGCATTTCAAAATCCTGATCACCAAGCTGAGGCAGGCCTTCTAATTCCAGCTTATTATTTTCGAATGAATCCATTGGGCAATTTAACTGAATTGGCGAAGGGCAGAATATTAAATGCTCACGAAACCCAAATCAACCCGTTTGCGTCAGTGCTGAAAATCCCACCCGCGCTTCTGTGATGATTCATCCTCCATGATTTCTTCAATTATGGCTCGCACGTCTGTATCCATCTGCTCCGTGTCCGTTGCGTCCACGGTAACTCTAAAATCCTTGGGGATTTTCTCAAGCGAGCTGCGTATGGCCGCTTTGTGCAGAAAAGGAACAACCTTATCAAGGTAGACGACTTGGTGCTTCTGTCCCTCATCCACCTTATTGTTCAATTGTGGCTTCAAACGAAATCGAGCACCAGAGCGAATGTAATCCAACGCGACCCACCCGATGGCTACGGCAATACCGATGCCGATGCCTACGAGCAAATCGGTCAAGACTATTGCCAAAACCGTCACGAAAAAAGGTACAAAGTCACGCATTCCATTTTTTGCGTACGCAATGAACTGGGCGGGCTTTGCCAACTTATACCCCACGACCAATAATATCGCTGCCAAACTTGATAATGGAATCAAGTTGAGCAGATTGGGAATCGCAAGAACCGATACCAGCAATAGAATTCCGTGGAGAATAGCTGATAATTTGGTGCGTCCACCACTCATGATATTCGCAGAGCTTCGGACAATGACTTGGGTGACAGGCAGTCCTCCAAATAATCCCGACACCATATTTCCGGCTCCTTGTGCCACCAATTCGCGGTTGGTTGGAGTCACACGCTTGTCCGGATCCATTTTATCCGTGGCCTCGACACACAACAATGTCTCAAGCGAGGCCACAATTGCAATCGTAGCGCCTAAAATCCAAACATCACTGCGCATCAAACCGCCAAAATCAGGTGTGGCGATCATATCGCTCAACCCGTTGGTCAATAATGGGATTTGCACCAAGTGATCTGGGCTCAAACCAAAGGAGCTGCTCTGTGTAAAGGCATGGATCAACACGCCAGAAATCACAGCAAGCAGCGAGCCTGGCAAATAACGTGTCCAAGCCATTTCCTTCATGAATGGCCGCTCCCACAAAATCAGAAAAAACAAGCCTACAAACGCAATGACTACCGCCACAGGCTGGATGAAATCCAACATCAAAAGGATATCACTGAAGGTGTTGTGTGAAGCATCTTGCGCAAACTCAAGCGAACCTTCCGGCTCAAAATCATACCCGACTGCGTGTGGAATTTGCTTCAAGAAAATAATGATCCCGATGGCTGCCAACATTCCCTGAATCACTGAAGAAGGAAAGTAAAAGCCAATGATTCCCGCTTTTATGAGGCCCAAAAGCAGCTGAATGAACCCACCAATGAAAACCGCCAAAAGAAAGATTTCAAACGTCGGCATCTCTTGTATGCCATTGAAAACAATCACAGCCAAACCCGCAGCGGGTCCGCTCACGCCTAAAAGCGAGCCACTGATCAACCCCACAATCAGCCCCCCAACAATGCCTGCAATAAGGCCAGAAAGAGGGGGAGCACCAGAAGCTAGGGCAATGCCGAGGCAGAGCGGAAGAGCAACCAAAAAAACAACCAAAGAAGCCGGAGCATCTTGAGATAAATAACGAAACATGATAAAACTAGAATTAAGAAACAGATGCCAAAATGGCGCCCCTCAAAGGACGCACGACTCAAACGAAATTCAGAAGAACCCAAAGTCTTCTCGCATCATGCGCGTGGTGGACGTTCAAATTCTTTGAGCGACGGTCCCTCGTCCAAGGCCACTTTTGATCGAACCACACAGCCCAACGCCACTCTCGCATCGCGTTCCGCATCCAATCGTTCTGTGCTGTGGGTCTTCTCTTCATCGTCCTTCTCGCTCTTCTCTGTCTCTTTTTCTCCACTTCGCTCGTCTTCCGTGAAGTCCAGAATCCATTCCGTTGATGTTCCTTCGGCAGAATATATTTGGGAAAATTGAAGCGCTGGAAAAACCACCCACAACACGATTACAACCGAAAGCACCACGAAGACTGCACCCCGGGCACGAGCGGCTTCATTCAAAGGGGTATGGGTCGAGGACGGTGACATTTTGCTACAAAAATAACTACCCTTTCGCGACAATTTTGTTCAACCAAGGAAAAAGATTCCAACGGCAAACCTGCGAGAGAATAAGTGCACAAGCGTCCATGCCAGCGCAAAAACAGTCAAGCCCCTCAAATAGTCGTCACTGTTCTTTGACCCACATGGTTGCAAACGAGAACTTAATGAGTTAAAAAAATGATTGTCAGAGACAATCTCTTTCTACATGCCCTTCAAAGCTTGGTTGCTACCACGAAAAGTTTTCCGGAACTTGATTCTTTTCCAGGGTTTTGATCGTAACCAATTGTGGTCATCTCCACGGCATCAAAGCCGGCACTCAAAACCAACTCTTCCAACCGATTCCGATCGCAATAATGCATGAATGCGAGTTCATCGCCATTGCTGCGTTTGTAAAAAACATCGCCTTCTTCATACCCTTGTGCCGCCAGACGCTGCTCGTTGAATTGACGAATCGAATCGGGACCCCATTCACCAGGGTCGGAAACATCAAAAACATCAAAAATGAATTGCCCCCCGGGCCGCAGCATTTTTTGGGCAACGTGCAATACGTGTTTCCGAATGGATCGATTCGGCAAGTGACCGTATGCGTAAAGCAACGTAATAACATCGAAGTCTTGCCACGCTTGGTGCGCTTGGTGCGCTTCAATATCAATCAAGGAAGCCACTTCAACCCGAAGTCCACGCCCATCGGCCTGTTCTGCCATCTCAGCGCACAAATCCACCCCATGCATCTCATAAGGAAGTGCTGTCAACAGTTGGATCGAGGCTGCTCGCCGACCTGTTCCGCACGCAAAGTGCATCACCTTTTGAACCGCCTTCTCCTTGTTTAAGTCCGTCACGCATTTAACAATGCGAGCATCAATCGCTGCCGTGTAACGGTTGCGCTTTAGGACTTGTAAATCTTGATTGTCATAAACAGAAGCATGCTCTGCATAATAGGCAGACACCATCTGCTCAATGTCTTTTGGCGAGGGCTTAGGGACAACATTGCAGTGAAAATGAGACGCTGCATCGGGAGCGACATATTCAAAGGCATTTGGTTCGACCTCCCGGTAATAGGTGCGGTCCAAATCCACAGAGGCCGTCGGTGCGAGCGAATTGCACGTCAAGCGATTGCCTGTTGGTAGATCATACAATACCAAACCATCCAGATTCGCCAGTGCAGGGGAATAAAAGTGCAAGGTGACCAGGGGATCGCTATCGCTCCCATTCTTTATTTTATGTAGCGTTCCATCCGGCTCGGCTACGATTCCTCGCTCGGTTGCCCGAATGATTTCAGTGGTGCGCAAATGAGGCGTTTTGAGCGAATAGGCAACGTTTTCAAGAATGCCCTTGAGGCAGACCACAGCTCCCCAAAAGCCTTCGTGATGATGGACCGCACTTTCCACACCCGGAGGCCACTGGATCAAGACTACTTCGAATGGCTCCAAACAAAGGATGTTGCGCGCATAATCTTCAGGGTCGTCCATTTTCGGCAACAACGACTCCCATTCCATGGCTTGCCAGTCCCTCGATTCAACCCATTCACAGAGCGATTCGTAATTCAACGGTTTGAGCGAATACTCCGTAAGGTCCTCAACGAAGGAACGAAGCGAAATCGGTTGAGCAGTTTGGTTGGTGGTCATTTCCACGGTTTTGTTGCGCAGCCTTGCAGGGCAATCGAGCAGTTAGGTGCCGTAATTTACTTCAATTCTGACCGTTCAATGCGATGATGCATGAGCCTTGAGCATATGTTCGACAAAAAAGGCACCGACGTTTTCAACCAAAGGTTGACCCTGAGCAGAACGTTCAGGATGCCACTGAACCCCTATGTAGCATGGATAACTCAGCGTGTCTTTACGTGCAACCCCCTCGATCAATCCGTCTGGGGCCACGGCCCATGCCTCAAGCCCATCAGCCAATCGATCAATGCCTTGGTGGTGGTGTGAAACGACCGTGGATGAATCTCCGACCTGCCAATTGGCAAAGGACCACTGGCGAAGTGCTCGTACCGCGTGCGTGGTGTCGGAAGTATTGCCCGCTTCTCCCCCCCGATGTCCATTGTGACCGAGCACATCAGGCAAATGCGGATGCAAACTTCCGCCACCGTGGACGTTCATGAACTGCATGCCCCTGCAAATCCCCAAAAAAGGCAAGCGTGCCAGATCTACTTCATTCAGCAAGAATGATTCCAGCGCGTCGCGCTCCAAATCAATGTTACCGCACCGGGAAGTGTCCGCAGCTTGTTCATACCGCTCGGGGTGAATATCTGCCCCTCCCGTGAGCAATACACCGTTCGCTTCCGCCAAAGCTGCGCTCAATTCCTCTGGACTTAACACGGAGGCATTGTACCACCGAATGGGCCAAGGAGCTGCGATCGGTTCTAAAAAATCTTGGTACGTTCGGCTCTCAAAAAGCCGGGAAGCTACAACCACCAGCGTATCGGAATCGACATCAGTATTGAATTGATTTTCAGCATGATTGCATCCAATAATGGACAGTAAAACTGGAAACCACAGGAACGTTCGCATGCCACGAATTTAGTTCGGAAAAGACAACCTTTTGGGAGACCGCTTGTTACTTCACTAAAGTCATGAAGATGCCATATAAATTGCTTGTCATGGGCGCGAGCTCAAGTCGAACTTCGATCAATCGTACCCTGGCCATCTGGGCGGCCGAGCAGATTGATGCTCAAATGGAGACCGTGGATCTAAATGATTTTGAAATGCCCATCTACAGTGAGGATCGTCAAGCTGAATCCGGCATACCTCAGCTGGCTCGTGATTTTAAGGAGAAAATCAATGCATGCGATGGCATCGTCATTTCATTTGCAGAACACAATGGCAGCTACACGGCTGCGTTTAAAAACATCATTGATTGGGTTTCAGTAGTCGAAAAGGATTTGTGGTCGAATAAGCCCATGTTGCTCATGGCGACTTCTCCCGGAGCGAGAGGTGGCAGGACCCTCTTGGAATCAGCGGTGACTGATTTTCCGCGCCGCGGCGGTCACGTCTGCGCGCACTTTTTATTGCCTTCCTTTTACAAGAATTTCAAAGAAGGCGTACACGAACATTCACTCAAAAAAGCGTTTGACTTAGCCGCCCTCGCGTTTGAAAGAGGAATGGGAGGCAGCCCGATTTAGATGCATGGATTTCCGCCGCATCCAAAAAACGGTAGAAAACAAAGGTGAAACGAATGAATCCCTTTCCTTTCTCGTCTGTGAAGAAAAGACTCTTGAAAACCCAAATGATTGATTGACAAACATTTCTGTCAATACTTTGTTAAAGCCTTATGCAACGTCCCACCCCATTCCATTCGTTCGCTGAGCACGCGTTAAATCCTGCAATGCGTCAGATGATTGAGCGATTCCTGGTGACCTGCGCCCTGGTCTTGTTTTTACTGCACTTGGCCCTCTACGCAGGGAACGAAGTTTTCATCTGGAATTTGCCGGAATCCCTTTTCGGACATCCGCTCGCTACCCTTTACACGCCCTTCTCAGTGATCCTCATCGCCGAGGTCTATCTGCTGATCTATTATTTGCCGACTTCCTTCGCACGTTCGCTTGGCAAGCAGATTGAAATTGTGGCGTTGATTGAAATTCGGTCGGTTTTCAAAAGCTTGGAAGACACTTCGACCTGGCCTTGGGAGGCTGCATTTTTTCCCCACATGCTTTCTGCTGTGGCTTTGGGTGGCTTGCTAGCCTTGTTTTACCACCTACTCCCTCGGCGAGTTGCCCGGCTTGAAGAAACAGAATTAAAAAAATTCGTGCGCTTCAAAATGGGAATGGCCGGGCTGCTTACGCTCTTTTTCATTGGGTTGAGCTTATATTCCATTGGGAATTGGATCTGGGAATGGGTCACCTATCCCGAAGCACTCCACTCCGATTTGAATAGTGTGTTTTACAATGAATTTTTCACCGCTCTCATCTTGGTCGATGTGCTGCTGCTCGTGGTTTCGTTCAAATACCTGGATGACTTTGGATTCGTGCTGCGAAATTCCGGGTTTGTGGTATCGACCATACTGCTCAGGCGGGCGCTAGGCATCGAGGCATGGTATGCCTTTTCCTATGAAATGACAGCCATCTTGTTGGCGGTCATCATGCTCTTACTCCAGCGAGGATTGAACGGTCGAAACGCGGAAGAAGCAATTTGAAGAAGGTTGAGGGTTTTGGTGAGTGTTCGAATCTTTGGACAACCTTGCCCTTCTGAGTGTCCAAGGCAATCGCTAAGGACAATAATTCCCGTCTGGCGCCAACAGGGGAATTCCATAAGCAGCGTCGGTGATCAGCGCGTGCACCCGTGCGTCTTTGCTTTCGAGTAGCTCGGGGGAATACAGTTCCCACTCATGCGCTATCCCTCGAGCCGTCGAGGAATCATTCAAGATTCCCATCATAGTAACAATTGCCCAATACAAGTATTCAATGGCCATGCATTCATAGTCGCAGGTCTCATCGTCATAATGGTACCAAGCATCCTCGAGCTGCTCCTCGGGAATGGACATAAATTGACCGCCTCGAGCGACATCCATGGCAACAGTCAACAAAGAAGAATTGGGCCCCAGTGAAAATGCCTCAGGGTAAACAGCAACATGCCCAACATGATTGATGGTATGAAGTACCTCTTCTACGGTGGCATCACTGCCCCAGTGCCCGGGCCGTTGAGGGTCGATTTCATCCTCGTATAGAACAGCACTAATGCCCTCCCCTTCGTAAGCGTCGAAAAGTGCTTCTTCCGTTTTGCATCCTTCAAAGTTGAAAATAGGCATCAAAGCCTGCCCTTCTTCCAGCGCCTGCTGCAACATCGGATCATCCACCCGACCATCTTCATTCTGGTCGAGCAGCTCCGCAGCGACCGCTGCAACATGGAGCAGCTTCGCATCTGAAATCCCCGCTTCTGCCACTACATGAAAACACCCCAATACATGGACATAATTGGAAAAACCTGAAAAAGCCGCCTCGTCGGAAAACGGATTTTCTTGAATCGTGAAACAAATCGATTGCTGCGCGAAAGTCGCGGATTGCGAGGAAAACCAAGTCATTAAAACCAGGATTGATCGGGGCATTTTGCTCAGAGCGTTTCGCATTTCAAGGCAAGGTAACCTAAATCACATTCAATGTTTTTTAGCATTCCCTTCGAAGAAAGGCCGAATTGTCGGGCATATGACAGAACTTGCACGCTGAAGTAAACACCGCATTGGATTCATTCGACACCCTCGGCCTTTCCGCCCCGATCCTCAAAGCCATCGGCCAACTTGGCTTTGACACCCCAACAGACATTCAGAGCCAAGCCATCCCACATCTCCTACAAGGCGACAGGGATTTCATTGGACTTGCCCAAACAGGAACGGGAAAAACAGCGGCGTTTGGCCTGCCCTTGCTCGACCACCTGGACCCAACGGACGATATTGTTCAGGCCTTGATTCTGGCGCCGACTCGCGAATTGGGGCAGCAAATCGCAGAGCAAATCGACTTGTTTTCCAAACACCTCAAAGGCATCAAGAGTGTGGCCGTTTATGGCGGCGCGAATATATCTACGCAAATCACTCAACTGAAGCGACCTCGCCATGTCGTGATTGCGACGCCTGGGCGACTGATTGATTTGGTCAAGCGGAAGGCATTGAAGCTAGATCAGATCAAATACCTGGTGTTGGACGAAGCCGATGAAATGCTCAACATGGGCTTCAAGGACGAATTGGACACCATTCTTGAATTTACGCCTGACTCGAAAAAAACATGGTTATTTTCTGCTACCATGCCACGCGAGATTCGTCGCATGGTAAAGCAGTACATGGATTCGCCATTTGAAGTGAGTGTCGATCCAAAGACCACTGTTAACGCAAACATTGAGCACAAGTATTCCATAGTAAAACAGTCGGACAAGACGGAAGCCATGTCGCGCTTCTTGGAACTTGAACCGGATTTGTATGGTGTTGTTTTCTGCCGAACACGGAGGGATACCCAAGCCTTGGCAGAGGACCTCTTGAAAATGGGATTCCGCGCCGATGCATTGCACGGTGAATTGTCGCAGCCGCAAAGGGACCGTGTCATGAGCCGCTTCAAGAACCGCGACCTTCAAGTCTTGATTGCCACTGACGTGGCCGCGCGCGGAATTGACGTCAATGACCTGACGCATGTTTTTCATCACTCACTCCCTAGCGAACAAGCCTATTACACGCACCGATCTGGTCGAACAGCACGTGCCGGAAAAAAAGGAATTTCGCTTGCTTTCATTAGCAACCGAGAAAAGGGCTACATCAACCGCATGGCTCGTGAAATGGACATTTCATTTGAAGCTATCGAAGTGCCAGGAGCTGAAGAAATCGTGCAGGCACGTATGATGAAATGGGCGCAAGATGTTCTCGATCAGAAAGCCTTTGATCGTGTTCCATTCGACCTCATCATGCAGATGAATTTACTCTTTGAGGATACGCCCAAAGATGAATTGATCGCGAGGCTGGTAGCGCGAGAACTTGCGCGACTGAATGTCGATTCGGGGCGCGACATCAATAAGCGGGCAAGCCAAGATGGCGAGCGATCCCCGCAGCGACGAAGCTCCACAGGAGGGTATAGCCGCTCCGGTGGATACACGAAATCACGCAGCGGTTACAAGAAGTCCTCAGATTCGAGCAGCCCGAGTGGCAATGGACGGAAAAACCGAAGTTCAACCAGCGGCGGAGCGAAAAGTGGTGGCAAGAAATACGGAGGCTTCGGAAACTCTGGCGGCTCCAAAGATTCCGGAGGGGGATTCAAAAAGAAATCCAGTGGCAAAGGAAAACGCAGCGGGTTCGGTTCTAAGCCGTTTCGGGGCTGAGCAAGCTCTTCCTCCGCTCGTTTACAACAAGTAGTTCATGGACGAAAAAGAGGAATGTCCTCCGCCAATTACGTCTTCCATCAGCCCTTTCTGGTCAGCTGTGCAGGCGACTAGCGTGCGAATGGAGAATGACCGCAAGGCAGCTTTCACACTCAAGGTGCTCACCGCGCTGTCCTTCCTGCCCGTGAAAGGCAAGGCGTCTGGGCCTCGCTGGCATGAAGCGTTGATGTTGACCCTGCACACCTGATTGACCAGGTGATCGATGCATTGGCCTGCCGCAGCAGCGTCTTGCGTGAAA
>JADHRK010000002.1 GCA_016777435.1 Flavobacteriales bacterium
AGGCGATGGTTCCCAATGACCAAATAACCCCGGTGCCCACTACTATTAAGCTCACTCCTGTGACCACCGGGTTTCGGAAAAACACCAGAAGAAGCAACATCGTAACCAGCAGAGCCGCTCCAATGAACCAGCCGATTTCATTTTTGACCTTGTTGGTCATTTGGACCCGAATGAATGGCAGTCCACTGATTGACAGCGGCACACCATGCCGCTCGCTCCACTCGTCTGCGATGGCCACCACATCCTCTACAACGGCTCCCCTGTGCTTCGAGTCAAACAGCTTTGGATTCATGAAAACCGAGAGCAGCGTTGCATCATGAGAAGCGTTAAACAGCAGTCCTTCGTAAAACGGCAGTTCGATCAATCGATTCAACAAACTGTCCACGTAGAGCTGATCGATTCCGTTGGCGCTCTCAAATCGACCGATTGGCACCAGCGGCGCCAAAACAAAGCGCCGGGCGAGGGGGTCTTTTTTCACCTCAAAAGCGCGCGTAATGGAGAAAACACTGTCAATGAGAGGCAGCCGAATGGGTTGATCAATGCCATCATCCACCGTATCTCTCATCGTGGGCATGGCGTGAATGGATTGCGCCAATTCCTCCCAAGCCCTCAATCCATCCGGAGTGCTCAAAGGCGCCAAATCAGCACCAATCAACATGACATTGCCTTCCGTTCCGAAAACCTCTTGAAAACGCGCGTAATCCAGTGCAATGGAATCGTCGGCTGGAAGCAATCCGCTGAACGTGTATTGCAGGCGAAGATTCGGAATCTGCTTCGCCATGAATGCCGTTCCCAAAGCAAGCAAAACCAACCACAGCAATCGCTGGCGAATTAATACGGATGCTATGCTATTCCACATGAAACATGAGTGATGCCTTGGGCAATGGTGTGCTCTTTAAACTATTGAATGACGGGCTTTGTTCGGAAACCTGCATGCAAAGAAAGGGGAAAATGACCGCCGACAGGCCGAATGCATCCGAAGGCTGCGTTTACGCGCCCTGAACGTTACCTTTGCTTCATGGAATCTTATGATGTTATTGTCATTGGCAGCGGTCCTGGAGGATATGTAGCAGCCATCCGTGCGGCACAACTAGGAAAGAAAACCGCCTTGATTGAAAAATACAGCTCACTCGGTGGCACGTGCCTCAATGTGGGATGCATCCCTTCCAAAGCGCTTCTCGATAGCTCTGAGCACTACCACCAGGCCCTGCATCAATTCGATGCCCATGGCATTGGAACGGGGGAGTTGAAGCTCGATTTCAAGCGGATGATTGCGCGCAAAGCAGAAGTCGTGGGCCAGACGGTCGGAGGAATTGATTTTCTCATGAAGAAAAATGGCATTGATGTTCTCAATGGCTTCGGTTCGTTTGTAGACGCCAATACCATTGAAGTTAAGCCCTCCAAAGGCAAAGCATCGAAGGTGCAAGGTTCACACATCATCCTTGCGACCGGTTCCAAACCTGCATCGCTGCCCTTCATTAAAATTGACAAAAAGCGGATCATTACATCCACCGAAGCCTTGTCCCTTGAAGCCCTGCCCAAAAGCATGGTCGTCATCGGTGGTGGTGTCATTGGATTGGAAATGGGAAGTGTTTACGCCCGATTGGGAACGGAAGTCCATGTGGTGGAATACCAGGATGCCATTATCCCAACCATGGACAGAAGCATGGGCAAAGAATTGATGCGGAGCATGAAAAAGCTCGGGGTCAAATTCCATTTGCAACACGGGGTCAAAGACGTGAAGGCTTCGGGCAAAAACGTCACCGTCAAGGCAGACGATAAAAAAGGGAAGGAAGTCAGTTGGACGGCTGATTATTGCCTCGTTTCCGTGGGCCGTAAGCCCTACACCGAAGGACTGAACCTCGAAGCTGCAGGACTCACCACCGACGACCGCGGCCGCATCGAAGTCAACGATCAGATGCGCACCGCCGTTCCTCATATTTTTGCCATTGGCGATGTTGTACGCGGCGCCATGCTCGCTCACAAGGCAGAGGAAGAAGGGGTCGTGGCTGCTGAGGTGATTGCGGGTGAACACCCACACATTGATTACAACCTCATTCCCAATGTCGTTTACACCTGGCCGGAGGTGGCTGGTGTGGGCCAAACAGAGGAACAATTGAAAGCATCCGAAACACCTTACAAAGCAGGATCATTTCCGTTCAAAGCGAGCGGTCGAGCCCGCGCTTCGATGGATACAGACGGGTCAATTAAGGTGCTTGCCCACGCGGACACCGATGAAATTCTCGGGGTCCACATGTGCGGCCCTCGTGCAGCAGACATGATTGCTGAAGCAGTCGTTGCCATGGAATTCAGAGCCACGGCAGAAGACATCAGCCGCATGTCGCATGCGCACCCCACCTTCACGGAAGCCATCAAAGAAGCCGCGCTTGCTGCAACCGGAAACCGAGCGTTGCACGTGTAAGAACAACCTCCATGTCCTCCGAAACGAAAGCAATCGCAACGCCACCGACCCGACCGGCTTCGAGCTTGGTTGATTCGGAGTCTACGGCACATGATTTTGCGGCATTCCAAGCCAAAACGCTCCCTGATTTGAGCCGCATTTTCCAACGGGAAACCCACGCATCATTGCTTTTTGACGACCATCCTGACGGCAAATGTTTGCTGGCCATCGGCGCGAAACGTTCGTTCACTTGGTCCGGCGAAAATCCCGAAAGCTTGGACGGCTGGGGTTCTTTTTTAAAGCCCGCAGGAAAATCAACTTGGGCTTTTGGCTGGCTCGGGTATGACCTCAAAAACGGCATCGAGCGGTTGGAATCGCAACGACTCGATCATGCTCAATTCCCCACGCTGCAATGGGTAGAGCCCCGTGTGGTCATCGAATGGGGAGGCGGCGACCCCGACGCCCGTATCGTCTACGGTGCTCTCGAAGAAGACGCCCAAGCGCTCTTGAAAGAAGTGCAAACCCCACTATCTTCCATCCCCGAAGCGCCTGAAATTTCGATGAAACCGCGCTGGGATGAAGCCACGTACCTCCAACGCGCGAGGCGGGTGAAAAAACACATCCAACGCGGCGATGTTTATGAACTGAACCTCTGCCAAGAATGGATGAGCAATGACAAACTGGACTCGGTTTGGGATGCCTTTGTCCGTTTGCAACATTTCACCCAATCGCCTTATTCTGCGCTTATCAAAGCGGGAGAATTTCACTTGATTTCAGGTTCACCTGAATTGTTTTTGGACAAAAAAGGCTCAACCCTTACCTCAAGCCCCATCAAGGGAACCATCGCTCGCGGCGCCAACGAAGCGGAGGACCGTGCGCTTGCTCAAGCCCTGCTTGTCGATCCAAAGGAGCGCGGCGAAAACGTGATGATTTGTGATTTGGTGCGAAACGATTTGAGCCGGATTGCCCAACCGGGAACGGTCCATGTGCCCGAGCTTTTCGGAATTCATCGCTTTCGAAGCGTGCACCAAATGATTTCTACCGTGCAATGCGAAGTCCGTCCGGAATGCGATCCTGTCGACATCTTGCGCGCGACATTTCCCATGGGCTCCATGACAGGGGCCCCCAAAGTGCGTGCCATGGAATTGATTGACGAACTAGAAGGCTGCAAGCGCGGTGTGTATTCGGGCAGCGTAGGATACTTTCAGCCCAATGGTGACTTTTCGCTGAATGTGGTGATTCGCAGTTTGTTGTACAACGCGGCAAGCGAGCGAATTTCCATGCACGTGGGTGGGGCGATTACTTCCCTTAGTGTGCCCGAAAAAGAATACCAAGAGTGCTTGCTGAAAGCGGAGGCAATGCTCAAAACCTTGCAAAAAGATGCCTAAGGACCGCGCCGGCCTCACGCAACGGATGACCTCTTGGCTGCAACAGCACGGCATTTCAGAAGAGCATAAAATCCTCGTTGGTGTCAGCGGCGGCAACGACTCGCTCGTTTTGGCTGAATGCCTCTACCGCTGCGGGCACCCCATTGAAGTCGCCCACGTCAATTACCAATTGCGCGGCAGCGAATCCGATGGAGATGCAGACCTCGTTCGCGCATGGTGCACGGCTCGGGATGTGCCACACCATGAACTGCGAGCCGAAATGACTGGAGATCGCGAAGGCGTTCAATCAGAAGCACGGCGAATCCGTTACCATTGGTTTGGGACGTTACAAGCGGCGATTCAGACATCCCTTGAGTCTCCCGTTTTCGTTGCGACCGCTCACCATTCCGATGACCAAGCCGAAACCGTGCTGCTCCATTTGTTGCGGTCGGCCGATCCGATGGCCCTTGCCGGTATGCGCTCGCTTGACCCTGTCAGCCGTCTGATACGACCATTTCTGGAAGAAAGCCGTGAAGCATTGGAAGAGCAGGCCGCGGATTGGGGATTGGACCCTCGAGAAGATTCAAGCAACCAAAAACCAGATTATCTGCGCAATCGATTGCGGCATGAAGTGCTCCCACTTTTGGAGTCTTTGCGTCCGGGAGCGGGGCGCCACCTCACCCGGATTGCATCGCGATTGCAGCCCTTGGCAACGGAATCTCGTCGTGCCGTAGACGCGGCCGTGTTGCGATGTGGCAAGGATCACGGCTCCTCTTTTGAACTTGACCTGCACGCTTGGTCCAATGAGCCACTTCAGATGGAAGTGCTGCACCAGCTCTGCCGTCAATTCAAGATTAGCTCGAAAGCCACCCCTGAAATTGTCAGTTTGACCCGTTCGGGCGTTCATTCCGGCGCCCGATTTGAATCCATTGCCTGCACTGTAACGCGGGAAAAGGCCCATTTGACCTGGAATCCTCAGCCCCTATCCTCATGAGTGAACATGCCCAAGCACCCGATTTAAAGGCGGCGAAGAAGGAACTTTCCCTGCGCATTTTCCTCATCCTTGCTGCACTATTTATTGCTAGTTTGGTCGCTTGCAATCTCATCTTTCGAAAGTTTTTTCATTGGGCGCCAATAGATGGATTGACGTTTGAACAGAGTGTTGGACTGCTGCCCTACCCTGTCACTTTCTTGGTGACCGATTTAATCTCCGAGTGCTTTGGCAAGAAAAAAGCCAATTGGGTCGTGCTTTCGGGCCTCTTCGCTAGCGCCTTCACCTTGGTCATCATCACGGTGAGTCAATCCATTCCGGCTGCCGATTGGTCGCCCGTGAACGATGCAGAATTCAACCATGTGTTTGGATCCACCATTGTTGCGGTGAGTGCGTCGATGACAGCGTACCTATTGGCCCAATTCCTAGATGTTCGGCTGTTTCATTTTTGGAAAAAGCGCACCCAAGGGAAAAAACTCTGGTTGCGCAACAACCTCAGCACAATCCCTTCTCAATTCATTGACACATTCGCCGTCCTGTTTTTGATGTGTACTGCCGGCCAAATTCAGTGGGCATTGTTTGGCACGTTGTTATTAAATGGCGTGGTTTTCAAGGTAATCGTGGCACTTCTAGACACGCCATTGGTGTACTTGGGCAGTTGGCTCATTCGCCGTCCTTTTGGCCTGAAACTTGGAGAAGAAATCGAATTGTAATCGTTTTCGAAGGCAGAATTTCCCTGCGATAACGAACGTTTGCACCGTCCGCATCGATTCCCGGTTCTGTACGTTTTATATTCGCGATGCAATGAATTTGATCAACCGCTTCCAACGTCTATTGAGAATAGCCCTAGGGATTTGCCTGATAGCCACTTCCTCAGCTACGCTCCAAGCGCAAATATTGGACCCCGTTTCATGGTCTTTCTCCATCCATGAAGCTGAAGAAGAGGGTCAACTGGACCTTGTCTTTCATGCTGAAGTTGAGCCGTGCTGGCACATCTACAGCCAGTTTCTAGATGACCCCAACGGACCGCTTCCGACTTATTTTGAGTTGGAATTCCCCTCCGGCGTGGAGGCCATTGGATCCGTGGAAGAATGTGTGCCCATTGTGGAGTATGATCCCAACTTCATGATGGATTTGAAGTTTTTTGAGGAAGAGGTGAATTGGGTCCAGACAATCCGATTGAACGAGCAGGCTGACGCTGTTGTGAAAGGGTACCTCAGCTTCATGGTCTGCGACGAATCACGCTGCTTACCTCCTGAAGACATCGATTTCAGTTTCAACCTCAACGATGCTCCCTTGCCGCCATTGGAAAACCGCTGCCCTCCTTCCAAGCACCTTTGCCATGGGGAAGAAGGCGGTTTGCAGATGGAGGAACAATCGGGGATTTTGGAACCGGTCGCGTGGAGTACGGAGGTCTACAAAACCTCAAACGAGGCCGAGTACGAGCTCATTTTCCACGCTACAGTCGATCCTTGCTGGCACCTGTACAGCCAATTCATTGAAGGCTTTGACGGTCCGATGGCGACTGCGTTTGCTGTGGATTGGCCCGCAGGGCTAGAGGCCATAGGCGATGCAGAAGAATGCGAGCCCACCGTTAAGTTTGATCGGCAGTTCAACATGGATGTGCCTTATTTTGAAGAGGAAGTCTACTTCGTACAGCGGTTTCGAGCCGAGGAATCTGCGGATGCGACGCTCTCAGGCTTCATCACCTACATGGCATGCGATGAAGAGCGCTGTGTCTTCCCTCCTGATTTGGATTTCGAAGTGAGCCTTGCAGATTGGGGCAGCGCCTCTGAAGCCATTGACCGACCGGTGATTTGCCCAAGTTTGCAACATTTGTGCACCGGGGTGGACTCAACCGCAGCATCGGAAGATGACGAAGAGAAGGAAGAGGGTTTGTTGGGCGTTTTCCTGCTGGGAATGTTGCTCGGATTCGCAGCACTTCTAACGCCCTGTGTATTCCCTATGATTCCGATGACGGTGAGTTTTTTCACCAAACAGTCCAAAACGCGATCGGAGGGTGTCCGCAACGCCTTGATCTATGGGTTCTTCATCATATTCATCTACACCGGATTGGGCCTGCTGCTTACCGCAGTGTTTGGAGTGGACATTCTCAACGTGATCTCAACCGATCCGTTCTTCAATGTCTTTCTCTTCCTCTTATTGCTGGTTTTTGGTGCGAGTTTCTTGGGGGCTTTCGAAATTCAATTGCCTGCTAGCTGGGCGAATAAGACCGATGAAGCTGCTGACAAAGGCGGTTTGCTCGGAATATTCTTCATGGCAGCGACACTGGCCATTGTTTCATTCTCCTGCACGGGGCCATTGGTCGGTAGTGCTCTTGCAGGCGCCGCAACCGGCTCATTCGCGGCACCTACTGCCGTCATGTTTGGATTCTCACTAGCACTCGCCTTGCCTTTTATGTTGTTTTCCGCCTTCCCCGGCTGGCTCAACTCTTTGCCCCAATCGGGTGGTTGGCTGAACAGCGTCAAAGTTGTTTTGGGACTCTTGGAAATAGGATTCGCTTTCAAGTTTCTTTCCAATGCGGACTTGGTGCTTCAACTTGGATTGCTCCAGCGGGAATTGTTCATTGCGATCTGGGTAGCCGTGGTGTTGTGCATTGCTTTCTACCTCTTCGGCTGGATTCTGTTCCCACATGATTCAAAGACCGAACGAATCGGTGTTTTCCGGTTTTCCATGGGCATGGTTTTCCTCACATTGGCCATCTATCTGGTGCCTGGGATGTGGGGTGCGCCTGTCAAGCTCATCAGCGGATTTCCACCACCTATGTTTTACAGCGAATGGAGCCAAGGCAGCACGGGAGGGTCTGAAGGGCACTCCTCGGGACATGTGGAAGCCCGATTCACGGATTACGAAGAAGGCCTCGCTGCGGCCATCGCTGAGAACAAGCCTCTTGCTTTGGACTTCACCGGTTGGGCCTGCGTGAATTGCCGGAAAATGGAGGAGCAAGTTTGGCCCGACGCAGAAGTCGCGGACATGCTCATGAATGATGTTGTGCTCGTTTCGCTCTATGTCGATGAGCGCAAAGCCTTGCCCGCATCAGAACAAGGAGAAGAGATGTACGGCGGCAAATCCTTCAAGATCAAAACCGTCGGAAACAAATGGTCTTACCTGCAGGCGTCAGAATTCAACACCAATTCACAGCCCTTCTACGTGTTGCTCGATCATGACGGTCAGCCCCTATCTGAAGGCGTCGGATACGATCCCGATCCCGAGGTATTTGTTGACTTCCTTGAACGAGGCATTCAACAATTCCAAAAGTGAAGGACGAAATGCACAGGGGCAACCACAAAATCCTTCGCACGCATTTGCATTAACGCCGCAGCTTCGCACCATGAACAAAAAGGAACGCATATCCGAGCATTTTGAACAAGCCGCCCAATTATTGGAGCAGGTTCGTAGCGATTCGGAATTCATCGAATCTGTCGAAATCGGTGCGGATGCCATGGCAAAATGCATCGCTGCAGGAGGGAAAATTATTTCATGTGGCAACGGAGGCTCCATGAGCGATGCCATGCACTTTGCCGAAGAGTTGAGCGGCCGCTACCGCGAACATCGGCCCGGCCTTGCCGCCATATCGTGCAGTGACCCATCGCACATTACCTGCGTGGGTAACGACTATGGATTTGAATTTATCTTCTCGCGGTTTGTGGAAGCTGTGGGAAAAACAGGCGATGTACTCCTCGCTATATCTACCAGTGGTAACAGTGCGAATGTCTTAGAAGCGGCAAAGGAAGCCAAAGCCAAAGGCATGTCGGTCATTGGACTCACTGGAAGAGGTGGCGGAAAGCTCAAAGCGTTGTGCGACGTCGTGATCGACGTGCCATGGAATGGCTTTGCCGATCGGGTTCAAGAGGTGCACATCAAGGTCATTCACGCCTGGATTGATGCCATCGAGCGTCAGCAGTAAATCGAAATTACATGTTGGCTTCAACGCACGGAGTCGGAATTTCCGGCTCGAGCGCGCGTATGGTATCGGTTCAAGTTCACCGCACCAAAGGCGCACGGATTCACGCTTCGGGGATTTCATGGAATGCACTGAGGCATTGCCTCGCGCGGGTTTTTGCCGCCTTTGAAACATGTGGGTGGCAGAGGCCTTCTGGTGCGATCACCTTGCACGTTGGCCCTGAAATGCACCATGCCCTTGCCGCTCACCTCGATTTACCCATTGCCATTGGTCTCCTCACGAGCATGGGCTATATCCCCTACGAAGCTTTGGAACATTCCCTTTTCATTGGAGAAATCGCGTTGGATGGAAGCCTCTCCTCAACCACAGCCATTCCTCAATTCGAAATGGTCAGCGCTCAATCCCCTCGAAACACGTGGAACATTTACACCCCCGCGCTGATCCTACCTTCGACACAAACCAGAGAAAAAAGGCACATTCATCGCCGATGCAGCCACTTAAGTGAGTTAGTGGAAGCGTTGAATGGTCAACGGCAATTGCCTGTTTTGAGATCGAAAAACAACTGGAATGGACGCCTCAAACGAACGGACGAAACGGCATCCCTATTCGAAACCATTCGACTCGACAAACAGCAGCGCCTTGCGCTACTGGTAGCAGCTGCAGGACAGCATCACGCCTTGATCATTGGGCCCCCCGGGACAGGAAAATCCATGATGGCACGCTGCATCCATGAACTTCTACCTCCATTGAATGAAGCCATGGCGCTGCAGCTTCAAACATGGTGCACTTCACGCGGTGAAACCATGCCCCTCTCTGAAGTCCCTCCGTTTCGGGCTCCACACGCCCAATCGTCCGCCGCTGGACTCTTTGGCACATGGAATAAAGAACGTGCCATTGCCGGTGAGTGCACCATGGCCCATGGAGGGGTTCTTGCCTTGGACGAATTCCCTGAATTCAATCGGAGTTGCATTGAAAGCCTGCGCACACCCATGGAACAACAAACCATCCAGATTGGGCGGACTTCCGGCGCACTCCATTTGCCTTTTCAAGCCCTCGTGGTCGCCACGGCCAATCCGTGCCCCTGTGGTTTTTTTCAAGACAGACAGCGCAAATGCTCATGCACTGCCAGTGTCATCAACCGGTACTTGCATCGCATCACGGGACCGATCAGCGCGCGTTTTCAACTTCATTTGGAAACCACTGTCGAGCAGAGCTTGGCTGCGGAGCTGCATTCTGAAGCACCGACAGGGTTGTCCTCATTGGCAAATGCGCGCGCCGCTGTTCAGCAGGTCAGAAAGATCCTCACCGACCAGCCTCGCCTCGATCTCACTTGGGACACCGTGAGCGCTCAGGCCTTGGAAGATCATGTGGGATACCATCGCTGTTCCCTCCGGGAAGTGCATTCGCTGAAAAGCATCGCTCGCACGCATGCATTGATCAAGCAATGGCCCGAATGCTCCAACAACTCAAGGCCTGAAATTGACATGGAAAGTGTTGCTTTCGCTTGCCAATTCCGGATATTTGACCGTCCCAATTGGTGGAAAAGTGGACAAAGCACCAATTGGCGCAATTATCCCTCTGAAGCAAATAAAACGGAAATACGATGAATCCTAAACCTTCACACCATGTAATTGCCTGCCAGGGGGTTATCCCTCAAATCCATAGCAGTTGCTGGCTGGCTCCGAACGCATCTGTAATTGGCCAGGTCACGATGGCCGAAGAAAGTTCGTGTTGGTTCAATGCCGTTATACGGGGGGATGTTTCACCCATCAGCATTGGAAAGCGGGTCAACATTCAGGACGGTGCGGTCATTCACGGGACGCTCGACAAGAGCCAAACCACCATTGATGATGATGCCAGTATTGGGCACAATGCCATCGTTCACGGCGCACTAGTTGGGTCCGGCGCATTGATCGGAATGGGAGCAATCGTCATGGACGGAGCGACGATTGGTCAGGGAGCCGTCGTTGCGGCAGGAGCGGTCATCCTCGAAAAAACAGATGTGCCTCCTGATACCCTCTGGGCCGGAGTTCCCGCTACGAACCGAGGGATGGTGAGCGAGGCATTAAAGACCTCCCTGGCCGATGCTTCAAAACGTTACGTTGATTACACCAAGTGGTTTGATTGAATTCCCCGTAGACGAAACCACTTAGGCCTGACCGCTCAACTTCCGTTCTTCCAAAATCACAGGAGATCCGAAAAATCGCTCCGCTCCCAGCTGGAACGAACGCGTCAAATCTGAAACGATGAATCGCCTCAGTCCCGGATTTTGGGAATCTGACTCTCCCATCGCAAAGTCATCGCTCAGATCACTCAATGCGCGAGCGACCGAATCTGCACTGTCGATGACCTCCACTCCTTCGGGCAACAAGCTCAAAATCTCTTGAGAAATGAGCGGATAATGCGTGCACCCCAAAACGAGCGCTTTGATGCCATCAAAGGCTCCCTTTGTTAAGTAAGCTTCAATCAATGTGGACGAAACTTTGCCTGCATGGAAACCTTCTTCTATCGCAGAAGCCAGCAACGGTGTGGCCTTGGCTTTGACCCGACAACCGCGCTCTTGCAACAACCGCTGATACCAGCCAGAGTCGATGGTTGCCCGCGTACCGATCACACCAATGGTGTGTCCTTCAAATCGTTGGGCTACCGCCTCAACCACCGGTTGAATTACATCAATGACCGGAATTGAGGCCCCAGCGATGCTTCGCACCTCCTTCAGCGCATTGCTCGATGCCGAATTGCAGGCGATTACAATCGCTCCGCATCCCAAATCCACCAATTCCCGCGTGATTCGAGCCGCATAATGCTGGATCAATTCAGGGCTTTTCTCCCCGTAAGGAAGATGCGCAGTATCCCCAAAATAAATCAGAGGATGCTGTGGAAACCGTTTTGAAATCGCCCGAGCGACAGTCAATCCTCCGATTCCAGAATCAAATATTCCGATGGGTCGAAAGGCCTTTGGCACAGCTTACATGCCGAGCTTAGAGCGCACCAATCCGCCTACATCTTCACCTCCTGTGTAAACAGTAGCTCCAGAACTTGTGTCAAAGATGTAAGTGAATCCATTTTCCGCCCCCACGCCATTGATTGCTTCTTGAACCCGCTCAATCATGGGCATCAATAACTGTTGTTCCAATTGGGCCAATTCGTTCTGGACGGTCGCTCCAAATTCCTGCATGCCTTGGTCCAACGATTGCAGTTCGCGTTCTTTCTGCTGGCGGATGGCATCTGGCCAAGTCTCACCCTTCGCTTGGTATTCCGCAAACTTCGTCTGCAAATCCTGTTGCATGCGTGCAATTTCGGCTTCGTACTCAGCAGCTCGTGCTTCAATGGCAGTCTGGGCATCTGCTCTTTCCGGCATATTGAGCAGGATTTCCTGCGAATCAATGTGTCCAAACTTTTGTGCTAAACCTGTAAATGAAATGGCGGTCACCATTCCGATGACCATTATAACGTGCTTCATATTGTAAATGATTTGATACTTAATTGATGATGGGAGGACTTGCAAGCCCTCCGCGCTAATTTTTGCCTTTGCTGTTTACTGTATTTCCTCCTCGCATCCCTCCACTCGCTGCTCCGCGCATTCGATCTGTCGCCGTTCCCTTTCCTTTCTCCATGGCATCTTTGGCCTTGTCTTTCAATGACTTGCCTTCGTCGCCCTCTTTTGTATCGGATTCCAATGTTTCGCCCGGCACATATCCCAATGCCTTAATCAAGCGATCCGAGATATCGTACTTCGGATTGGTGTAGAGCATGTTGCTTTGATTGCTCTTGTCAAAGACCACCATGTAACCGCTTCCACTCGCGATGTCCTTGAGTTCTTCGAATACCTGGTCTTGCACAGGCTGGATCAATTCCTGGCGCTTTTGAAACAACTCCCCGTCGACGCCAAATTTCGATTTCTGCAGTTCCCGGGCCTCCAATCGTTTGGTGCTGATTTCCTCTTCGCGTTTTGCCCGCATCTCTGCAGTCAACAAAACACGCTCCGCACGATACGCCAGCTCCAAACGTTCAATGGATTGGATCTTTGTTTCAATTTCCACCTGCCAATCAATGGCCAACTGGTTGAGTTCGGACTGTGCATCGGCATATTCCTGCAAATGCAGCAGCACGTAGTCGGTATCGACGTATGCAAACTTCTGTGCCTGCGCAGCGGATATCCCCGCTAAGACAGCAACTGCGGCAATGAGCAAATTTTTATTTCGTTTCATTTCAAAAGGTTCGTTTAGAGGTCACCGGTATTCATGCCGATGCTGAAGTGAAATTGACCGCGCGACATATTGGGTTGTGTTGGAATGTCATCCAAGCGCCAGCCATAATCCAAACCAAGCAGGCCAAACATAGGAAGGAAGATTCTCATCCCCACTCCTGCCGATCGATAAACTTCGAACGGATTGAACTCGCGCGCATCCGCCCACGTCTTTCCAGCATCCATGAATGCAAGCATGTAAATGGTTGCGCTCGGATTGGTGGAAAGCGGGTAGCGCAACTCCGCGCCATATTTTGCGATGACAGGCGCACCCGTATTCTGATCGGGCATGGTCAAGGATAGATCATCGAACCCACGCAAATTGATGATTTCCCTTCCATCCAATACGAAACCGCTGAGGAATACACCTCCCAGGTAGAAGCGCTCAAATGGCGACAGCCCAACAACGCGGTTGTATTGGCCGATGAGTCCGATTCCCGCGTGGGTTCGCAAGACCAATGTTCGCGGGTTTTCACCTGCTGATTGCGTCAAAGGAGTGTACCATTCGGCTTTCACCTTCCACTTGTGGTATTCCACCCATCGAAATCGGTCTTGATCTGACAAGGCGGCATAGTATTCGTCACCCTCTCCCCGGAAGGCACTGTATGGCGGAGTTGCCTTCACCGATAGAGAAACATTGGAACCCCAAACCGGATAAATGGGATCGGAAATCGAGTTGCGCGACAGCGTGAAATTCGCCGCCAAGTTGTTCGCGGTTCCATCTGCGAAACTGAAGAACACCCCGTAGTCATTCAATTGAAAGTGCTGGTAGCTCAGTGCCAAGTTCATGGTAAACCAGTCATCAGGCTTCTTCCAGCGCTGGCCGAAGCCCACCTGCACACCCGTAATTTGGAGGGACTGCCGCAAATCGTTCAACTCACCATCGACCCGCTTGGGTTGGCCATTGGACTGCACCGATCTCCATACGTTGAAGCTCAAGGCGTTGGGTTTTTTGCCCCCCAACCAAGGCTCCATGAAGCTGAAGTTATAGCTCTGGAAAAACAGTCCATTCGACTGTGCCCTCAGCGAAATGCGCTGGCCATCCCCCGTTGGGATCGGCTTCCAAGCACCCTTTTTGAACATGTTTCGGGCACTGAAATTGGTGAAGCTCACCCCCAATGTCCCCACGACACGTCCACCGCCCCAACCTCCGGAAAGTTCAATCTGATCCGATGGTTTTTCTTCTACTGCATATTCGATGTCCACTGTTCCATCCTCGGGATGCTGAATGGGGTTAATTCCAAATGCTTCCTGATTGAAATAATTCAATTGAGCCAGCTCCCGCTGGGTTCGAATGATATCGGTCCGCGAAAACAAATCACCCGGACTCGTGCGAATCTCCCGGTAAATGACATGGTCATTGGTCTTGGTATTCCCTTTTACAAGAATCCTTCCGATTCGAAACTGCTTGCCCTCCATCATCCGCACCTCGATATCGATGGTGTCATTTTCAATGCGGGTTTCCATGGGCATCGCCTGGAACGTCAGGTAACCGTCGTCTTGGTACAAGGAACTGAGGTCCATCCCCTTAGGATCCATAAACACCCGTGTTTCAAGGCGTTCCAAACTGTAGGTGTCGCCCCTGCGAATGCCTAGGATGGAATCCAGTTGCGTGCTGCGGTACTTGGAATTGCCGGAAAAAGAAACGTCCCCGAAGTAAAACTGATTGCCTTCATTGACCTCAAACTCAATCCCAACATTGCCATCAGCAAGGCGGTAAATCGAATCCGACATGACGCGTGCATTGCGATACCCCTCAGCGTTGTATAGCCCTGAAATACTTGCCTTCGCGAGCTCAACGTTTGCCTCCACAAATTTACTCGACTTGAAAATGCGGTACCATTTTTTGCTTTTCAAGTCCTTCATGGAACGGCGCACCTTCTTTTGATCCAGATTCGACGTTCCGGTCAGCACGATTTCGCCAATTTTCACTTTGCTGCCCTTATCAATGGCAATTTGCAGGCGAGCGCCGTTTTCAAATGCGGTATCGTTCGCTTGTGTGATATCAACACGTGCATCCCAGAAGCCCTTATCGTAGTAATAATCGTACAGGCGTTTTTGGGCCGTTTTCACAACATTCTGGTTGACCACCCGACCCGTCAACAATTCTACTTTTCCCTTCAATGTCTCCTGCTCAGATCGGCTCACGCCATTGAAGGTGTAGCGCGTCAGGCGTGGAAGTTCATCCACTTGAATCACCAGATAAGCTCGGTTGTCTCGGACCTCGGCAAGCTCAATAGCAATGTCAGAGAAAAGATCTTGGCCCCACAAGTTGCGAATGGCTCGTGTAATCTCTTCTCCTGGAATCGTCAACTCTTGCCCAATTTGCAAAGCACTAAAAAGTTTGACGGCTTGCTGGTCGGTGTATTCTGCTCCAATCACCGTCAAACCGCCGAGGGTATACGTCTGAGATGTCTCCGCCGACGGAGCGGTCTGAGCGCCTGCGATCGAGGCCATCACACCGAAGCACAACATGAAAATCGCACCGTAAAAACCTCCTCTTTTCATTTCAAAATTTCTCATTTCACCGTTACATTGTGATTGGTATCAAGCAATCCTCCAAACCGCCGTTCCCGATTCTGAAAATCCCGGACCGCATCGAAGAAAGACGCTTTCTTGAAGTCTGGCCACAATGTGGGTGTGAAGTGGAACTCCGCATAGGCCAATTGCCAGAGCAAAAAATTGGAGATCCGGTGCTCGCCGCTCGTTCGAATCATCAATTCTGGATCTGGGATCCCTTTGGTAGAAAGGTGGTCACTGACGCATTCCGCAGTCACTTTCTCCGGCGAAATACCGGAATCAATCAATTGCTTGATGGCCTCCACCATTTCCCATTTTGAGCTGTAGCTAAGCGCCAAAATCAAATCCAAACCTTCGTTTTGTTTCGTAGCCGACTCCGCTTCCTTCAATTGGGTTTGGCATATTTCTGGCAAAGCCGCGATGTCTCCAATGGTGCGCAACCGTACCCCCTTGTTTCCCAATTCTCGCACTTCCTTGACCAGCGTATCTACAAGCAAATTCATCAAGGCTGCAACCTCCTCCTTTGGGCGATTCCAATTTTCTGTACTGAATGCATAGAGCGTCAAATGCCGAACCCCCAATTCCATGGCGGCTTCGACCGACAGGCGAACGGCTTCCACTCCATGCATGTGACCAAAAACGCGGGACTCTCCGCGCTCCTCGGCCCAGCGTCCGTTTCCATCCATGATGATCGCAACATGGCGGGGAATGCGACTGGCATTCAACCCTTGTACCTCACATACTTCGAGTTGTTGCGCGTTCATTGGATTTCCGACCAACATGTGGTAGGCTTTTTGCTGATTCGAAAGCTGATGGAAGCCGAAACAAATCCATAAAAATCATCCCGCGAGGCATCCCCACGCTGCAACCCTCCCTGGTTCACCAACTCACCTTCTTGGATCAATGTCCGGTCAGCCAGAGCCGCCGTCATTTCACCTCTCTCTTGAAGCAACACCGCTCGATCTGCATAGAGTCCGCTCACATCATCCAAGTGATCCGTCCACGTTTTCCGAACGCCCCAATCAAATGTAATGGCTGTAAAAGCCCCAATATTCGATTTGAAACCAAATCCTATGGGCACGGAAACACCCGAAGTTGCATAGGACTCCACACCATAAGCTTCCCCCCAAGTCGTTCCTTGGCCCTCAGTGCCCAGAGGCTGAAGCGGAACCCATTGCCCATCAATTTCTGCCTCCGGCATGTGATTGTATGCCGCGAGCCCTGCGAAGAGGAATGCCGTAAAACGATCTCCTGGATCTCCCAAACGGTGATCGAGGTAATTGATCTCCACCCAACCACTCAACTCGCGGATCTCATTTCGAAAATGCAAGTTGCGGTTTTGGCGCCAAGGATCTGAACTGTCCGCATCCCAGGCCTCCACGCGCCCCTGGAAGTAATTGACTCGAACCGATATTCGCTGGGAGAAATTGTGCCGATAAAACGCACCATAGCTGGGAGAAAAACGGCCTTGCAGATGCTTTCCAGCGTTCAAATCCCCCATGTAGTAGGCGGTTCCGAACGCAAAACCAACCTCTTTCGATTCATCAAATTGGCGCTGAGCCGAAACCTCATGACTTGCAACATTCAGACATCCCATGCAGAACAAAGTGCGCAGGGCCAATCGAAAAATATGTACAGGTATCGAAGACACGGACAATTGCATGATTAAGCTCGAGTGAATCTTAACGCACGAAAATACGCTGAATTGCCTGAATCAAATGCAAAAAACGGCCAACAAAGAAGGGATGTTATTCACGAAAGTCAGCGGTCACGTGGATCAATGCCCCAGTGCATCTTGGCGCGAACTGTGCTGAAAAATTCCTGATGCTCCAAATTCATCAAAACGAATCGGAACGGTGCCGGCCTCACGCGTACTTTTCGGCCACCATCGAGGATGAACATGCGCGAATCCAAACTGAGTAAAAATTGATTTTCCCTCCCTTCCGCCGTGAGTTGCAATTCGCCATCAGCCGGGATGACAAGGGGCCTATTGTTGAGGTTATGCGGTGCAACGGGATTGATGCAAAGGATCTCCGCACCGGGCATGACTATGGGACCGCCTGCACTAAGCGAATACGCCGTAGACCCCGTGGGCGTTGACACAATGAGGCCATCGGCCCAATAATTATTGACAAAAACATCATCACGCTCCACCTCCACTGCCACCATGCTCGAGGTATCCCGTTTCATGATCGCAACTTCATTCAATGCACATGGGAATCCGCCAAAATCCATGCCGTCCACTTCTACTTGAAGCAGCAAGCGCTTTTCATACCAAACCTTGCCCGCCGCAACAGCATCCATGGCCAAATCAATTTCATCAATCCCGACATTGCTCAAGAAGCCCAAGCGACCTGTATTGACGCCGAGCACTGGAATTTCTGTATTGCGCACAAGCGTGGCCGCTTCCAGCACCGTGCCATCGCCTCCAATGGCAATGAGCAAATCAACTGCTTCCACCTGATGTGCCTCATCGAAAGATTCCCAATCACTTGTCAACGACATGCGTTCTTCTAAAAAACGCTTGAAATGAAATTCCAAAATTGGCGCATCGTCAATCGCCTTGATTCGCTTCAGAATTTGCTTGACCGCATCATCATAATCCGGAGAAAAAGCCTTGCCGTGGACTGCGATTTTCATGACTTATTGTTTCAAAAAACGCATAAACGCATCGTAACGTTCCCGCATTTCCTCCTCCGCTTTTGGAGCGTGCAAAAAGGTTTGTATCGTGTAGGCATGACGCTGGAATGTCGCGATTACTGGCTGCACATCTTCCGAATGCAGCTTGAGGGTAACAACAACATTGCTGGAATCACTTGCTTGCGACGTAGTGCACGCAATGATTTTTGTGCCATTCCCTTCCACCAGGCGGGCAATCTCAGAAATCGCCAAGTCACGCTCGGCGACTTCCAACACGATGACAGCCCCTTTTTCCGCCCAATGGGTCTGCTCGGCCAAGAACCGAAGAATCGATGGAGCGTCAACGGTTCCAACGTATTTTCCCTGATCGATCACCGGCATCGCATCCACCTCTGCATTGACCCACTGCGCAACCAAATCGTACAAATGACATTGCGGAGACACTGACACCGGACGGGCATGAAGCGTTGCCATCGGCGTCTCGCTATCGATTTCCATCAAATCTTCTTCATAAACGAGGCCTTGAAATTCTTCCCCGTTGACCAGAGGAAGGTGACGGACCTTGTATTCGTCCATCAATCCCAGCACTTGCGCAGCCGAGTCTTCGGGCCGCACAAATGGAAGATTTAAATTCATTATGCGCTCTGCATACATGGTGTAATTTTGCATCTATCCACCGATGGAATGCACCGGAGGTGTTGGAACCTAAAGGTACGAATGACACGACTCAGCGTCAACGTCAATAAAATTGCTACGCTGCGCAACGCTCGCGGCGGCAATGCGCCGAATGTTGTCGAGGCCGCAAAAAGAATTCAATCCTTTGGTGCTCAAGGGATTACAGTTCATCCGCGCCCCGACGAAAGACACATTCGATACGCTGACGTACGGGATTTGAAGGCCGCTGTCCACACGGAATTTAACATTGAAGGCTACCCCTCTGAGGGGTTTTTACAGCTCGTTTTGGCGGTCCGACCCGAACAAGTGACCCTTGTGCCCGATGGCCCCAATGTGCTCACTTCAAATGCGGGATGGAATGTTTTGGCCGAATCCAATCTCCTCAAGAGTGCTACTGAGGAATTGCAAGAAGCGGGGATTCGTGTCAGTCTTTTTACTTCGACCGATGAATCTCAAATCGAAGCTGCCGCTGACATTGGCGCAAATCGCATTGAATTGTACACGGAACCGTATGCGGTAGGGTTCGCCCGCGGCGATGCGGATGCTGTCATTCCATTTGCGCGGGGGGCTGCTTTCGCCCACAGTTGTGGGCTGGGCGTAAATGCCGGACACGACTTGGACCTCCAAAACCTCGAACATTTTGCCAAAAACGTGCCCTACCTGGCTGAGGTAAGCATTGGTCACGCTTTGATTTCAGATGCCCTGTACCTCGGACTTGAAACAACCGTCAAGCACTACCTCGCACGTTTGCAATTTTCTGCTTTTTCGGAAGAATGAAGGAAACCATTGCCTTGCACGCGCGTGTTCTGGGAACGTCAGACCGCCCTCATCTGGTCATCCTTCATGGCCTCTTGGGAACATCCGATAACTGGCAAACCCTGGGACGTGCTTACGCCGAAACCCATTGCGTGCACCTCATCGACCAGCGCAATCACGGCCGCAGCGCCCACCATGAAGAACACACTTATGCGTCCATGGCGCGGGACTTGGAGCGCTATTGCACAGAAAACAACCTGAAAAAAGCCTCGATCATGGGCCACAGCATGGGCGGAAAAACCGCTCTTGCCTTTGCGGACGCCTTCCCAGATCGCGTCGAGAAACTCATTATAGCAGATATCGCTTCTCACACGTATTCACCGCATCACCAATCGATTTTCGACGCCATCCAATCCGCGCCCATTGCCGGCCACTCCGATCGAAGCAAGATTCAGCACCACTTGCTCGAGCAACTGAACGATCCGGGTGTGGTGTCTTTTTTGATGAAAAATGCCCGGCGATTGAAAGCGGGAGGGTTTCAATGGCGGCCCAACATCGCCGTGCTTGAAAAGGCATTAGGCGCTGTTGTCGGTGCCGTCCCACTGGAGCTGAACACCCTCCCCACCTTGGTCATCTATGGTGGGAAATCTGATTATGTCAATCAGGAGGCGCTGGAGACTTTCGACCGAGCCTGCATGCAATTGGACATTCACTGCATTGAGGAAGCCGGCCATTGGCTGCATGCCTCACACCCGGAAGAGTTCCGGGAAGTCACCTTGGACTTTTTAGCGAATTGACTTCACTCGATGCTCGAGGCCTTGAGCCAATTTCGGTAGTTCGACAGCAATTTCGTCCGCGATACAAAGCCCTTGAATTGGGTGTCCGCCAAAACCGGCAAACGCCAGGCCCCTGAGCGTTCAAAAATCGCCATGACTTCATCCATTCGCATGGTGACATCAATGGTCGCCATTGGAATATTCATCATGTCGTGGACATGCATGGTGTCATACAATTCACGGTCAAACATCACCTCACGAATCTCCTGCAATTCGATCAATCCAAGCAATTGACCATTCCGATCCAATACCGGAAAAACCTCATGACGGCTGCGTTCAATGATGGGAATGAGCTGGCCTAGCGTCCAATGCGGATTCACGACTTCGTGGTCACTTTCTACCTGGTCCATCAGGTTCATCAATGTCAAAATGGATTGGTCCTTGTCGTGCGTCAGCAATTCGCCCCGCTCGGCAAGCTCCCGCGTGTAGACCGTATGCTTCATCCAGCTTTTGGAAATTCGAAAACTAATGGCAGAGGTCAACATGACCGGCACGAACAAGGCATAGCCCCCGCTCACTTCTGCGGTCAGCAAAATGGCTGTCAATGGCGCATGCAGAACTCCCGCCAACATCCCCGCAAGACCCGCCAAAACCGCATGGCCCATGGGCAACGCCCAAGAACTGCTGATCCATTCCGTTACAATGGCGAATTGATGACCGAGCAGCGCACCGCAAAAAATAGCCGGAGCAAAAACCCCTGCCACACCGCCGGCTCCCAAAGTCATACCCGTCAGAACGGGCTTGAGCACCCACGCCAACATCAAGAATCCGATGAGCATCCATCCATTCAATTCCAAACTTTGGAGTTGAATCCCAGAAGCCAGCATTTCAACCTTTCCTTCGAACAGCGCATTCACAATTTGATAGCCCTCGCCATAGAGCGAAGGGAAAAGCAAGAGCGCAGCTCCAATGCCAATTCCCGCGATCCATATGCGCAGTCGGTGCGAGGGCAAAAGGGTCACGGCGTGACTCGCGCCCAAGTAAAGCCTTGAGAAAAACACGGAACCAACGCCACATGCAGCGCCGAGCAGCAGGTACCAAGGAAGCGTCTTCAATTCAAAATCAGCCAAATTCGAAATGGTCAAAATATCATTTTGTCCCTGAAACAAGCTGGCGGTGATCAAACCTGCCAACGATGCCATGAGCAAAGGCACCAAACTGGCCGCTGTCAAATCAATCATGATCACCTCAACAGCGAAAATAATGGCTGCCACCGGGGCTTTGAACAACGCGGCCAATGAGGCAGAAGCAGCACAACCAATCAACAGCATACGCCGATTGAAGGCCCTTTTGGTTTGCCTGCCAATCTCTGACCCGATGGCTGCCGCAGATTGCAACGATGGCCCCTCCAACCCTCCGGACCCTCCCAAACCCACTGAAAGTGAACTCGTGATCAATGGCGCAAACATCCACATTCGCTTGATGCGTCCGTGCCGCTGCGACAATGCATGCAAAATGCTTGGAACTCCTGGACCCGGATGATCGCCTCGCAGCCACTTGCGCACGACCCACCGGGTGGAGAGAAGTCCCATGAGTGGCCCAATTCCCAGCCACCAAGGCGCGTCAAGAAACCCGGCTATGCCGTTCATAGCGAAGTGCATCGCACCAACCGTTCGTTTCAACAATACCGCAAGCAAACCCGCTGCACAACCCGTCAACACCGCCCAGCCCATCATGGACTGATCCGACTCTTTCCATCGGTTAAAACCAACCGCAAACATTTTTAAAAACCATTGCCTCCGCATGCGACAAATTTCGTCGGAATCATCCCTTTGCTCGTAACTTCGCCTGGAAATTGATTAACAATCACCATGTCTCAACATCGCATCCTCGTCCCCATGGATTTCACTCCTGTGAGTGAGATTTCTTTGGAACACGCTTTTGTCGTCGGAAAAGCATTCAAGAGTGAGATCCTCTTGCTGCACATCATCTCCTCCAAAAAGGAAATGACGGATGCGCGGCTTCGAGTGAAAGTTCTGATGGAGCGGTTCGATGGGAAATACCCACACACCATCAAAACCGCCATCCGCATCGGGTCGATTTTTGAAGACATCGACGATGTTGCCATTGAACAGGATGCCAATTTGGTCATCATGGGGACCCACGGCTTAAAAGGCATGCAGTTCCTTACCGGTGGGCGCGCCTTGAGAATTGTCACCAATTGTTCGACCCCTTTTATCATCACACAGGAAAAGGGGATCAAAGAAACCGGGTACGATGATATTGTGGTTCCCCTCGACTTGCACCAAGACACCAAGCAAAAGCTGTCAACGGTTGCTGAAATGGCCACGTATTTCAGCGGACGCGTGCACATCATCAGTCCTGCAGAGACGGATGAATTCTTGAAAAACCAATTGAACCGGAACATTGACTACGCCAAAGAATACTTCAGTGAACGCAACATTGAGTACGTGGTCAAAATCTCCGAGCACAGTTCCGGCGCTTTCGTCAAAGATGTCGTGCGGCATGCGGCGGCCATAGAAGCCGACTTGATCAGCATTATGAACTTGCACGAGAAAAGCCTGATGGGCATTTTGGGTCAAACGTATGAGCAGCAAATCATTACGAATGAGGCCCAGATTCCTGTTTTGATCATTAATCCCATTGAGACGCGCGTCGTCCGAGGTTCCGTCTTTGCTCAGTAAGGTTGCGTTGCAGGGGTTTCACTTCAGCTCCGCTTGTTGGTTGGGGCAAAGTGAACCCGATAAAATGAAGGGCGATCAAATCCGAACACCAACGACCAGCACGTCGTCGACTTGTTCTTCGTCACCTTTCCATTCATTGAACGCTTCCGCCAAAGCATTCTCCATGTCTTGGGGCTGCAATGGGGCCACGCGGACCAACAACTCGCGAAAGCGCTTGCGCATGAACTTCTTGCCCTTAGGGCCTCCAAATTGATCTGGAAATCCATCCGTCGCGACGAAGATCACATCGCCAGAAACCAACGGCACCGTTTGCATCTCAAAGGCACGGGTGCCGGGTTCAAACGAGGCGATGGCCATCTTGTCTGGCTTCAATTCCTGGAGCATTCCCTTGCGCACGAGGTAAAGCGGACAATTGGCACCGCTGTATTCGAGCTCCATTTTTTCCAGGTCCACGGTAGCCATGGCCAAATCCATGCCGTCCTGAACCGCTGCCATGCCTTCGTCTTCTCCAAATCCCTGAGGGCGGAGCAATTCACATGCGGCTCGATTCAATTGCTCAAGAACGCGATCCGGCTGGGTGTAGACCTTGGTAACCCGTTCCAGTGCATTGTGACCAATCAGGCTCATGAATGCCCCGGGCACACCATGACCCGTGCAATCGATGGCCGAAAACATGCGCACACGGCCCACGGTATGGAACCAATAAAAATCCCCTGAAACCCCGTCACGAGGGCGGTAGAAAACAGCTGTCTCCTCAAAAACCTTTGCTCGATCTTCGACGGAAGGCAAAATGGCTTTTTGAATCCGCTCGGCATAATTGATACTGTCTTTCAGGTCTACATACAACGATTCAACCCGCTTCTTTTGCTGCTCTACCTCCGCCGTTCGCATTTGCACCTTTCCTTCCAGTTCCTGTTCATTGCTCTCCAAGTCATCGCGCATTTTCAAGATGGCATGCCCCAACGCGTCATCCGCACTCAAGGGCTCGTAATCCGCATCAAATTCTCCTTGTCCAACGCGCATGCTAAACGCACGTGTTCGATTCAATCCATCCGCGAGCCGATTCACTGCGTGTGCCATTTCACCGATTTCGTCGGACGTGGGTTCCACTTCATTGGCCAATGGAACGCCTCGACCGAGGTAGAGTAAGGCACGTTTCAATTCACCAATAGGCCGAACAATGGATCGTGTCACCGCCCAAGCAATCAGAAAACCAAGGATTAAAATACCCAAAGCCACATTGCCCGCATACAACTTCAATCGATTGCTCAATAAATCCATCTGTGCCGTGGATGCGGTGAGTGCATCGGTCTGGGCCAGCGACATGGTGTCCATGCGCTTGCGGATGCTCGCGGTGTAACGCGGAATACTGGAGCCATCCAATGCGTAATATTCCGCCTCCATCATCGCCAATGGATCATCGTAAGCGCGAAAGTCCGGCAGCAAACGAATCACTTCTGAATATGCCAAAAACAGGTATTCTACATCGCGGCGGAGGGAATCAAACTGCAGCTGCATTGGCGCGTTCCAAGATTCAACCAATGGTTGCATCGCAGCCACCTGCTCAGGAACATCTGAGTCCATGAGCTCGAGTAAGTCCCGTTTTTCGGGGTCGCGGGAACCCGATTGAACCGACAACCAATGGCGAATCAAAATGCGCGTTTCGCCTACGGACCGGTCAAGTTCTTCCAGGGATTGAATGCTCGGAGTCAGGACACCATCAATGTGCTGACTGAGTTTTTGACTTTCCTCCAGTGTGCTTCGTGTGAGCAGGAAAAGTGCACCCACGGCCAACCCAAAAATTCCAAAACCCACCGAGATGCGCCATCCGATGCCCCATTGAAATTTCCCAGGAATATGCTGGCCCTTTCGGCCTGGCCCCTGTGTGCGAATCATGCGGCCAAGTTAACGCGAGAACAGCGCAAACCCTTCTGGCGCCAGAGTTTGATTCAGCGATTCCCTAAAATCTGCTCGATTTGAGCTCGGTACGCATCGGATGCCGTTTTCTGAGACAGGGCATAATGCAATGTCATCAAGCCTTTCAGCGTTTCCAATCGATTGGGCTGCTGCGCATGAGCGGCTTGCATTGGGCGCAACGCTCGTTCGAATAAATCGATGCATCCGTCCTGGATTTCCATCAGCTCAAACATGGACGTTTCATGATTGATGCGCTTCAATTTGCGCACCCCTTCGTTGTAGAGGGTAATGGCAAGGTTGTATTGCGCGGCATAATCATTCGGATTGCCTTTCAAAGCGTCGCCGTAATGACCAATCGCGGCCTCGAAGATTGCCTTCAATTCTGCTGAGGATCTTGGCGATTCTGACTCCAAAAGCATGGCATGCGCCTGGCCCAAATAACGGCTTAGATCAGACCGTTGAGGCGCCAAATCCTTGGTGGGATTCAGGCTCATTTCCAGGGCTTCGTATCGACCATATAGCGCCTTAATCTCATCGGTTGAACCCCACGTAAATCCTTCCACCATCCCAATCGCTTCCCGAAAATAGCTGCGCGACAAAAAGTCCATGGCTTCGATAGCGACAGCGCGGTCCGTTGGGTTCATCCCCAATTGCATCGCCCTTTGCAAACAAGTTATCGCCTCCAGGCGCTCCGGTGCATCTGAACCAAATTCACCTGTGGATTTGTGCAATTCCTTGTGGATGAAACCCATCACAAACCACGCACGGCCATTCGTTTGATAAGCAGGGGTATTGAGGACCGGCCGGAGCACTTGTTTGGCTGCCGTCCAGTTGCCCGATCGCCCGAGTTCCGTCGCCCGATCCACTTCACTCTGTGCCCATAACGAAGAGCAAAGTGAAGTACTGACGACCAC
This sequence comes from Flavobacteriales bacterium, assembly GCA_016777435.1. Lineage (GTDB taxonomy): Bacteria > Bacteroidota > Bacteroidia > Flavobacteriales_D > Sanyastnellaceae > UA16. Next base: position 25,837 of record JADHRK010000002.1, read on the forward strand.
GCAGGCCAACAAAAAGGATCGTATGTCGATTTTCATAGCGCTCATTTTACAGCCCAAGACAAAATTCGATTTCCAATGAGAAGGTCGCGTTTCGCAGCTTCCTCAGAATTGATTTCATAGCGAATGCGGTTGTTGACCGAAACAAAGTTGATGAGCGCTCCATTTTGCAATCCGTCCGAAGCATCTGAAATTAAGAGCACCGGGGCATTCGAAATAGCATCGGCAATTCGCTGCAATTTGGCTCCCGATTCTTCGCAATAAATTAAATGTACGAAAGGAGCGGATTCCAACGATGCCACATCTTCAAAGCCCAATATTTCCAACGACTGGAGACCTATGGATTTCATCGCATACTTGTCGGAAAGAATAGCGTGCAGCGAAGGGTTTCCAATGATTGCCAGCCGAAAAGGGCCTTCCATGAATTCCGAAGGCCACTCATTGGATGCGGCAAAGTGAAAGAGAAAATTGGCCTTGGTGATGGAACGAGTGTCCGACTCATCGAGCGTGCTTGTCTGCGTAAACTGACTTTGCGCTTCAAGAGTGGGCACATCAATCCCGCAGATGCAGCAGATCAATGCGGCGATGAAACCCCGAGCCACCCGGCTCGACTTCCAAGTCGATGAGCCGAAACGTTCCTTCCCACGCACCATAACCTTGCGCTCCCGCGTCGAAAAAGACGGGGATGCTTGGCGGGCGGAAAGCTCATCGGACACAGCGTGCATGGATTGAATTTGTTTCGAAGTTAAGCGATTCATTCGGCCTTCCCATGGATTTTCATTTTGTTCGCAGTGCCGAAAACATCCACCTCTGCCACCACGATTCGTCCTCCCGGGACGCCAAATGAGCCAGTCGATCCAGTTTCTGCGCCGTTACCATCCAACTCTTCAGCCGTGCATCCAAGCCATCGTGTGCTCCCGACGATAACTCGTCCGAATGGACCTGCCGCCAATCGTCCAACGTCAAAAAAGGATCCAATTCACGCTTCTTTTTTACCCGAAGTATCGCCGTCATCATGGCCCAATCTTCTTTCTCAGCAACGAAAAGCACCTGGCGTTTTCCGAGCGTTTTGAGGGGATGAACCAACTCCCATTCCACAAGATCCATCAACATGTTATGCGCATTGCCTCGGCTTATGTTCAGGTGGTACATCACATCATCCGTCGACTGCGGCTGAGGCTTTAATAGCAACCAGGCATGCACGGCCAACATAGCTTTGGGGACGCCCCAATGCTTGCCGATTTCTTGCCAATGTTCCATGAAGGATTGCTCAGCGATGGTTACCTCTTGAAAAATCACGCGTAAAATTAACTTTCAATTTTTTGTGAAAGTACTAAATCTTTTGGGATGAACCTCATCGGGGACGTCAGTGATGAGGCCGAGCACAGCATCCAACGTCCAATCCACCATGGTTGGGCCGATGGTGACTCCACGGGTGCCCCAGCCTGTGCACGCGAAATACCATGGCGATTGGACGGAGACTTGACCCAAAATGGGTCGACGATCAAAACATGATGGCCGAAGGCCCGCACGATGGCTTGTGGCTTCAGTCGCAACCAAAGCAGGACCCGTTCGAGCCAAATTCGCCTGATCAATCAGGTGGTCCAACGATGCAGCAAGGACCGTTGGCTCGTCCATGTCCCAGCGATATGTTGAACCGATGCGGTAAGTCCCCGAACCGAGCGGCAAAGCCCAAGTCACATTGTTCACTGTCTGTTGCCCCCATTCCAACTCGGTTTGAACCGTGATTACCTCTCCGTGGTTTGGCCGCAATTCCAGACCGAATTTGGCCAAATCGTCCACAGCACCGACACCCCGGCAATCCATGACAGCATCAAATTCAGACGGACAGCCGTCCTCCATGCACCACGCTTCTGCTTTCCATTGCCCTTGCCGCTGCCAATGCTTCCGGCTTTTTTCGGTCAACAATTGCACATCAACCCAGCCCGATTCTCGGACCAAACCGGCCCCATGCGGCGCGTGGATGGAGGGGTGCAAATCACCACGGCTGAGCGTTTCAATGAACGGTGACACTTCGTGGGTACCCGATGCTCTTTCTGCCCAGAGACTTGCATATTGAGCATCTGGGAAAACACGAATAATTGGCACCTCATGCCACAACGCGATTCCCAGTGACTTTTCAATGCCTTGGAAAGCAATTCGCGCACGCGCCGCATGATTGGCAGCATCCCACTGCGGTAAAATCCTTCGGAAGGAAACGGGGTTGAACATACCCGCCGCAACGTCCGAAGCCGCTGGAGAACCATTGGACCATTGCTCAAAAATCAGCCCTCTTTTCACGCACTCCCAAGCCATCAAGGTGCCGGCCAAACCGTCACCAACAATCAAGACCTTTTTAGGAAGACGTTGCGCCATCAAACCGCCGCCTCGAGAACACCTAAGTCACGGCCCACTTTCTCAAACGAAGCAATGGCGTGATCCAGTTGGTCTCGGGTATGCGCCGCAGATAACTGAACGCGGATGCGCGCTTGTTCCTTTGGTACAACAGGGTAGAAAAATCCGATGACATAAATTCCTTCCGCCAAAAGACGATTCGCCATTTCTTGTGAGAGCTTCGCGTCACCCAACATCACGGGAACAATGGCCGATTCCCCATCCTTGATCGGCAGACCAACGCGGCGCATCCCAGCTTTGAAATAGCGGGTGTTTTCTTCCAAGCGATCCCGCAATTCAGTGGATTCACTCAGCATATTGAACACCTCCAAGGAAGCACCCACGATGCTCGGTGCTAGGCTGTTGCTAAAAAGGTATGGACGCGACTTCTGGCGCAGCATTTCAATGATTTCCTTCCGGCCCGTTGTGAAGCCGCCCATCGCTCCACCCATGGCCTTGCCGAGTGTTCCCGTGATGATGTCCACTCGGCCCAGCGCATTCCCCAATTCGACACTACCTCTTCCTGTCTTCCCAATGAATCCTGTGGCGTGGCATTCATCCACCATCACCAAGGCATCATAGCGCTCAGCGAGATCGCAAATTTTGCCAATCTGAGCCACATAGCCGTCCATCGAAAAGACGCCATCCGTCACTATGATTTTGAAGCGGTGCTTGGCCTCAACAGCCTTCTTCAATTGCGCCTCCAAATCTTCCATATCATTGTTGGCATACCGATAACGCGCTGCTTTGCAAAGGCGCACGCCATCGATGATGGAGGCATGATTCAATGCGTCGGAAATGATCGCATCTTCAGGGCCCAACAACGGCTCAAAAACACCCCCGTTGGCGTCAAATGCTGCCGCATAAAGGATGGTGTCTTCGGTCTCGTGAAATTCAGCGATGCATTGTTCTAGCTGCTTGTGAATGTCCTGTGTCCCGCAAATGAATCGAACGCTTGACATCCCAAATCCATGGCTATCAATGGCGCTTTTCGCTGCTTCGTTCACCTGTGGGTGGTTGCTCAAGCCCAGGTAATTGTTCGCGCAGAAATTCAGGACCTTGGAACCGTCATCCAAGGTGATTTCCATGTCTTGCGCTCCGGCAATGACCCGCTCTTTCTTGAACAAACCGGCCGCTTCAATCTGCGACAATTCGTCGCGAAGGTGCTGTTTCATAGATCCGTACATCGAGGCAAGAGTTTTGGTTTTATGTCGCGAAATTAGGGGATTTCCAGAGCGAAGTGGTGCATTTGGCTTTCCCAACTTTCACCCAACACGACAGGAACGTTTTTTGTTCCGTGGCCAATGGGCAAATCCCAGTGAATGGGTTTGTTCGAAGGGACGTGTGAAACGATGATTTCTTCCATCGTTTGACCAAAGGGATTATTGATGGATTGACCGGATGCGATGGTGTTGTCATGAAGCTGCGTGAAAGATCCCACCAAAACCCCTTTGACCTCATCCAAAATGCCCGCCAAGCGAAAGGCGAGCATCATGCGATCCATGTGATAGAGGTATTCATCCAAGTCTTCAATCAACAGCCAATTTCCTTTCAAATTGGGGAAATAAGGCGTGCCCATTAAGCTATACAAGACGCTCAAATTACCTCCAACAACCAATGACCCTTTCCCCCCTGCATGGGAAGCTGTCAAACTTCTCCAAAACGCTTGCTTCTCCCTATCGGAGCATGACGAAAATGTATTGGCAACTGGCGCATGGAGCGTCATCACACCGAGGCGATTTGCCCACGCATGCAGGGCAGTTGCATCACTGAACCCGACCATCCAAGTAGGCGCGTCCGAAAATGCCTGCTGGTTCAAAAGTGGCAAAATCCGCGCACATCCGTAGCCCCCGCGCATCACCCATATCGCTTTGATTTTTAGCGACTCAAATCCTTGATTCATCACCCTCGCGCGGTGTGCATCGGATCCTCCAAACTGCCCCTGTTGAGCGAGCAACCCCTCAGGCGTCACGGCAGTGAATCCCGCCGCTTCGATGGCCTGGGTTGCCGCGTCCACTTGTGCCTCGGTCACATGGCGCGCAGGAGCGGCAAGCATCACATGATCTCCGGGCTGCAGAGGCTCAGGCATTTTCGTCAAAAAATCAGGTGTGTTCATGTCTTCCGAGCAATGGGATGCGGCAAGATGGCAATGGATAGCGAAAAAGCCCGAAATTCGCACTTCTTTTCGCCCCTTTGATGACTCCAACGCCTCGCCCATTTCGCCACCCCCGCCGATTGATGATGACATCGGCCTTGCCATACGCCAATGGCCCCATCCACATTGGACACATTGCCGGCGCATACCTGCCCGGTGACATTCGAGCGCGCTTCGAACGCATGGCGGGTTCTGAAGTTTTGTGGGTCTGCGGAAGCGATGAGCATGGGGCCGCCATCACCCTGCGGGCCAAGAAGGACGGTGTCACGCCCCGCGAAATTGTCGACCGGTACCACACCGAAATGCAAGAAGCATTTGCAGGCATCGGCATGGCTTTCGACCATTATTCACGCACTTCGAGCGAAAAACACCATCAAGTTGCTCAGGATTTTTTCTTGAAATTACTGGAATCCGGAAGCTTTGAAGTAAAAACTGACGCACAGTTTTTCGACCCCGAAGCATCGCAATTTTTGGCCGATCGCTACATCACAGGCACGTGCCCCAAATGCGAATCGCCCGGTGCCTATGGCGATCAGTGCGAAAAATGCGGTTCCGCCTTATCGCCAGCGGACTTGATCGAGCCCACCTCAACTTTAAGCGGCGCAACACCGATTTTGAAGGATACCACCCTTTGGTACTTGCCCATGGGACGGCACGAAGATTGGCTCCGAGATTACATCGACAACGGAAAATTCAATGGTGCAGCGCACCACGATGCGCGCAGCTGGAAATCACACGTCACTGGCCAATGCCGGAGCTGGATCGATGGAGGACTGCAGAGCAGAGCCATGACCCGTGACCTGGACTGGGGCGTACCCGTGCCCGTCGAAGGTGCCGATGGAAAAGTGCTTTACGTTTGGCTTGATGCCCCAATAGGATACATCACTTCCACGATGGAGTGGGCGGCCAATACGGGACAAAATTGGCAAGATTGGTGGCAGTCTGACGATGCCGAATTGATTCACTTCATCGGAAAGGACAACATCGTTTTTCACTGTTTGATCTTCCCCATTCTATTGAAAGAACACGGGGCATTCAACCTTCCGACCAATGTGCCGGCCAATGCATTCATGAATTTGGAAGGGGATAAAATTTCAACATCCCGCAATTGGGCGGTTTGGGTGAAAGATTACCTCGAAGAATTTCCTGGCAAAAGCGACGAATTGCGGTATGTTCTTGCGAGCATCATGCCCGAGCAGAAGGACAGCGAATTCACGTGGTCCGATTACCGCGAGCGGGTGAACAATGAGCTAGCCGATGTACTCGGAAACTTCATCAATCGCGTCATCGTGTTGACCCGGAAGTATTACGATTCTGCAGTGCCTGAACTAGACCGCACGAAATGGACTACCGACGAGGACGCTATCGTTCAAGCGTTGGAATCCGCTCCGGGCGAAGTCGCTGAATTGATTCGACGCAACCGTTTCCGCGATGCCTTGCAAGCCGCCATGGGTGTAGCACGTTTGGGCAATAAATACATGACAGAGCAAGAGCCGTGGAAGATCAAGAAAACAGACGAGGCACGCACGGCAGTCATCCTCAATACCTGCATCCAAGTTGCGGCAAATTGCTCGGTATTGTTGGAGCCCTTCATTCCACAAAGCGCGCAAAAAATGCAAGCTGCATTTGGGATTTCGAACGCCCAATGGGAGCAAGCCAGCGGCACCATGATGCAGCCGGGTGAGCGATTGGGTGATTTGCCCATCCTGTTCGAAAAAGTGGAACAACCCACCGTGGACGCTCAAGTTGAAAAATTAAAATCTGCTCAAGCAAGCGCAGCACCTGCTTCGACTTGCGAACCCCTCAAGCCCATGATGACTTTTGATGATTTCCAAAAAATGGACCTCCGGGTCGGCGAAGTAATTGCATGCGAGCGGGTCCCGAAAGCCGACAAATTGCTGCAATTGACCATCCGCACTGGATTGGATGAGCGAACGGTATTGAGCGGAATCGCAGAGCATTTCGAGCCAGAGGATGTCGTCGGTCGCCGGGTCACGTTATTGGCCAACCTGGCACCGCGCAAAATCCGTGGCGTAGAAAGCCAAGGAATGGTGTTAATGGCGGAATCAGCCGATGGTTCATTGCGCTTCGTGACCCCTGAGGAGGGCACCGCTGCAGGTGACACCATCCGGTGATCAGAACATCATCTTGAGCGTGGCAGATAAGGTTCGGCCGTAAGCCCAATAGCCCTCTAACTTTCCGTTTTCAACGGTTCCCTGCTCTTTCACCCCGGTCTGTGGGTTGGTTACGAACGTCTCAAAACCGTCACTGATGTAGATGTTGTCCAAGGCATTTTGAACATTCAGGCTGGCCATCCATCCCAACCCACCCGTTTCGAACCGATAACTCGCGCGCAAGTCGAGGTAGCCAAATTCAGGAAGCATGACGGGTTGCAATCCTGCTCGGTCAGGGTTCGTACGGTCAGCATCGACCTCAAAACGCGCATACAAATTCCAATTGTGGACATAGTTGGCGCCGACCCGAAGGCCCTTCGTCGGTGAGTAGTTCATTAGAAGTCCGACCTGAGACTGCGGCGCATCACTGACTTTAAGGCCCGCGGAATAGATGTAAAGTGTTTCCAAAACCTCTCCCCCTTCCTCCGCAGTGATTTCGGCGTTGACATCGTTGTCCCAGCGCCAATCACCAAAGGACGCCATTCCTCCAATTTCCAGCTTTGGAAGAGGCCGCGTTTTCAACTCCAATTCAATTCCTTCGTGGGTTTGAACCAAACCGGTGATGAAGGCGCGGTATTCCGTGCCATCGGGTCGCAAAAGCGGGCTGCTCATGATGCTCTTGTCCCGCCATTGGGTGTGGTAAGCATTGACATCCAGTGAAATTCCGCGCCAGCGAAAACGATACCCTGCTTCAAAAGCAGCCACCTTTTCATTGGTCAAGCGGTCATTGCTCAAAACATTGGAATAATTCGTGAATACATATCGAATGAAGGGCGCTCGTGAATACACGCCACCATTCACGTAAATGTGGCTGGTCTCTCCGAGCCGCACACTGCCTCCTGCCTTTGCATTGTAACCGACACTGCTGGCCTTGAGCGACTTTTCACCGTAAACAAATTGCTCGGTGGTTTCAATGTTACCCGTTGTTTCATTCAGTTCTGTGACTTCCTGAACCCCCGTCTCTGCATAACGGAAATACTTGTAGGGATCGATTCTGCGGTAACCCGTGAAACTCACCGTTCCCGCAGCAAACAAGCTGAACCGGTCATCTTTGTATTCCGCTTGTGCAAACCCACCCGCGTATCGGACCAACCCTATGTCATCATAATCGACTTTATCCCCCGGCTGCGCCATGAGCTCATAGTCTGGATTGATGCCATATCCGTCCGAACTGCTGAAAGATTGCAAATAGAAGTCTCCCCCGAGCAAATTATTGACTCGTGTGAAGTGCTTACCGCTGTAATAACGCGCATCGACGCCAACCATGAGGTTGACGCGGTCATTGACTTCGTGGTGCAACGTGGACAATACGCCCGTCCAAAAATGTTCGTTGTGCGCATTCTCAATTACGCTTCGGCTTCGGCCACCCACCACCGTGTCTCCTTCAACGACAATGGGGTCGCCAAACATGTGTACCGTGTCCAACCAAGCTTGGGCCGACGCGTCATAACCAATCTGATTGGCCGCATACGTGACCGGCTGCGTGTTGTTCTCATTCGAGTCCCAGAGGTAATCCCAATTGAGATTCGTCTTCACCGTCCGGGTCATACCATCGGCATCCTCGTACGTTTCGCTGAGGCGTGGCGAACTCGTTCCATCGTAACGTGAACCGTATCCTTGCCCCACACTCACGTAATAACTAGACGCCAAGTGCGATCGTTCGCTCAACTGCCAATAATGGTTCAAGGCGAACTGGGGTTTGTGGTAGCCATTGACACGGGAATTCAGCACTTCCTCCGTGGCTCCGCCGCGGTTCAAATAACCCCAGTCATCGTTCCATCGGTGTGCTTCGTATCCCAGTGAGTTGAGGTCATTGAACCGATCCACACTCAACTGACCTCGACGTTGTCCGTGGGTTTGTGGAGCGCCAATGGCTGTCAAAACCAGGCGATGCGCTCCAAAGTCTTTGGCGGCGGTGAGGAAATAACTCCACGCATCGATGAAAGCGGCATCTACATATGCATTGCCCATTGTGCGGCTGCCAACAGCACTGACTGCCCAACCATTCTTCATCACGCCTGAGCTCAGGGACAGCATGGATTTGTAGCGTCCATAATCGGTAACGCTTTGCAGCAGGCTGCCACCCTTTTTCATGTCTGTGGCTTTCGTGATAATGTTCAAGGTTCCTCCCACCGAATTGATGGCCAACTTTGAAGCACCAAGGCCACGCTGCACCTGCATGGTATTCACGGCATCACCCAAACCCGCCCAATTGGACCAGTAAACCCAACCATTTTCCATGTCATTGACGGGAATGCCGTTGATGAGCACTGCTACATTCCGCTGATCGAAACCTCGAATATTGATGCGGCTGTCACCATAGCCACCCCCGCTTTTTGTGGCATAAACTCCTGGCGTAATGTTCAGTGTTTCGACCAATTCTTTGTCGCCCAACTGCTCCTGAATGGTGCGCGCGTCCAACGTGGACACTGCCACAGGCGTCTCACGACTAGTGGCTACTGAGGCAATCACATTGGCCTCATTCAATCCTATCGTGGAGGCCGCCAAGCGAAGCACTCCCATATCCATGGCCGCCATTCCGATATTGCGACCTCCCTGGCGGGCGGGCAACTGGATGTAATTCCGGCTATTGGTATACCCAATCATGCTCGCAACCACGTGGGCTTCCCCCGTCTGGCGAGTAACAAAACGGAACCGACCATCAAAATCGGTAACCGAACCCATGCTGTATTCTTCCAGGTATACCGAAGCGCCAATAAGGGGTTCTCCCGTCTCGGCATCCAACACTGTTCCGTAAACTTGGGTTTGTGCTTGCCCTGCAATCGCAAACAAAAGCAGTCCGAGCGTCACCTGAAATCGACGCATTGAGAGGAGGTTTTGGGCATTCATTTGAACTTGGTTGAAGTGTGAATCCAGCCGCGGTATGTCGCGAATTGAGCGCAATTTAACCCGAAACGAGCAAGTGCAAAATCACGGCTCACGACCAGCGACCGCGATCGAATAGGTACCGCGCAATCTGAACCGTATTTGTGGCAGCTCCTTTTCTCAAGTTGTCAGCCACCACCCACAAATGAAGCCCTTTCGGATGCGCCAAGTCGCGTCGGATGCGCCCGACAAAAACATCATCGCTGCCATGCGCGGTCAGCGGCATCGGATAGGAATTGGACTCCGGGTCGTCTACTACCACAACACCCGGGAAGTTTGATAACGCCGCACGGACTTGGCCCAAGTCAAAATCACGCTCGAATTCGAGGTAAACGCTTTCGCTGTGACCACCTTGGACCGGCACACGAACGGCAGTGCACGTCACAGACACGGAATCATCTCCGAGAATTTTCTGGGTTTCGTGCCAAACCTTCATTTCCTCCCGTGTAAATCCGTCTTCCACAAAAACATCACAATGAGGAAGGCAATTCATGTCTATGGAATGCGGATAAACCGGTGCACTTGGCACATCACCTCTTCGTTCTTCCTCCAACTGTACGATGGCTGCCTTGCCAGTGCCCGTTACACTTTGGTAGGTACTCACAATGCCACGCTTGATTTGGAAAAGGTCATGGAGCGGCTTCAGTGCCATCACCAGTTGCATGGTCGTGCAATTCGGATTGGCGATGATCCGGTGATGCGATTGGATGGCGTGGCCATTGACTTCCGGCACAACCAGCGGACAATCCCCGTTCATTCGCCAAGCGCTGCTGTTGTCGATGACCGTGGTCCCAGCCTCGGCAAATCGCGGAGCCCATTGTTCGCTGACCGAGCCCCCTGCGCTGAAAAGAGCCACTTGCGGCATTTTCGCTAGAGCCGATTCCATCGAAAGCACCTCCAACGCCTCACCTTTGAAATAAACATCTGTGCCAATGCTGCGCTCACTTCCCACCGGCAACAATTCGCTCACCGGGAAGGCATGTTCTTCCAAAACTTGAAGCATGGTTCTTCCTACCAATCCTGTCGCTCCGACGATGCAGACTTTCAAACCTTCATCCATTTTTATGCGCTGAACTAATTTTTAAATGCCGCCGTGTGGTTCACGAACGATGGTGTAAAATTCCAACTTTTTTTCGAGGTTTGCCTTGTTGATGAAGAAGGATTTGAGGCGATTGAATTGGAATGAAAAACTGCATTTTCTGCTGGTTCCATTTTTGTTTGGCGCGGTGGGGCATTCGCCGGGCCAATCACCTGATTTCTGGGAAATCCACATGCATGAGGACGATTGGATTCCGTCCGACAGCGGATGGCAACTCAACGCCCAAGAACCCGGTGAGTCCTGGATTTGCTTTTGCCCTGTGGACAGCATTGCGGATTCCGCAGGTCGTACAATCATGTTTCACTGGTCACAGCAATTCGCTGGCTCCACGCAGAATTTCAGCCGGGTGCACTTGATCCCTCGATCCAATCTTGAATGGAGCGGAGCCAACGTACCACCATTTTCAGTTTCCAGCTGGCAAACCGACTCTGCCATTTTAGCCGTTGATCCGGGCAACTTTCTGCACCTCGGCGAGAGCGGAAGCGCGGATTCCTTGCGCTGGATGAACACCGTGGTGGGCGAAAGCCACGGACAAATCGCGGCCGCTCCTTCACCGATGTTGGCGGGACAAATCGACCACTGGATGATGTGGAACCAGCATCCTGCGTCAGACTCCACATTTCTTCAATGGAGCGCTTCTTCCGAGCCGTTAGAGTGGACACATGCCATGGAAGGAAGTGCTGGTTTAGTGCCTGATTGTATTGGTTTTAGCGCAAAATTTACCGCAAGCCACGTCAATGACTTTCGCATTGAAGTCGCTATATTATCTCCCCATGTGCCTGACACCATCCCTCCGGTATGTGTCGACTACCATTGGCTCGGTAACCACGCCCTTCAATTGCAGTTCAACGAACCCCTGTCCAGCTCCACTGGATTTGGCACCTGGAACAATGGCGATTCCCTTTTTTTCATTGCAGAAAACCATAAGAGCAATAAACGGATTGGAATCTTCTCAGGGTATTGGGCAATAGGGCAAGTGCGTCAGTTGTCCTTGCACGGAATCCGGGATGCTCATGGAATCGGAGGAATCCAGCCCCCCATTGAAGTGCTGCGCACTTCATCAAAAGGCATCGAGCCACATGCGGTGCAATTCACAGAAATCATGTTTGATCCTTCTCCGTCTCTTGGTTTGCCCGAGGAGGAGTGGCTGGAAATCATCAACCGCTCTGAGTCACATTATTCCATCCAAGATTTCATTCTTCTGGACGGCAGTTCCGAAACCCAGTCCAATCTGATCCCTCAATTTGGTTGGGATGGGATTTTGGCGCCGGGAGAACGTGTCATTGTCACTGGGAGTGACGTGAGCATTGCCGGCGATTCCACGCTGCAGGCCAAAGGAATTCCTTGGCCAGGGTTGAACAATGCAGGGGAATCCCTGATGTTGCTGGGCGAGGATGGATCCATCGCCGATCAGGTGCAATACAGCTCCGATTGGATGGCGGGGTTGACCGATGGGGGAGTCTCCTTGCAAATCATCCACTGGGACGCTTGCAACGGCCCAAGCAATTGGGAGCCATCGCTTCATCCGCTAGGAAGCACTCCGGGCACTTCTCCGCCCGAGGAAAACACCCCAATCTCAGAAACCCTCCCCCTGGAATTGGTGGCAATCACTCCAACTGGGGAAACGACAGGATTGCTCACGTTCAATCAACCACTCGACCCGCAAGCTCCGTTCCATCTCCGCGGAATCAATGCCGGTCACTTGACCTTGATGAATGAAGACCACAAAACGCTGGCTTGGCAAATTGATTCGCAACTTTCAAATGGGAAGGTTGCTTTTGACGTGACAGGCATTATGCCTTGCGCACCTTCGGCAATGTCCGTTTCCGCGTGGACGATTCAATTGGAACCTCATCGCTTTCCAGCTTTTCAGGATTTACTGATTACTGAAATTGCACATGATCCCAATGGCATGACTGATGTGTGGGGCTCTTTCGTTGAGGTAACGAATGTACACGAAACGGACACCCTCGAATTGGGGGGGCTCCAATGCAATGGCTCCTCTCCCCTCCACCGCATCACCTTGGCACCGGGAGCACGGCATTGTTTTTACGAAATCGATTTGCCGAATAGTTCTGGGCTTGTGGCCATTCGTGCGGCCAACGGAACCTTGATTGATGAAGTACATTATTCCAATTGTTGGCACCGCGAACGGAAAAATGAAGGGAGCGGAAAAAGCCTCGTTCGTTTGGATCTCATTCCCGGATTGCACGGTGCGTTCAACTGGAACAGCAGCATGGATTCTCGTGGTTGTTCTCCAGGCATCAGCGATCTCGCTGAAGAACCGGTAACGGTCAATGCAGTGCCAATCCTGTGCGGTATTTCAGAAAACAAATGGGTTGTTTTGTTCAACGGCCCTGTTGAAATTGAATCGACAATATGGACTGCCGTGGATCCGGAAGACCTCGGAGGTTGGGCGGATGGCCTGGATGCCGGGCAGCTCTGGAAGGGACCTTCCCAATTCGAAGCATTGGAGGACAGCATCGCCCAACTGCATTGGGCGGAAGGAGCTTTATCCATTGCCTCCATCTGTCCCTCCAGTCCATTCCTAGTCGACGAGTTGGAATGCGACTTTTCATTGAATGAGGTGCAACAATTGAAGCTCGATGGTCCAGAGCCTTTCATTGAAATCAAACACCATGTGCACCCTTGGCTCAGGACGGATGGACTTCAATTGACAACTGCGACAAGCCCCAACCCGATTGATTGGCTGCCCCTGACGTCCGAAATCCGATGGTTCATTCCAAAGGACACCCCGGTTGCATTCAGCCGATGTCCGAGCCGGTGGATGCAGCAGCAAGGACGAATCATTCCTTGCAATTTGCCGAGCCTATGGGGAAACCGAGAAGTACAATTGGCGCGATCAGGCGCTCGAATCGATAGCATCCACCTCCACCCCGATCTCGAATCACCCTGGAACGACTGGCATCATTTGCGTTCATTGGAACGAGTTGGCGCACCTTTTTCACTGGAAACCGAATGCATTTCGCCTCCCCGTCAATGGGAATCTTCCTTGGATGAACTCGGGGCGACTCCTGGAAAATGGAACAGTTGGCAGAAACATCAATTCGGAGCAGATCAAGCGCTGAACTCCTTGGTCGTTTTGAACGATACGTGGAGGTTTGCTGCAAGCGGGGCAATTGAGCCGATCCAAGTTTTGTTGCGGGCGCCCGGAGCAGGTGCCTGGAAAGCACACTTAACCCTCCACAATGCCAACGGTCTTATACTTTCAATGCTCACAGATGGTCCCATTTGGGTTTCCCAAGAAGAGGACCAAACGGTAAAGTGGGATGGATTCGTAGGGACACGAATTCCTCCACCCGGCTCGTATTGGATCACGGCCCATTTTGAGCAGTACGAATCCCAAGACGTGTATAAATTTTTACGTCCAATTCACATAATGCCGTGGCGTTGAAGTCCCAGCAATTGGAAAATTTTGAATCTTCGCGCCATGTTCGAAGGACAGCCCATACCCCACGCATCCTATGAGTTTTTGGCGGCGATGCTTCTATCCATTGGTTTGGGTCTCTGGGCGACTGTATTGTTACGGATCCGTTTCGAACGCGAATGGAGCTTGACAATTTGGACTTCTTACAACATCAAGCGGGTGTGGCAGCGATTGGCGGACGAGTCCGCTCGCACGGGTGGCACCTTAACAAGTCACCTTCTTGGTGTATTAGCCTGGTGCATTCTCGGAAGTGCCTGGGCATTGTGTCAGGTTGATGCAACGCTCGAAGGCTTATGGGTCGGGATGGGCTACGGGGCACTATTGGGGGTCGCAACAATCATGTTACGGGTTATTGCAGCTTGGATCGGCGGTTGGATCACGCTTGCCCCCGAAGCAACCGAACGTGGTTTGGAAATTGACCGTCACATGCGCAATTGGTTGCTGTGGGGGTTGATGGTTTTTTGCATCTTTCATTTGGGGCAAAACATCCCATTTAGCAGCCGGAATATACTTTGGGAACAAGCCGTTTGGATTTGGTGGGGATGGCTCATAATCAAATGGTTGCGTCAACTTCAATCGGTCGTTCACAATGGGCTTCCTTTTGGGTGGGGAATTGTGTATCTTTGCACCTTCGAAATTGGTCCCACTTACCTGCTTTTCAAGCAAGTTTGATGCCCGATCGAACAAGCATGGAACCCCTTGAATATGGCGCAAAGAGTCAAGACCATTCTGATATCACAACCGAAGCCGACGACGGAAAAGTCGCCGTATTTTGATTTAGCTGAGCGACAAAAGCTCACCATCGATTTCCGCCCCTTCATCCACGTGGAAGGAATTGAGAGCCAGGAGTTTCGCCAACAACGGATTGATTTCGCAGAGCACACTGCACTGATTGTTACCAGTCGAAATGCCATTGACCATTTCTTTCGTTTGGCCGAAGAGCTCCGGTTTGAAGTGCCCGACACTATGAAATATTTTTGCATCAGCGAGGCGACTGCCTATTACCTGCAGAAATATGTTGTGTACCGGAAGCGAAAAATTTTCTTCGGGAAACAGAGCTTCCAGGACCTCATGGAATTGATTAAGAAGCACAAGAACGAAAAATTCTTGTTGCCGTGCAGTGACTTGATGAAGCCATCGATTCCAAAATTCCTAGAAGAGGGGAAAATTGACTACACGCGAGCCACGATGTACCGAACCGTATGCTCAGACCTCAGTGACTTGAGCGATGTGAAGTACAACTTGCTGGTTTTTTACAGCCCAAGCGGGATTGAGAGCTTATTCAAGAACTTCCCCGATTTTCAACAGGGAGAAACTCGGATTGCCACATTTGGGCCGACTACTGCAAAAGCTGCTGCTGAAGCCAACCTTCGCGTGGACATTTCGGCACCCACGCCGAAAGCTCCTTCCATGACTATGGCCATTGAGCATTACATTCAGGGCAAATAAAGCGCCCTTGTCCGAAACTGGCTCCTTTTCCTTTCCCCGCAACCAGCGACTGAAGTCCAAAAAACTCTCGGACCTCGTCTTTGCGAAGGGCGCAAAAATTAAAGCTCCCCCCATCATTGGACGCTTCATCGATACGCCATTGCCAGAGCCCGTCGCCATCCAGGCCATGGTAACCGTGAGCAAGAAGAAATTCAAGCGAGCCGTGGACCGCAACCGCGTCAAACGATTGATGCGGGAAGCGTGGAGGCTTGAAAAGCCCGCTTTGGAAAATCGTCTACTCACAGACGAAAAACAACGGGCAATCGTTTTCATATTTGTAGGAAACGAAATGCCTGATTTCGAGACGGTGCGCTCATCTGTTGCCTCACTCGTGCAAAAAATGTTTCCTAGCCAACCCGACCAAGACTGAACCTGTGAAGAACGAGAAACGCTCCCATCCCCTAGCCACGCTTCCAACCAAGAAAAAAAACAGATCAAAGCTCTTGTTGCTGCCGCTGTTGGGGCTGTTCATCGCAGCTGTTCCGGTTCGGGAAAACTATTTCGAATTGTCGAAGCAACTGGAGATCATGAATGCGCTATTCCGTGAATTGAACATCTTTTACGTGGATGAAATTCAACCGGGAGCATTGATGGAAACTGGGATTGATGCGATGGTGTCGAGCCTGGATCCTTACACCATCTATTACCCGGAGTCGCGGGTGGAGGACCTTCGATTCATGAGTACCGGTGAATATGGCGGCATTGGAGCAAGCATTCAAATGATGGGGGGACGACAACTCTTCATCGACGTATTGCCTGAATTCCCGGCGGCCAAGGCGGGAATAAAAATCGGCGATGAGCTGACCGCCGTCGATGGAATGAGATTGGCCGATGTAGAGGAAGACCTCATTCCGGAAATGCTTCAAGGAGCCAGCGGTACAGAAGTAGAAGTGGGCTTCATTCGGAATGCAACGAAAACGGAAGAGTCTGTGGTGATGAAACGCGCCAAAATCAAACTCCCCGCAGTTCCCTTCCGCACTGTGCTTCGCGACAGCACAGGGTATGTGGCACTCTCTGCCTTCACACGCGGGTCATCCTTCGAATTGCGGCAAGCCATTCGTTACCTCCGCGACAGCATCGGCATGAAACAGTTAGTCGTTGACCTTCGAGGCAATGGAGGCGGCCTACTGCAGGAATCCATCAGCATTGTCAATTTATTCATTGGCAAAGGAGAAGAAGTAGTGAGCACCCGCGGCAAAACAGAAGAATGGGAAAAGAGTTACAGCACCATGGCCGACGCCTTGCTTCCCGATTTACCAATTGCAGTGTTGATTGATGGCATGTCAGCATCCGCTTCGGAAATTGTTTCGGGCACCCTTCAAGATTTGGATCGAGCGATCATAGTGGGCCAAGAGAGTTTTGGCAAGGGCCTGGTTCAACAATCCAAGCAATTGGCCTATGGGACCAAATTGAAGGTCACAGTAGCCAAATATTACACGCCTAGCGGACGCTGCATTCAACGGCTTGATTACGGTGGGAATCGCGGTGAGGACGGAAGCGCGCAAGCTGTCGCCGACTCCCTGATTGAAGTGTTCTATACCCGCAATGGTCGTCCGGTGGTCGATGGAAAGGGAGTTCAGCCAGATGTCCCGACGCTCCTGCCTCCCCTTGGATATGTGCTGGAAGGGCTTTATGAAAGTGGAACCTTGTTTGATTTCGCCAATGCGTGGACCGCGCAGCGCGACAGCATCGCCCCACCCGAGGGGTTCGCATTGACCGAAGCCGACTGGACGGAATTTGTCGACTTTGCTGAGGCCAATGCAGCGACACAATACGAATCACAAACTTCCGTGATGTGGGCGCAACTAAAAGAGGTGGCTGAAGATGAGGCGGTTTACACCTTAGACCCTAATGCATTCGAACAATTGGAGGCGGCGTTGAAGCCCAACATCGTTCGGGACCTCGAGGAATTCCGGGAACAAATTCAAATGTCCTTGGAAGAAGAAATCATCATGCGCTATTACCTTCAGGATGGCGTATTTCAATGGTCCCTGCCGCGCGACTCGACGGTTTCCACAGCCAGTCAAATGCTCAATTCTGGGCAGTACGAAATAATCCTCGCGGGCGCCGAATAATCGCTGAATGATGCCGCCA
>JADHRK010000061.1 GCA_016777435.1 Flavobacteriales bacterium
CATCAACATTCAAAGCGATGTCTTCGTTCGCCAACAGTGCCTTCCAGTCCTGCCATTCGGCACTTTCAACATCGAAGCCAGCATCCTCTTTATTAAGAATTCCTGCCCACAAATCAGTTCTATCCAAGGCATTTGATGAGATACGTGCTCCAAATTCGAAGCCACCAATAGCATTTCTCCAATCTTCTTTGAGGAGTGGGCTTAAGGTGATATGCGCTGGATTCCAACCGAGCGCCCGGTAATCAGAGCTTAAAGCCATGGGCGTTGCCCCCGTTCCGTAAGTAAGATGCTGATTTTGGCCCCTTATGTTCGAAAAAAATAGGCAAAAAGAAAATGCAAGCAAAGGAATGTTGAACAACTTCAATGATTCGAATTTTACTGGCAACATGCCGTTTGAAGCATTTGCGTTACACAGGGATACTCCACCCGTGCGTGTCGTCCGCTTTTCCGCGACGAATGGCGTCCAAAGCATGTGATAATTGCATGGCAACACTGCTGCCCAATTCAGCGGGCATTGTATTCAGCGGATAATCCGTTCCGTCCACACCAATTAGATCAATGGATTTGATGGTCGCTGCGGTACCGACACCGAAGGCTTCGCTGACTGCACCTGTTCGCAACCCGTTTTCGAGCTCTGTGACACTGATTTTTCGGATTTCGACTTCAATGCCGAGATCATTTGCAAGCGTAATGACTGAATCGCGCGTCACTCCATTGAGAATGGTGTCACTTGTTTCGGGAGATACCAGCTTACCGTTAATGACAAACATTGCATTCATCGTTCCACTTTCTTCGATGAATTCATGGGTTGAAGCATCTGTCCAGAGTAATTGGTCGTATCCTTCCTGGCGGGCCAATTGGGATGGATACAATGAACCCGCATAGTTTCCCGCGGCTTTTGCGAATCCCGTTCCGCCTGGCGTAGCACGGGTGTAATGTCGCTCTACTTTCACGCGAACTGCTCCCTTGTAATATGCGTCTACAGGGCAAGTGAATATGCTAAAAGTGTATTTGTCACTGGAACGAACCCCAACAAAGGAATCGGTCGCAATCATGAAGGGTCGGATATAAAGGGAGGCCTCGTCTCCATCAGGCACCCATGCCTGATCAATATCTACCAATGCGGCGAGTGCTTCCATGAAGATATCCTCTGGAACTTCCGGCATGCACATGCGCCGCGCTGAGATGTTAAACCGTTCTATGTTTTTGCCGGGACGAAAAAGAGACACGGATCCGTCTTTGGAGCGATACGCTTTCATCCCTTCAAAAATGGCCTGACCATAATGAAACACCATAGAAGCGGGGCTCATTGTAAAAGGTCCGTAAGGCTCAATCGCTCCACGTTGCCATCTTCCCTCCTCGAAATCCATCACAAACATGTGATCTGAAAAGACGCGACCAAAATCTAAATTGCTGAAATCAACTTGATCGAGTCGAGAGGTTTCAGTTTGGTGCACATCAAAGGAGCGAGTTGTATCTATCTTCATCTGGCTTACGTCTGTCATTTAGCGTTTTGCAAAAGTCGCTTTTTCCTTGCCAAACTCCAAATGTGAAGGTGTTTTTTGGCCGGAATTAACTGTTCGTGAACAGGAACCGATTTGGGCTGACAAATCCCGATTTCACAGCATACATCACCATGGATGCGGTGTTGTTTACACCTAACTTTTGCATGATGTTTTTGCGATGCGTATTCACCGTGTGACTACTCAAGAAAAGCTTTTCGGCAATTTGGACGTTGGTCTTGCCCTCGGAGATGTGGGTCAAAACTTCTATTTCTCGCTCGGTGAGCAAAACGGGGTCGCATGTATAATCGGCCAATTCGAGATCGCTGACATCAATGTTTTCAGCTTGGATGGCCCCGAGAATCTGGCCGCAAAAGAATGTGCCTCCGCTGCTCGTTTCTTCAATCGCTTCGAGCACTTCGTCCATTGAGCAATCCTTCTTGACATAGCTAGTGATGCCTGCTCTTAATGCATTGACAATGCTTTGGCCACTGTGTGAGGAAGTGATAGCCAAGAGCCGAGTTTTCTTACTCAATCTCGAGCAAGCGACCACCGTATCAACCGAAAAACCCGAAGCAAGACAGTCCATTACAATGAGGTCTGGCTTGTTGGATTTTAACCAACTTTCCAAATCTTCTCCCGTTTCGATTTCAGCTACAACATTGTATCCGGGTTTTGCGTCAAGGATGCTTTTTAGGCCGTATCTGAAAACGGGACTGCTGTCGGCGATGGCTATAGAAATTGAGGCGCTCATGAAGGTGCAAAAGTAAGGATTTAGTTGAATGCGATTATAGGCGTTTTGACTGATTGATTAAACGTATCCCTCTTCCTAAAGTTGAAATTTCATTCCTTCGTTCGCCAGGACGACATGGTTGAAGACGCTTCTCGCTTCATCAGCGAGCAATTCCTCATTTCGATACCTGCTTGAGAAATGTCCGATTATCAGTTTTTTCACATGTGCATCAGCCGCAATTTCTGCTGCTTGTTTCGCTGTGCTGTGTCCCGTTTCTTTGGCTTTGCGTCTCTTGTCGTCCAAGAAGGTGGCTTCATGGTAAAGTAAATCAGCATTAAGTGAAGCTGTTCGCACAGCATCACAGGGACGGGTGTCACCGGAGTACACGTAACACAAAGGGGCTGCTTTGCTGTGGCATGCCTGAGCGCATTTGATCAGTGTACCATCCAAACGCTTCACATCCATGCCTTTTTTCAATTGAATGATTTCCGATCGCTGGAGTTCTAGCGCTTCGATTTGAGCCTTTTTGACATTGAGCTCTGGAGCCTCAAAATAAAATTGATAGCCATAAGCTTCGATGCGATGTTTGACGGGGAAACTAGAGATTCGCGCCCCTTTTTCTTGCATCGAGACGTGCATGCCATTGGGATTGGCTGCGACGAAATTCAGCTCAAATTTTAGATGCGTTTCAGTGAATTTAAGTGCCGTCTTCACATAAGGTTCGAGCATTGACGGGCCATGAATGATAAGTGGGCGCTCTCTACCAAGTAGATTCATACTTCCGATAAGTCCGGGCAGCCCAAGAACATGATCACCGTGCATGTGTGAGATGAAAATTCGCTCAATCTTTTGAAAGGGAATGCGTTGGAGCCGCAATCCCAGTTGGACTCCTTCACCTGCATCCAAGAGCATCCATTGCCCGTTCCAGTTAATGGCTTGTGCAGTTGGAAGGTGCCGCAAAGTAGGCGTGGCCGCCCCGCATCCTAATATCGTGATTTCGAACTGCACGGTTTATTTGGGAATGAAAATGGAGCCATTGTTGGCTCCATTTTCCGTTCAAAGCGTCAGCATTGGATCAATGCTGAATCAAAAGACGTTTGGTGGATCTTTTGCCGGCGGACACAACGTGCACGACATACATTCCATTTGACCAATCATATGCGTCAAAAACAACGTTCGCAGGCATGTTGCTCAATTCATAGTCGCTCATGATTCGGCCGGATAAATCACTGATGGTGAGCGTTCCCATTGACGAAAGTCCCGTTATGCTGAATTGGTCGGTGGCAGGGTTGGGATAGACATTCCATTGGGTGGTGTTTACTTCACTAATGCCATCCGGAGTGTTTTCACCAATAACATCCAGAATGTATCCAGAGAATTCATACGGCTGTGCAACAGGCACACCAAACACGGTAACGAAAGCTTCAACTTGAAGGGTCATCTGGTAAGCACCGGCTGTAGTGGGTGTCCCTTCAATGGATGCGCAGTATTGAGCTCCTGAAATTAACGTGCAAGGATCCGGTGAACCTCCCAGGTTGTTGCAAACGATGTCCAAACCTATATCGGTCAGAGAAACGACCTCAAGGGTCGTAGTGTCTGTTAGAACTGTTGTTAAGAGCACAACAGAGTCCAACGGAAGAGCGAACAAGGGATCGATAGCGGACGCATCGGTGGGAACGAGCACATGGAATATGTCTGCGTATGGGGTATTGACATAAGCAGTGTCAAACTGATCACCTACCGATGGGTCAGGCGATGCACCCCATTCCGCTTCGCCAAAGTCAAAATCAGGCTCGCATTGGGCATTGCTCGTAATGGCGAGGAACATCACGAGAGCAAAGGATAGGACTTGGGAGATATGCTTCATGGCTGTGTTATTCTGAGTCTTGGTTATTACCTAGTTGCGCTTCTGTCATTTCCATAACCAAGAAGTCAAATCCTTCTGACGCGGTTGGCACAATGGTCAGAACGCGATCAAGTTGGCTAATTTGAATGAGTTTTTCTACAGAGGCCTGCAGGCCTGTGAGTACGAATTTGCCATTGGAATCACGGCACAGTCGATTCCCGATGAGCACGGCACTGAGGCCTGAGCTATCGCAATAGCGCGATTCAGACAGGTCGAGTACAATGTGATTGGTGCCTTCTTTTGCTACTTGTACCAATTCACTCTTTAAGTCTGGCGCATGCAATGCATCCAGCTTTTCGACATGGGATTTGACAGTCGCGATATTATCGCGTATTTCGGTGGAGAATTTCATGAATCGATTGTATGCTGTAAATATAGGAGAATCTTCCTTTCGAATGATTATCGCCTCATAGCCAGTAGATAAAGCACGGCCATGCGGATTGCAACACCGTTCTCAACTTGCTGCAAAATGATGGAATGCTCACTATCGGCGACATCACTGGAAAGTTCAACCCCACGATTGATGGGTCCAGGGTGCATGATTGTAATGGGTTTGTGCAATGAATCGAGTCGATTTTTGTTCAAACCAAATTCAACGGCATACTCTCGCAAAGTGGCGAAGTAAGGAACACTATTATCCCCTTGTCGTTCCAATTGAATGCGAAGCATATTCACCACGTCGCACCACTTCAGGGTCTCGTCTAAGTTGTGACTAACTTCGACTCCCATGGATGCAATGTGTTTTGGAATGAGGGTCTTAGGCCCGCAAACACGAACGTTCGCACCCAGAAGTTTTAAGCACAATATATTGCTGATCGCCACCCTTGAATGTCGAATGTCGCCTACTATGGCGACGTTCACGCCTGCAAGATCACCTAGTTTTTGCCGCAAGCTAAAGGCATCCAATAGCGCTTGTGTGGGATGCTCGTGCGTTCCATCTCCAGCATTGATTACAGACGTATTGATTTTATTCGCGAGGTACTGTGGAGCGCCTGGATGCGGGTGGCGCATGACAACCATGTCCACCTTCATCGCCAAGATGTTATTGACGGTATCGGTGAGCGTCTCCCCTTTCTTCACGGAAGAACTGCCTGCTGTGAAGTTGACGACATCGGCGCTTAATCGCTTTTCGGCCAACTCAAATGACAAGCGAGTTCGGGTAGAATTTTCAAAAAAGAGATTCGCGACAGTGAAATCTCGAAGAGAGGGAACTTTTTTGATAGGACGATTGATGACTTCTTTGAACTCAGTTGCGGACTGAAAAATCAATTCCAAATCATTTTCCGTCAAACCACGGATGCCGGTTAGGTTGTGAACGGATAAGTGATTCATTCGGGCTTTTTATTCAAGAGCATGACACGACAAGTCGTTCGTTGTTCACTCCATATAACTTGCACGTATTGCCAATCGATACTGTCAATTGATTTGCCAATGAATTGCGGCTCGATAGGCAGTTCTCTCTGAAATCGTCGATCAACTAGAACCAGCAATTTGACGGTTTCCGGGCGGCCATGGGCAAGCAAGGCATCCAATCCCGCACGAATGGTTCTGCCCGTGAATAAAACATCGTCCACTAAAATGACATCCCTTCCTTCGACGAGGAACGGCATGGTGGTGGATTGGGGTGTTATTGGTTTTTCTCTCCGCCTAAAATCATCCCGGTGAAAAGTGCTGTCAAGACCGCCACAATTGATGGTGGATCCAGGCAGGAGCTGTTCGAGCTTGACTTTCAGTATTCTCGCTAGATCGTAACCACGTGGTTGCAACCCAACCAAATCGGTTTTGTTGAAATCATGATGCTCCATTAACTGATGGGCCAAGCGGTCTATAACACGCTCGAAAAGCTCCTCATCCATGAGAATTTGTGATTCCATCAGTGCAAAGATAGTTTTGAAACAAAAAAGAGGAGCACTTTTGGTGCCCCTCTTTTTCATAGCATTCAAGATTAGAGCTTACGACTCCTCTCCAGCTTCACTGGATTCATCTTTTTTGGTCGCAGCCTTCTTTGCCGGAGCTTTTTTGGCCGCAGGCTTTTTAGCCGCAGGCTTCTTCGCTGCAGGCTTCTTCGCTGCAGGCTTCTTCGCTGCTGGCTTTTTTGCAGCCGCTTTTTTCGCTGGCGCTTTCTTAGCCGGAGCTACTTCTGCCGCCGGAGCTTCTTCTGCCGCTGGAGCTTCTTCTGCCGCTGGAGCTTCTTCTGCCGCCGGAGCTTCTTCTGCCGCCGGAGCTTCTTCTGCAGCAGCAGCCGCCTTTTTCGGAGCTGCTTTCTTTGGAGCGGGCTCTTTTTCTTTCGTCGCCTCTGGTGCGTCATCCATCTGCTCTTTCAAAGCAGAAAGCACATCCAAATCGCCGAATGTGCTGCGTTCGACGTTCGAATTGACTTCATTCATCATGCGGTTTCCACCACCACCTGTTCGAGGCTTGCGCTCTTTAGGTGCTGAAGCAACAGGCGCTTCTTCGAATGTTCGCGTATGACTCACAGTGATGCGCTTCGCATTGCGATTGAACTCAAGAACAACAAAATCTGCACTTTCTTCAAGGGCAATGGCTGTTCCATCTTCTTTGGTCAAATGCTTGGCATTGCATGAACCTTCCAAACCGTAAGGCAGAGCGATTGCAGATTGGTTTCCTTCGATTTTAACGACCGTACCTGAATGCTTCGATCCAACGGCAAAGATTGTTTCAAAGACCTCCCACGGATTCTCCTCGAGTTGTTTGTGCCCCAAACTCATTCGACGATTGTCTTTATCGAGTTCTAGTACGACTACGTCAATGGTGTCGCCAACGCTGCAAAATTCAGATGGATGCTTGATTTTCTTTGACCAGCTGAGGTCAGAGATGTGCACCAGGCCATCGATTCCCTCCTCCAATTCAACGAAAAGGCCGAAGTTGGTGAAGTTTCGGACGGTTCCCGATTGCTTGGAATTCAACGGGTACCGTTGATCAATCTCCGCCCATGGATCTTGCTTGAGCTGCTTCAGTCCGAGAGACATCTTTCGTTCTTCTCGGTCGATATTGAGGATGACACATTCAATATCATCACCAACGTTGAGGAAGTCTTGCGCGCTTCTTAAGTGCTGTGACCAGCTCATTTCGGATACGTGGAGCAAACCTTCAACACCTGGAGCAATTTCAATAAACGCACCGTAGTCGGCGAGGACCACGACCTTTCCTTTGATTCGTCCACCTTCGACGAGATCCTCTGTCATGGAATCCCAAGGATGCGGGGTCAATTGCTTCATTCCAAGAGCAATTCGCTTTTTGTCGTCATCAAAGTCAAGGATAACAACATTGAGCTTCTGATCCAATTCAACCAGCTCCTCTGGGTGGTTGACTCGGCCCCAAGACATGTCGGTGATGTGAACCAGTCCATCGATGCCTCCGAGATCGACGAATACGCCGTAAGAGGTGATGTTCTTGACTGTTCCCTCGAGGACTTGTCCCTTCTCGAGTCCGCCAATGATGATGCGTTTTTGCTCTTCGAGCTCAGCTTCAATTAAGGCCTTGTGGGATACAACGACGTTTTTGAATTCTTGGTTGATTTTGACAACCTTGAAATCCATTTGCTTTCCAACGTAAACGTCAAAGTCACGGATTGGCTTGACGTCCACTTGAGAGCCAGGGAGGAACGCTTCAATTCCAAAGACATCGACGATCAAGCCACCTTTCGTGCGGCACTTCACTTCACCTTGGATGATGATGTCTTGTTCTTTGGCTTCGTTAATCTTGTCCCAAGCCGAGAAGATGCGCGCTGTGCGGTGTGAAACGACGAGTTGGCCGTTCTTATCTTCTTGTCGCTCAATGAAAATGGGCACGATGTCCCCCACCTTTAAATCAGGATTGTAACGGAACTCGTTAGCGCTTACGACGCCTTCGGATTTGTAGCCGATATTCACAACCACTTCCTTTTTAGAGATGGAGATGATTGTTCCGTCAACTACTTCCTTCTCGCGAATGAGATTCAGTGAGTTTTCATAAGTGGCTTCGAGTTCCGTGCGATCATCCGTTGAGAAATCATCTGTATCGGATTCGAATGCTTCCCAATCAAAGTCACCAGGCTCTGCGAGTGCAGGGCGTTCGGTGAGGATTTCAACGGGCTTTGGAACGGTAGCTTCCTCAGCGACGACTTCTGTCGCTTCGGCAGTTGTTTCTTCAGTGGTGGCTTCTGCTGTGTCAGTGGAAGCTTCCGGAGTTTTCTCCGGTTGCTGAGGAGCAGCTTCTTCTTTGTGCTCTTCAGGCTTCTGGGTTTCTTCGCTCATGGCTTTCCCAGGGGTTTTGTATTTCGCACTAGGACCCATGCGAAAGAATGTAAGATGCACTCCATGTCCTTGTGGAGCTTAAATCGAGTGCAAAAGTAAGTAAAATTTAGTTGAAACCATGGGCCCGTGCTTATTAATCGAGCACGAACAGTTTGGATGGTTTTCTAGCGGCTGCATGTGCATCCGTCCATTGAATGAAATATATGCCTGCCGGGAGGTTCATTTCAATTCCTTCGCTTCTGATGCTTGACCAATGCATGACTTGCTGTCCGTTCGCATTGAATATGCGGCCTGCGGAAGCGGCCTGCAAAAGCTGACCGTTGCGAATCGGATTCGGATACGGCTCCTTCCAGTTCAGAATAGGGTTCGTTCCTAAGCCATTTCCGGTTCCATTGCTAGCGTTGGGAGTCGGCAGATTAAACGCGATCCATGGAAGACCCGCATCATAGCTGCGGCCAAATGATTTCCCGAGCGAAAGAGCTGGCACATCGATGGCATCAGCGATGGTGAAACCATCTGGCGAGCGGAGTGCAAGTGACTCACCGTTGGAGCTAACCTTGAAATTCGCGTGGTTCCATCCCTGCGATCCGTCTTCGTCTGCAAAAATCATCACAAAGGCAGATGGAGGAATGATTGTTGAGTCACAATTACACGAAGGAATTAACCACTTCTGTGGCTGATCCAAACGATCTGTCAAATAATAATTTGCGATATCAATCGGTGTGTTGCCAAAATTATAAATTTCAATCCAGTCGTCGTATTCTCCTGTATTGTCCGCATACGTAATGAAATTGTCGGACTGGACTTCGTTAATGACGAGGCTTCCAGGCTGGATAATTTGCAGGGCATTGGTTGCACGAGCGGTTGGAAAATCAAAAACTGTCCAATTGAGCGAGCCGTCCTGTTCCCTGCCCCAGCTCTGATCCTCTGCCAAATTATCATTCCATTCAGCAGAATCGATGAGTGTCCCGTCATTGCCAATAAGGTTAAGCGTGCCGCCTTCAGACGGTGAGAGCGCCACGTGGTTACTTCCTTGTTCCACTTCATTGTCAAACCAAAAGATTTGGAACCCATTGGATGGGATGGTGGTCAGCCAAGGTTCAATGTTCTCAAAGGTGTGGGAAACTCCGTTGATTTGAAGTGTGTAC
>JADHRK010000062.1 GCA_016777435.1 Flavobacteriales bacterium
CCCGATTGGTGTTCACCAACCCAAGGTTCTTCGGGATCAAAGGATTCAAAAACCACTTCGCCCCAACGGTTCATGACGACCAGATGATACGACTCCGTTTTGAAGGCGTTGCCAACCGGCAAGAAGGCATCATTCAACCCATCATTGTTTGGACTGAATCCCGTCGGCACATAAATAGCAAAATCTACGGGCCTGAAGTAGGCCACAATTTCTGCATAGTCTTCGACTTGAAGCGTAATGCTAGGAGCTTTGGGACCTGGATTGGGATTGGAATTTGTTACTTCCCAATGATCAAATTCCCAATACTCCACTGGCGCCGCCTCGGCATTCAATAAGCCCTCCAACTCCAGTCCACCGATCCACTCGTCCGTAACGATGATTTCGCCACCTTCCAGCCGCACAGATCCTCTTTGCGCAGGTTCCACCCGCACTTTTAAGTCCACGTGCTCAATGACCTCGAAATTGGCTGTCACGGTGGCTGCTTGCGTAATGGATATTCCTCCTTCTACGGCAACTGCTGAAGGAGTTACCGCTGTGCCGGTTGTTGTCCAACCCGTAAACACGTGCCATTCATCCAAGCCGATTGCCTGGACCGAGTGGGCGCCATAATCGAGCGTCTGTGTGGATGGATAACCGTTCAACAACGCACCGTCCAGCACAATGTCCCCTGCTCCGGGTGGATTGACATCAAAAACAACCTCTTGCGGATCGGCATTGGCGGCAAAGTAGGCGACAATCGTTGCGTCTCCATTCAAGGTAAAGTTCAAATTTGGGTTGGTTGGATTCACGATGGAAACATCTCCGTCCAACACATCCCAGAACAAAAACAATTCCCCATATTCTTCCTGGGCTTCAAGTGCCATCGGAACACCCGCGAAATACGTCGCATCCAGCGGCATGTCGTACGGGCCAATGTCGACAGAATTGACCTCAATTTGGCCCAAACCGTCTATGATGATGGTCAGCGTGACCGACTCCACATCGTAACAGTCCTCAATACCGCCAATCAATGTTTCCGCGCAACGCTCATCGATGAAATCATGGATTTCTTGAACGTTTTCCTGCCAGGCGGCATAGTTTCCTTCCCAGCGTTCAATTTGGCGAGGCATTTCAGGATCGATGACTGCGATCATACTATCCAGAACAGCGTGCATGTTGTCGCAGCTGAAGTGGGTGTTGCTCAAGTCTGCCCAGCGGTTGATGTAGGTTGCCCAAAACTCTTCGTTTTCTAGCAATGCATTGAACATGGGAATGTGGCCCTGACCGCCTGGGTTGTTAAGGGATTCAGGATTGCATGGATCCGCGTCTGGACCTTGCGAAGGAATACCCGTATAATTCGCGCCGTGTCCAAAGGTATTGTCCATGTCCCAGAGGGCGTATCTCCACTTTTTACCGGATCCGTCGGGATGACGGCCCCGCCACCAAGCTGTGTTCCAGTTGAGCCAGTCCGCGCAAACCACAAATGAATTGAGCAAGACATAGTCAATTATGCTCATGGTATTGAATACGCTTTGAACGTATTCATAATTGGCCTCCACTGTCATGTCTTCTGAAGTGATGAAGTTCACGAGAGGCGCCCAATCATCGTTGCTTCCGTACTCGACCCATGTTCCTCCCCACGTCTTCATGAAATCCACAAAATGACGCGGTTGGTCATAGTATTCTGTGGTGAAGTCCAAGTCGTCTACTTTTTCTCGGTACTCGTAGACACCCCAGTATTCTCCATTCAAGTATACGATGCAACTTTCATTGGTTCGTTCATCGACCTTCAAGTCAGCCAAATGACTCAGGGTTTGCACGTAAGCATCACGAATGTGGCCTCCTCCTGAATAAGGATAGTTGTCATTCGCAGCAGCCTTGAAGATGAGTCTCTGATACTCCTGTCGGTCTTTGACATGAAACAATTGTCCAGGAATGGCGTGGCTATGGCCCATTTGATCCCTTGTGATGTAATCGAACCCTTTCTGCGGGTATGCATTCGAATCGTTTCCGTGTTCGTTCGAATCACCACTCGCCTCGCACCAATAGGTGCCGTCAGCATGAAAAAACTCCACATGACAAGGCTCATCAGGGTTTCCACCTCCCCATCCTCCGGGCCATGCGCCATCTTCAATTCCATCGCCTGAAGCGGAAACGACGATGATCGAATGACTGTCCTCGCCGGTGAAGTAGGTATTGGTGTTGACGTGCGAGTCTGCCAGAATGCCTGATGCATCAAAAGCGCGTGCACGAACCACGGTCGTTTCATCCACAGCAATAGGCCCCGTGTAAAGCGGATCATTTTCATCGGGCGCATAACCATTGGTGGTGTACCGAATGTCGTAACCTGCAGGAACGGTTATGGTGACGTCCAGTCCCGCAGCATAGAAGCCTGACTCTTCCTGGAATTGTGGTGTCGGCGCGTAATCATCATACATGCCGGGGTTGACCACATCGACATCTCCTCCCGGCGTCGGATTAGTGCAAAGTTTCCATGTGCTCGTGCCGTCTACGTTGCGGACCCAACTGTGATCGGCTTGGTTGGGTGTCCAGTCTACTCCGAATGTGTATGATTCCAAAACATTGCCATCGGTGTCTGAGAAGACAATCGACTCCCCGATGGTTTGAGTGACCTTAAAATTGGTATTCAAATACCCTCCCGTGTACAACATCTCAGGGACTTCCCCCTCATTGGAGCACATGATAATCAGGTAGCCACCTGAAGCAATGGTGGTTCCATTGGGAATCTCAAACATATCGGGGTTATCCGGGTTGTCCGAGAGGAAATACCCCCCGAGATCCACTTCGGTTGGCCCCAAGTTGAAGAATTCAACAAAATCCTCATTGTCACCCGCAACGCCGAGCGAATAATTGGCAGCTGAGAATTCGCTAATGATCACTTGGCCTGAGAGCAAAGTGACCGAAAAAAGACCGATCAAAGACAGGAAAAATGATTTCATTTCTTGCGTAAACTCATTCAACATTCAAACGCCCAGTAAAGTTCCCTAAAGACGCACCTCGAAGTGTATAGATATAAGCACCGGTTTTCAGGGCGCCTCTTTCGATGACATGGCTTGTGCCCACGACGAGTTCTTCGTAGACAACTCTTCCTGTGGCATCGGCGATGATCAGGGTCATCTGCTCACGGGTGGGGTTGGCATAGCGCAATGTGGCTGACTCCGTCATAGGATTGGGAAACAACAGCGGCGCATTGGCATCCAAAGAAGATGCAACACCGGTTGAAACGACGCAACCATCTTCAATGAACGTCAAGGTATTGTGGTAGTCATCATTCACTACATCAATGATCGTTTCGAGGCACACTTCCTCCTCAATGGACGACCAATACAATCGAACCAATGGCGTGTATTCATAATGCTTAAGCATGCTTTGGTTGTTGTAGGAAAGTCCTATCAATTCGTTTCCACCCGGCGCAAAAGCGGGGTTAATGTCGTATTCCAGCGGATTGATCAAGTTGGTTGCTGAGGAGATTTCAATGCCGCTCAGCGTGAATTGATACCCTACAATGCGGTTGTTCGGATTGAGCACATGGATATCCAAATATTGCTGCCCCCAATTCACTGCACCAATGGTGAAAGAAACCGAGTCAAATGGGTTCACAATGTGGTTCACCGGGAAGTTGCATTTGTCATGAAAGCCAGAGCTATCGGGATGTTCGTGTGCCACATTGAAATTTTGGCACAACGCCATGTAAGCGGCATCTGAGACGGTGATGTCTGCATCTTGATCAATGTCTGTGCAAGGCAAAGCCGTGATGTCATCCCCAAGAATTTGCTCAACGTAGGCCACTGCATCCACAATTTCCTGCTCGCCATTGTAATCCAAATCGCCCATCAATGCGGTTCCATTGCAATCGCCATTGCAATCCACTTCTGCGGTTCCAAAGAGGGTGCCCGTGCAATCATCAAACGGCTCACAGCCTTCAACGGTGTCCACAATAAGCTCTCCTGAACTACGATCCAAATTGATGCAGACGGCTGCGTGGTTGTTCTCGTATGAATTTTCGTCATGACCGAGTGCGTCTGGAATAAAATCATAATTCGCACGCACAAGTAAGTAATAGGTCCCGTCCGCCACCTCTGTGACATCAATCCATTGACAACTGAGCCCCGATCCATAGATGTCTCCACATCCCGCCGAAATGCCCATGTTGCCGCAGCCATATTGCGCGGTGCCTCCCCCGCTGCATTCCAGGTCCATCACACAAAAACCATTTTTGAATCCGATGGGAATGACTTGACCGTCCATGGTGAAGAGGTCATACTTGGCGTAGCCTTGATGATGCCAGTGGCTGTGGCAATCACCCCATTCAAATTGATTGTTTTCAGCTTGGCTGGGAACTCCGATGTAATAATCCAGGTCACCAATGTTTAAGATGTGCGTAGTGAACCGCACCAATTCGCGGGCGCCGTATCCGTTCAAGCAGCCTTCTTCGATGTAACAATCCGTTTCGTTAACCTCCATGACTTGTGTGCTGAGGCTACTGATGATTGCGTCTGCGCTCACAATTAAATCGGGCCCTGTGCAATTGGGATCGCCGGGATATACGCAATCGCCACTATCTACTTCCGCCATTGGATTGTAATTGCAAGCCGCTTCATCCATGCAACCCGCTGGTAAACCAACGAAATCAAACTCCCAATCAAAACCTGCTGCACACGGTCCCGTCGTGGACTCCATGAGCAATTCCATATCGAAACTGATGTCCGAACTGGTCAAATTGATTTGATGCACTTCTACGGCAATCACATTTGTACCTGCCAGCAGGTCCAGCTGAACCGCGTATTCGTTGAGCGAACTCTCGCCATTTCCGGTTATTTCTGAAGCAGCAAATGTGCTCGCTTCAATTGGGCCTTCGGGCATGTTGCTCCTTAGCAATTCCTGTCCATTCAAGTAGACAACCGCTCCGTCATCACGCCGCAGGCGAACCAGTCCGCTCACCCCAGTCGCTTCCTCTCCGTCAAATTCAAAAGACTTTCGGAAATAGGTCGTTGTGTGTTTGTTGAAAGAGTCATCTCCATAGCTCACGGTCGTGGCTTCATCTCCATCTCCATACCCCAACTCCGCATCGCCTGAAGACCATCCGGAATCTTCGTAATCATTATCGATCCAATCCGTCCCCAAGTCTTCTCCCGTATCCAGGTAACTCCAAACCGACTCCAAACCGACGAGACCATCGTAGTCGGAATCTCCCAATCCCATTCGCACCCAATACGGAACTCCGCCTTCAAGCAACACTGTCAAATTGGCTTGTTCTCCGCACCCCCCCTGCTCATCATCATAATAAATGGACCCTTCATTGGTGTCATCAAAGTTGCCCATGTTGCAGTAATCGTAAATCCAAAGCCGGGTATCGCAATCCACGTCACACGTGGAAAACAAATACATGCCATTGGAAGGGGGAATGAACTGGTACCAAGCGTCGTCCGTTCCTTGATTCACGATGCCATAATCCGATTCTGTCAATGTGAAGGCATCATTGCATGTCGTGCCCGGGGCACAATCAAAGGAGACGGTTTCGCCGTAGCCAAATGCATTTCCCGTTGCGATTTCCATTCCATCTTGGTAAATCCAATATCCACCCGGTGCATATATTCCGTCACCGTAGGAGTCGTAAATCGTGAACAATAAACAAGGGTCCTCAATGGAAGCGTCCAAACAAATGGTATCGCCAACCGCTCCGCCAGAAGCAATCACCTCGTCTCCGTGGAGCAAGTCCCACGACGTTTCCGTAGGCCAGTTGTCAGCAACGATGATTACTTCGATCGTAGACTCGGTATCTGCGCACTGTGCGTTCACCTCGCTGACGACACACAGAAAAACACAGCAAATGAACCCGACAGATTGATTCAAAAAAGCACCAGAAGCGCCCGATTTTAATGAGAACAGCATGGTTTTCGATTTGGATTGCAGATGTCGAAGATAACTCATCCGTAATAAGTGAACCGGACTGCAGCAAAAAGGGTTGCCTGAGCACTTGAATGACGCCAAATCCTGCCTTATTTTTGTGGCATGGCACATGATTCAACGCACGACCACGGGCACGATAGCGAACCG
This sequence comes from Flavobacteriales bacterium, assembly GCA_016777435.1. Classification (GTDB taxonomy): domain Bacteria; phylum Bacteroidota; class Bacteroidia; order Flavobacteriales_D; family Sanyastnellaceae; genus UA16. Next base: position 6,058 of record JADHRK010000062.1, read on the forward strand.
GAACAAAATGAGATTGGAGGCCCCGTGACCTTCGCGATTATTCTCTTTGGATTGCTCGTAACGGTTATTTCATTCTTGGCATAAGCCTCTGGGTCCATTCAGAGCTGAGTCTGCGGTAGCTTTTCAATAATCAAACACACTGTTGCTGCTTTGCTCGAAATTGAGCCCGCTCCGTTACGCAAGGACTTCACTCGGGTTTCGCTGCCTTGACGCATGTCATTTCATCCACAAGGTGACCTGCCCCAGCATAAACATCTGTAATCCAGAGGACGTAGCGAATGTCAACCATGATGTTCCGGCACCTCGTTTCATCGAATAGGATGTCACTCATGGTTGATTCCCACGAACGGTCAAAGTTGATGCCCACCAGGTAACCATCTCCGTCAATCGCTGGCGAACCGGAATTCCCTCCTGTGGTATGATTCGATCCGGTAAAGCAAACGGGCAGGTTCCCAGCATCATCGGCATACTCCCCCCACTCACCTGCACGGAGGGCTTCCACCAAGTCCAACGGCAAATCAAAATCAGCATCACCCGGAATGAATTTTTGAAGGATTCCTTTTGCCGTTGTAAAAGGCCGGTATTCCATTCCGTCATAAGGTGATGACCCTTCCACCTTGCCGTAAGTGAGACGCATGGTGCTATTGGCATCGGGGAAGAATGCTTTTTCGGGAAACAAAGCCCGCAATGCAGCAGTATACTCGCCGGTGAGCGAATCCAAAGCACTGGTGTGCGCGCGGTACTCTCCGGCGACGCGATTGAAATAAACACTGCGCATCGCCTGAACCAACTTAAAGGCAGGGTCTTTGGCCAACTTGGCAAATGCCTTGGGATTTGGTTTATCCAGCATTCCTCTCATTTTTTCTGCATCTGCAAAGACACTTTTTTCAAAAATTGAGGAGGCCCAAGCTTCTGCGTTCGTTGCGTTTTGCATCGATTCAGGAACGAATTGAACGTCCAAATGTTCCCGATAAGGATCGAGAAGTGCAGCCATAACTCCCTCATCGACTCGGGCTTCGTATTGGCGAAAATGATTTGAAGTTCTCCCTTTCAAATCCGAAATGGTTCCATCCAGCTCGCCCTTTTCCTCCAATGAATTCCAGTTTTGAATCAAGGGAGCAAAGGACTGCGCGTAGCTCAAAATATCAGGTCCATAATAGACCCATTCAATGAACATGCTTCGCGCCATCTGGTATGGAAAGAGTGCTTCATTTTCCGCTTGCATACTCGAAATCAATCGCATCCAACCCACATTTTCAGCTGCGGAAGCACGTGCCATGAATTGCATTTCAAGGGCTCGCTTCTGGCCGATTGCATCCAACTCGATAAGTCCTTTGTTCTGGCCAATCCATTTCTTCCATGCGTTGGCAATGGAACTTTGCTTGTCTGCGTATGCGATGCGCAATGCCGCCGATTCCGTTCTCGCTGCATTGATCACCGCAAGTGAAGCCTCCCGCATATCAATGCGCGCTGGGTTTAATTCATCAATGACACGAGCCACAGCATCGCTCGTCAAGTACTGCTCTGTGCGTCCGGGGAAGCCAAATACCATGGTGAAGTCCCCCTCTTTGGTGCCGCCGACATTGACTGGGAAGTGATGCCGAGGACGAAAAGGCACATTATCAGCGGCATAGTCTGCGGGTTGATTGTCCGCACTGGCATAAATGCGAAACATGCTGAAATCCCCCGTATGCCTCGGCCAAACCCAATTGTCAGTATCGCCTCCAAACTTACCAACCGCCGAAGGCGGAGCGCCGACCAAGCGAACGTCATTGTAAGTGATTGTGGTGATTAAGTAATGGCTGTTGCCAAAGTCAAACGCCACCACTTTTCCTTCCAATCCATTGCCCGCGGTGGCTGCTTCCACCAGGTCTTTTTTCATCTGCTCGGGATCTTCGGCGGTGGCAATGCTTTCCGTGACGTCTTCGATGCGATGGATGAACCGGGCAAAAAGATCGGGATTCACCAATTCTTCCGCTCGGGTCATGGCCCAAAACCCGTCCTTTAAGTAATCATTCTCAACCGTGCTGTGAAACGCAATCTGGCCAAATCCACAGTGGTGATTGGTCAGCAGAAGACCTTCCGAACTGATCATTTCTGCAGTGCATCCCCCATTAAAATGAACCACTGCATCCTTCAAAGAGCCATCATTGATGCTATAGATGTCCTCGGCGCTCAAGTGCATCCCCATCGCCTGCATATCGCCTTCGACAGCATTGAGAAGTGTCGGGATCCACATGCCTTCTTTGGCTTGTGTGTCATTTGCCGTCACTAGGGCCAAAATGATAAGTGAGAATCTCATGCTCCTAAAAGGAATGGTCGTTTGAAAGGTTTTCATGCGTGAATTTATCAATAGCGTGTTAATGGGATGCCGAATATAGTTCGCTTCAAATGGAGCGTCCAAAGCTGCTCATTGTTAGTTTTACAATGTCGAACTCCCACCTACACCACGCACCATGAATGAACCCACCATCGATTTGCGCTCCGACACCATTACACGGCCAACGGCAGCGATGCTCAAAGCCATGCATGAGGCCAAAACCGGGGATGATGTTTTCGCCGAAGATCCGGCAGCGGTGGAATTGCAAGAGCGATGCGCTGCCATGTTCGGCCATGAAGCCGCTCTGTACTGTCCTTCTGGAACAATGACAAATCAAATCGCTATCAATGTGCATGTGCGGCCCGGAGATGAAGTGGTGTGCGATCGCAAGTCCCATATCTACAATTACGAAGGTGGAGGAATTGCCCGAAATTCCGGCGCATCCGTGCGGCTTCTCGAGGGAGACAATGGTCGATTTGAGTGGTCGGATGTGATTGGGGAAATCAATCCGAGCGACAGCCATTATGCACGCACGGCATTGGTTTCGGTTGAAGACACCTGCAACCGCGGCGGCGGATCAGTATGGAAAATAGCGGATTTAATGGCCATTCAAGCCGGATGTCATGCCGCAAACTTGCCCTTGCATTTGGATGGAGCCCGGGTATGGAATGCGCTGATTGCTCGAAACAATGACACGGTGCCTGCCGACGAAGTATGGATGAGCTATGGCCGAATGTTCCATTCCATATCGGTCTGCTTCTCAAAAGGACTGGGAGCACCTGTTGGTTCCGTTTTGATTGGAAGCAAGGGGTTCATTGAAGAAGCCCACCGCACCCGAAAGGTATTGGGCGGGGGAATGCGACAAATTGGGGGGCTAGCCGGAGCTTGTCTGCATGCATTGGACCATGAATTGCCGCGGATGCACAACGACCATCTTCACGCTCAGGCGCTGGCCGCAACATTGAACGAAGTGGCTTGTGTCGCATCCATCGAACCCGTCGAAACCAACATTGTCATTTTCAGCTTAAAAGCGCATGTTTCGGCCGATCAATTCGTAGAATGGGCGGCGACTCAGGGCATTGCCTGCTTTCCATTTGGCGGGCAAAAG
>JADHRK010000063.1 GCA_016777435.1 Flavobacteriales bacterium
TAGAGGTAATCCATGCGCATTTGATCGACGGTGATGCCGACCACGAGTTTGGGATGTTCTCCAAAGTTCGTCTGCTTTTTGCTTTCCGCTTTCTGAATGGTTTTCTTCTGGGGAGTGCGCGTTGAGGGCGATTTTGCGCTTCGCTGCTCCGTTGCCTCATTCTTTCGGTCCAGTGTTTCCTGGGCTTTTTGATTCAATTGCTCTTGCGAGTAGCCGTTGGAGTTGGTTTTGGCTTTCGCTTGTCCGCCCTTGGCTCCTTGGGATGATGCAGGTGGAAGTCCAATCTGGCCTATTGCCTGGAAGGTTGTCAAGGCCAGAAGGCCGGTCAAAAAACGCAAATTCATTGAACAGAGGGTTTTCATTCGAATCACAAAGTTAAGCAGGACGGGAGCTTCACTGAACAGGCTGCATGGCGGACCAAATCCACCATCCCGTGGCAATGCAGAATACAACATTCACAACGACGTTGCCAATGGACCAAGCCATCCCGTGGGAGTGGAAGAGCGACAGGGTGTCCGCTGCAAAAGTGGAAAAGGTCGAAAAGGCGCCACAAAATCCTACCGTCCAGAGCAAAAGCCAAGGATTGGGTTTGAGGGATCCTTCGATGCTGTTGGAATACAAGGCGATGAGTCCGAGAAGCAGAGCAGAAGCGAGTACATTGCTCGCAAGTGTTCCCAGCGGCGCCATGAATCCAAGTCGTTTGATGAGCAATCCCAGCGCATAGCGGGTCACGCTGCCCAGTCCGCCGCCCAAGAAAATGGCAAGGAACTTCATGGAGTATGTACAGGTTTTCCGACCAGTTTATGCTGCACGCGCCATAGGATGTAACCGATGAAGCCGCCGAGGATCATGCCTCCTGCAATATCCAGGGGGAAATGCACCCCGAGGTAAATCCGACTGTATCCCACGAGCAAAGTCCAGCCCAAGAGGGACCATAACCACATGCCTCCACCCAAAATCATGCCCATAAAAACCGCAACCCCCGCGCAATTTGCAGCATGCGAACTCACGAAGCCGAAGCGTCCCCCGATGTAAGGTTCCGTTTTTCCTGGAGGAACAACCAAATTCACATCGCCTTTCAATTCGATGGAGTGCGAAGGGCGAAACCGCTGCACGGCAGGTTTAACGACCCGAGCCGAAATCATGTCCGTTCCTGTGATGCAAAGAGCGAGCATGAAAACGCGCACAATGATCCGATCCCATTCTTTGTTGGAGGCTTTCCATAGTTCCCACAGCAAAAGCAGGTACAATGGCACCCACCACCAAGTCCCAGAAACAGCCCACATGATTTGATCTCCACCTGCCCAGTGCGAGTTCAAAATCTTGAACAATCCGAAGTCCAGATTGATGAGAAATTCTTCCATTCGAGTTCAGTGAAATCCTAGTGTTTACGCGTAGAGTTCGTCAATTTCCGCCTGGTAATGTGCGACAATGGGCTTGCGCTTCAATTTGAGGGTTGGTGTCAATTCGCCGCTTTCGATGCTGAACATTTGCGGCAATACGCGGATGGCTTTTACCTTTTCCCATTTCGCAAAAGGCTCCATGAGGCTGTCTACATCTTCTTGAATCCGATCCGTGATGCGCTTGTCTTTGCAAATGCCTTCCATCCCTGGGAAGGGGTGGTTTTTGCGTTTGCACCATTCTTCGATCGCTTCTGCATTTGGAACTACAATGGCCCCGGGGAATTTTTGACCGTCACCAACAACCATCACTTGCTCGATAAAGAGCGAGGCTTTCAGCGCATTTTCTAAGAGCTGCGGTGCAACGTACTTGCCGCCAGAAGTCTTGAACATTTCCTTTTTGCGGTCGGTGATCTTAAGGAAACCATTGTCGAAGATGCCAATGTCTCCCGTGTGAAACCAATCGCCGCTCATCACTTCGGCGGTTTTTTCTGGCTCTTTGTAATAGCCCAACATGATGTTGTGGCCTTTGACCATGATCTCGCCATCATCTGCGAATTTCACTTCGACGCCTTCAATCAGTTTGCCCACGTATCCGATGCGCATCAAGCCAGGTTCGACATCGGAGTTGACCGTGACAACCGGACTGGTTTCTGTTAAACCGTATCCTTCATAAACAGGGATGCCTGCCGCATTGAAAAAGCGCGCCAAGCGCGGGGCCAGCGCAGCAGAACCGCACGCCACTGCTCGAATGTTGTCCAAACCGAGTGCTGTTTTCACTTTGCTGAAGACGAGTTTCCGTGCAATCCCCAATTTCCACTCATAAAAAGCACCGTTTTGACCATCCGGCTCCCATTCCAATGCCAATCCGAGTGCCCAGTTGAAGATGGCCGCTTTTACACCTCCCGCAGCACGTCCCTTCTGCACGATTCCGTCGTAGAATTTTTCGAGCAATCGCGGCACCGCGGTGAACACTGTTGGTTGCGCATAACCCAGGTCTTCTTTGATGGTTTCCAGACTCTCTGCAAAATAGATGTTGGCGCCAATGTACATGTACAAATAGTGCAGCATGCGTTCGAAGATGTGGCAAACGGGAAGGAAGCTCAATACCCGGTATTCTTGATTGACCAAGACTTGGGGAATCCTTGGAATGCTGTGCAAAATGTTTTGCACGATGTTTTGATGGCTGAGCATCACACCTTTGGGTGTACCGGTGGTGCCAGAAGTGTAAATGATGGTCGCGAGATCTGCGGGTTTTACACTTGCCATGCGACGCTCCAATTCGCCTTGTTGCTCATCGCCTCCTGCCTCGGTGATTTCAGACCAGTGTGTGCCATTGGCTTCTCGCTCAAAAACAAAGACGCCCTGCAACGTGGGGACCTTGTCTTTGATCGCCATGACTTTGTCGTACAATTCTTGGTTGCTGACCGCGCAGTATTTGCTCTCGCTGTGGGTGAGAATGTATTCATAATCCGCCTCAGTCATGGTGGGGTAAATCGGCACGTTGATCCCGCCGGCCGACATGATTCCGTGGTCCATGATGTTCCATTCACACCGATTGTTGTGTGAAATTAGGGCTACTTTTTCACCGACTTCAAGTCCCATGGCAATGAGGCCACGGCCCACACGGTCGACCGCTGCGAGGAAGGTTTCCGTTGAATAATTGATTCGATTGCCGTTGTTCGGCATGGACATCATGAGGTCCAGCGGATTGTTTTCAAGCTGGTACCGAGGAAAGTCAAAGAGGCGCGTAGGTTGCTGCATGTTGTGATCGTTTGATTCGGTGCGTGAAAAGCCTGTCTGGGCAGTCATCCCACATGGGCAATTTAATCAATCGTTCACCAATACCAAATGGAATCACATGAGATGTCCGCAATATTTGCAATGCCGCGCATCCGAATCGTGCCCGTCTTTCCCGCAACTAGGGCAAGCTTGTGTTGAAGCACTCGTGGATTTTTCTGAAGAACGCATGTTGCTGCGCATCATTTGTACGCCGACCAGTCCGGAGGGAACGGCAATGATGGCGTAGCCCAATATCATCATCATGGAGGCGATTACCTGGCCGGCGACGGTTTGCGGGGCAATGTCACCATATCCGACGGTCGTGACAGTGACGATGGCCCAATAAATGCTGCGTGGGATGCTCGAAAATCCAGCTTGTTCATCTTCTACCAAATACATCAATGTCCCCAAGATGGTGACCAAGGCAAGCACGGCGCTGAGAAAGACAATGATGCGCCTGCGGCTGGCGCGCAGGGCGTTTTGCAATTGCTTCGCCTCGGCAATGAACCCAACGAGTTTGAGCACGCGAAAAACACGAAGCACGCGCAGAATCCGGATGATTCGGAGACTGCTTGAGCCCGGAACAATCAGGCCGATGAAAGTGGGGAGGATGGCGAGCAAATCGACCAGTCCAAAAAAACTACGGGCATAATGCCAGGGTTTTTTGACCACCAACAAGCGAAGCACATACTCCAGTGTAAACAAGGCGGTGAATCCCCATTCCAGTCGGATAAATTCGGTGTGAAAAGCACTGTTCCATTCCGGAACGGATTCAGCAATGACGGTTAATACGCTGAGGACAATGAGCCACAAAAGCGCCACATCAAAAGCCTTGCCGGCGGCAGTGTCCGCTTCAAAAATAATCTCATGCAGTCGATTCCGCGAGGCTTTCATGCCCTCAATATCGGTTAATTAGGCGAATGAAGGAGCGACAATGAGTTCCTTGCTGCCGGGGGTGTGAACGTAAAAGCCCTGGCCACTTTTAGCCCCTAAATGCCCAGCGGTGACCATGTTCACTAACAATGGGCATGGCGCATACTTCGGGTTGCCTAATCCGGTGTGAAGTACTTCCAAAATACTGAGGCAAACGTCCAGGCCAATGAAGTCAGCCAATTGCAATGGTCCCATGGGGTGGGCCATTCCCAACTTCATGACGGTATCAATGGCTTCCACTTCGGCCACTCCTTCATGCAAGGTGATAATGGCTTCATTGATCATGGGCATGAGAATCCGGTTGGCAACAAATCCGGGGTAGTCATTGACTTCCACCGGGATTTTCCCCAGGGCTTTCGAGAGCGCCATCACAGCGCTGCATGTGGCATCGCTGGTGGAGAATCCTCGGATTACTTCCACCAATTTCATGATGGGCACGGGATTCATGAAGTGCATTCCGATGACCCGGTCCGGTCGCTTGGTTGCCGCGGCAATCTTGGTAATGGAGATGGAGGAAGTGTTCGACGCTAAGATGCAGTTTGCAGGAGCTGCGGCATCCATTTGTTCGAAAATTTGCAGTTTCAAATCGGTGCGTTCCGTGGCTGCTTCTACCGCTAATTCAGCTTGAGATACTCCCTCAGAAATATTCGTGGATGTCGCTATGCGCCCCAGCGTTGCCGCCTTGTCCTCCTGAGAAATCTTCTCCTTTTTGATCAGGCGGTCGAGGTTCTTTTCAATTGTCTTCAAGGCGCGCTCCAATGCGGCCGCTTGGACATCGATGAGCGTGACTTCAAATCCGGAGTGAGCAAACACATGCGCAATGCCGTTGCCCATGGTTCCAGCTCCGATGACGGCAATGTGCTTCATACGGAAGGTTATTTTTTGGCCTTGCTTGCAGGCGATTTCTTCGCGGTACTCTTTTTCGCCGCCGCTTTGGGAGCCGCAGTTTTCTTCGTTGCAGCCTTCTTCGCAGGCGCTTTCTTCGCCGAAGCCTTCTTTGCGGGTGCTTTTTTCGTTTTGGCAGTGGTATCAGCAGTTTCTGAAACCGCTTCCTCGGTTGCTTCTTCCTCTTCTTTTTGACTTTCCAATGGGAAACAGCTGTTGGTCTTCAAAATGCCAAACCACTGCACCAACTTTTTCAAGTCCGAATTGTAAACGCGCTCGTGATCCAACTCTGGGATGATCTCGCTAACAAATGCCTTGGTCGATGAAGCGTCGCCTTTCACGTTTGGGATGGCATTGTCGCCCACATGCTCATTCATCCGATTCAGTACTTCCATTAGAAGCAAGTCTTCCCCGGTGGTAAACATCGTGATATCTGCGAGGCTGCTGATCCGGCTGGTCCCCGGAATGCTCAAGCGCTTTTTGTCAAGCATGGACTCCACAATTAAATTGTTCCGATTCGTCACAACGATGCGGAATAGACCCGGCTTGCCGGCAATGGCGATTATTTCTTGAATGATCATTCAGATGGTTTTCAGGCGATTCTTCGGTGCGAAAATAGGCCAATGCTCTTTGACCTGCGAAAGGAAGTGCCGTGATTCATTCACTTTACCGGAATCGAGTCATACCTCGGAAGGGAATCTAGCCCTTGAAATGCGTTGGATTTGAATGAATAGGCTTGGTGTTTCAATCCGTTGGATATTACAATGAGTGGGGTTTCTAAGGCCAAGTGATACCGTAAGACTTGGTGGAGCACCTCCTCACTCAACGGGACATCATGCCGCTTGCATTCTACCATGAGCAGCGGGTTTCCAGAACGATCATGGCAAACAATGTCGGCCCGGCGTTTCATGCCGTTGAGTTGCAGCGGATGCTCGACAGCCATTAAGCCTGCAGGGTACTTCAAGTCGTGGGCGAGGTGATGCAACCAGTGCTGACGAACCCATTCTTCCGGCTCGAGTGCGAAATACTTCAACCGGCTCAGGCATTTCACCTCTGTGCGCGTTTCGCCAACGCGCCAATCCATGGGAAAAGGAGGGAGGTTGAGTTGCGGAAGGCGCTGGCTTCCAATTTGCACCCACGCCAAGTTGGTATCATGCGGCATGGGCCAAAAATACCTGTTGCCGTGTTTTCGGCCGCGATTCGGTTCCATTATCTTCGTGCCATGCCACACCGCCAAATCATTCGGGATGTTCAATCGGGATCATTTCGGCCGCTGTATCTGCTGCACGGCGAAGAACCCTTCTTCATTGATGAAATTTCGAAAGCCCTTGAAGAAGCGGTGGTGGAGGCGTCCATGCGTGATTTCAACCAAACAATTGTTTATGGTCGCGACACATCGGTGGAACAATTGCTCGAGGCCGCACGACGGTTTCCGATGATGGCAGAAAGACAGTTGGTCGTGATGCGAGAAGCGCAAGATTGGCCCGCTTGGAGACGATCGAGCGATATGGTAAAGCTGGAAGCCTACGCCAAATCCCCTGTGGCGAGCACGGTGCTGGTATTTTGTTTCAAAAACAAGAAGGCGGATGGCCGGCTCAAAGCAGTCAAAGCGATTAGCAAGGCGGGAACGCTTTTTTTAAGCGAAAAAGTCCGCGACTACAAGTTGGCCGAATGGATTTCAAATCAGGTGCAAGAAAAAGGCATGCGCATCTCAGGACAAGCGTCGCAGATATTGGCAGAGTACTTGGGCAATGATTTGCGCAAAGTGATGAATGAACTTGAAAAACTTCGAATTGTCTTGCCCGAAGGTACCGAGGTTCAGCCCGAACACATCGAAAAACACATCGGCATCAGCAAGGATTTTAACGTGTTCGAATTGCAGCGGGCAATCGGTGCAAAGGACCTCGCTCGTGCCAATCGCATTGTGGACTATTTCGCCGCCAACCCCAAAGATCATCCCGTGGCCATGGTCATGCCTGTCTTGGGTAGCTTTTTCAGTAAGGTATATGCTTACCATGGATTGAAAGATCGTTCCAGCGCGGCAGCGGCGAAGGCGCTGCGATGTGCGCCATTTGCCGTGAAACAATATGGCGAAGCGGCTCGAAATTATTCATTGGAAAAAGTTGGCAGGGTATTTGGCTATTTGAAAGAGGCGGACCGAAAGGCAAAAGGCCAAGGCAATGCGACGGTCTCTGATCCGATGCTCTTAAAGGAAGCGATGTTTAAGATCCTGCATTGATTTTGGTAAAAGCTTGGTTCGGAGCCCAAACGAAGAAGAAAATGAATGGTTTCACCCGGTAAATTTTGGCATCAACTCCCACAGCACTAACTTGCCTGCGACGAGCGCTATGCGGCTCCAACCGGTCCATGAAATTGCTCGATCACTGTAAAGAATTGAAAATCCCTATGTCATGAAGACGAACCTTTCCCACCATTTGCTTGCAGCTGCAGCGCTTTTCGCTGTTTTGAATGCGACAGCGCAGGAAGATAATTATGTGCCCAACGGCAGTTTTGAGAATTCTGACTTGCGCAAATTGAAGAGTCAAGGGCAGTTGGAGGAATTCACGGAAGACTGGTTCTCAGCAACAGAAGCTGCATTGGATCTCTACGCAGAAGGAATGAAATCAGAAAAAGTCAACATTCCAAACAATGTCTATGGCAAGCAAGAAGCGGCAGACGGGGTTTGTTATGCGGGGTTTCGTGCTTTCAGCAAGGATCCAAAATTAACACGAACGTACTTTGAAGTGGCGTTGGAAACTGAGCTTGCAAAGAACCAGCTTTACTGCGTGTCCTTTGACATCAGCTTGAGTGATTTGTCTCGTTACGCGGTCAATGGCGTTGGTGCTTACCTCAGCGATCGAAAAATTGAACAAGGCAACACGGGAGTATTGGATCGCCAAGCAAGCGTTTTGCACAAATCCGACAAAGTCATGTCGCTGCAAGACGGATGGGAAACGGTCTGTGGGACCTTCATAGGAACGGGTGAAGAGGAGTACATGATCATTGGAGGGTTCCACAAGGACAGCGATGTGGAAGACGAAAAAATGAAGAAGCCTACTGGCGTCACTGGTGTCGTTAAGAACCAAGCTTATTACTACCTGGACAATGTGAAACTAACTCCCATTGAAGCCAAATCACAATGCGCTTGCTCTGCCGCTGATGAGGTGCGAACGGATCTCGTTTATGGCTCGTCGATTGTTTTGAGCGAAAGCATGTCTCCGGCTGAGATCGTGAGTGTCTCGGCAGTGTATTATGCATTTTTGAAGCGCCGCCCCACGGGCGCAGGTTCGGCTACGATCGCAAAGCTTTCCGAACTCCTCAAGGAGAACGCCGGATGGAAACTGCGCATCATCGGCCACGCGGATGAGGACGAATTCAATGAAGGCAAAATCAATCCGCGTTACAGAGGATTGGGTGAAAAGCGCGCGGATCAAGTGGTGGCCAAGTTCGCGGAAATGGGCATTGATGCCTCTCGTTTGGAAGTTGAGGCCATGGAGAACTCCGACCCTGCGAGCACTCGCGATACGGACATTAGCCGAGCCCAAAACCGACGCGTGACGTTTGAATTAATCAAATAATTCCAACACCATGCTGGGCCAAAATGCCCTTAATCATGGGGTAGCTTGTTTCCTTGTGGGAATTACTATCCAGACAGTGGGGCATGCTCAAAATAGCGGGCCAGAAGGGAACTTGTTGCGAAATGGAAGCTTTGAAGAGAAGGCATGGTGCCCGAGTGACTATACCCAAGCGCAATTGAAGACCATTTCGGGCTGGAACCAGGCCAATGCTGGAACACCGGATCATTTCGATGCGTGCTCGTCTGGAGGCAAGGCAGGTGTTCCTGAAAACATGTTTGGCAACCAACCAGCGCTTGATGGGAATGCCTACGCTGGAATTGTACTTTTCTCACCATCCAAACCGTATTACCGAGAGTACCTTCAAGCCCCGCTTCGTCGATCTTTGAAAGAGGGAGAATGGGTGTGTGTTGAGTGGTGGGTTTGTGCGGCTGATCAGGGCAAAGTAATTACGGATGGGCTGGGGGTTTATTTCACTGCCGAGGCTCCAAGCGCCGTCGGAGAAGGAATGTTGAAAGGAACACCACAGGTCGCCAATCCGGCTTTGCACATGCTGAGTGATCGCTGGAGTTGGACGCGTCTTGGCGATGTGTTTCAAGCAGCAGGCGGCGAGGAATTCGTCACCATAGGAAATTTCGCGGAACCGCAGGATTTGCGCATTATGGAACGAAAAGATGACTCCGAAACATCCAGCAATTGGGCATACGTTTATTTGGATGATGTGCGCATTCGATCGGTGGAATCTCCCGCCGATTGCTCCTG
>JADHRK010000064.1 GCA_016777435.1 Flavobacteriales bacterium
CTGTTCAGATTGATGTACCCATTCCTTTTTTTTGCATCCTCTTCTTGGAGGACTTTCCTCGTTAGGTAGCTGATTAGGAATAGCTGCTTTGCATGTTGGGCTTCAGTGGGGCTTTGGAGGCCCCCTTTCGCCCTCATGACTTCCAGTACTCCATGTGTGATGTAAATGGGAAAGGCTTTAAGCATGTTCCCCTAAGCTAGAGGGGAGGGCCCACATATGTCATACCTTTTTGTTAGGAGTATTTCACTTGTTATTTCTTCCAGTGAATAACTGCTCTGGGATAATACATATCTGACGTCGCAAAGACTGTCAGTTGGAAACAGATTATTTGAACCCCGTGGGTCTGACTTTTACTGAATTCGCTGGAGGATTTTAGCTTTTATTCGATCAAAAAGACTGTCAAAAGACTGGCAGTAAAGGGGTGTTTGGGCTAAGTTTGAGGTAATTACTAACCTCGTCAGTATTTTCAGATGAGGCTCTTGAAATGTTGTTTGCAGCTCTCGTTTATTGAACCGCAACGTGCTGAACTGCCACGCAGTCAATGGATTGAATTCTTTGGCTCATCGAGCAATTCAGCATATATTTGCAAACGCTTCGAAGGGAGCGAAGATGGGGGATTAGCTCAGCTGGCTAGAGCGCTTGCATGGCATGCAAGAGGTCATCGGTTCGACTCCGATATTCTCCACCCATTACGGGCAGACGGCGTACCATTGAGGTGCGCCGTTTTTCTTTCAATCCACCTTGCACGTGTTGGCTCCAAACAGCCGATAGATGAAGCACGTTCCCACGAGCGCATTGAACAAAAGAATGGCACCAACGGAGCCCACGAGCGTGGAATACCAGGATGGCCCGGGAATGAAGAAAGAGGGCAAGAGGAAAAGGGAGATGATGAATCGGGTGATTCGCTCGGCTTTGTTTTGATTCGTTAAGAATAGCTTCATTTCCGAGTTGTCAAGCTATTCGTGTTGCAAAACTCAAATGCGGTAGCGCTCACTTCCGAATGCTTCGCCATTTCCTGTTTGGCAATACTGCCGAAGGCTTTCAAGGTATTTGGCAGAGCTGAAATTCATGTTGGCCATCGCATCGTCAGCGGCTTCAAAGCCTTCGTGCTTGAATCGCACCCTCGTTTTTCCATCATTTTCGTCCAGTGAATAGGCCATGATGTGGCCTTCAATTGGCATAGCAGCCTCCACGCATTTCCAAGCGATCCTTTTATTTTCGATCAATTCGACCACCTCGAATTGGAATCCCATTTCTCCGAAATAGATTTTGAAAGTGGCCCCTTCGCTCGCCGTAAAGTCGTCGGTCCGTGAATACCAACTGCACAAGCCGTCGGGCGTGCTAATGGCTCGAAAGACTTGCTCGATGGGGTGTTGAATGTGGAGTAGGTGTTGGATCGAATGCATAACGCGTGGTTTTTTGAATTTGAAAAGTCCAAATTACAGTCCCAAGGCAGTGAGTCGATTATTGTTGGTAAGACTTTTGCAATTTCAGTATTCCGGTGGTCATCTTTGACGCGTGAAACGCGCCAGTGGACACGGACTGAATAGAACGTCATTCTTGAATGCAGTGGTTGTGCTCGCGGCCCTGTTGATTCTTGTGGATTTTGCACTTCCTGGAAACGTAGTGAATGACAAAATTGTGCGCAGTCAAAGGCAATTGCAAGAGTACAACAACGCCGCAAGGGGCCACCATTACTCACATATTGTGGCTACCACGCATCGTGCGTTTTCAGTATCCGAAAAAGTAGCGCAGCGGGCAGCAGCAGAGATGCCCATTGTGTATTCCGTTTCATGGGTATTCGATGAGGTCAATTGGTGCAGAATCCCTTCGACCGGTTCGAGGTCTTATTACTCCCTTCGATGGCTGTCCGCAGCGCTACTGCCGCTCTTGACCTTGGTAGCCCTGTTTTTCGAGCCCCGTTACAAGGGGGCCATGGAAATGGGCATTGTGGTCTTTGTCCTCCAAGTCCTTTTGCTTGCAGACCTCCTGTTTTTGGTGTTCCGGTGACTGAGTCGATTCACGTTTTTTGCGGATATTCGTGGGATGCAACCCATTGATTTGAATGAGAAGTTTGGTGCAATCACCGATCGCTGGAATCCCCGAATCGTGGCCTCTCTGAATGGCCAGGATGTCAAACTTGCTAAAATTGAAGGTGATTTTGTGTGGCATGCCCACTATGAGGAGGACGAGATGTTTTTTGTGGTGAAGGGACGGCTAGAATTGCATTTTAGGGATAAAATTGAGGTGCTTTTGCCGGGTCAAATGATCGTGGTGCCGCGTGGAGTTGAGCACAAACCTCTGGCCACGGAAGAAACATGGATCATGCTCTTTGAACCGCACAGCACGGACCACACCGGTGGTGTTGAAACGCCTTTGCGTCAGGAAAAGTTTGAGCGCATCTGAACTGAGAAGATGGTGAGCTGCCGCCGCAAAAGTCAGCGACCTTCGACGTGCAGCACTCGGCTGTAGCGCTTCAGACTTCGGAGCAAGAAGAAGATTGCGAAGGAACCGATGAGGGCGTATTGCCAAAAAGGGTGCAGTATGTCCGCTAAATCTTGGGTGACGTGCACGTATGTTTTGCCAACAGATACCAATGCTAGGCTCAGGAAAATGGCAAAAAAACCATTGTATTCTCGCTTCAAGACATTGCGCATGGAGAATGAAACATCAGGAGATTGCCACTTGAGATTGCGGGGCCAGAAGGAGGGGACGTCCACGGACCAATCCAAATAAGCCTGGCCAAATTTTCCCCGCAAAAAGGCCTCCTCGGCAAACATGATGCGCTCGTAGTACAGCCAATACAGCAGGCAACATACCACAGTGAACCACACATTTCCAACGTAGATCATGATGCCCAGCCACATGAAAAAATTACCGAGATAGAGTGGATGGCGCACCAGGCTGTACATGCCTTGGGTGTTTAGAACCTCTGCCACTTGGCCTGCTTTGGTGTTGCGACCGGATGTTCCGCGGGGCGTGTATCCGATGGTAAGGGCTCGGATGACCTGACCCAACATGGAGACGGCAATGCACCCCACAGCACTGCCGACATGGAAAGTTTGAAACAACGGATCCCATCCCAAGCCAATGACCACAGCCAACAATACATAGAGAACCAGAGGGAAATAAGAGCGTCCACGGAATAACCAATTGCCTGAGCGTTCCAATTCTTCAATCATTGCCATGTTCTGCTGCTTTAAGTGTTGCCGTTATCGCGCCGCAAGATAGTTCTTGTAACCGAGCTCGATTCCAAGCCGCTCATAGCAAAATGATTTGAAGCGATCTTTTGGAGTGCGGCGATCGATTGAGATGTCCGTGTCGAAGGTCCAATTTTGACGTTGGACGCGCGGCCTCATCACGATCGGATGTGTTCCCTCGAACAGGGCCAATTGACTCACATCTCTGCCATAATCATACGCCTCAGCAGCCAGAACATGCTCGTTGATCCAGCGATCATCGTGCCACATTTTATGGAAGTTTTCCTGCTTGCGTTGCATCGCCTCGGGCTCCTTGACCCAGCCGTAATGGTGCATGAAAGCGTTTACCCGTGCAACGCGCAATTTTTGGTTGGGAGGTTTGCGAAACCCCTGCGCATCGCGGAATGAGAATATCCCACGCTTTGGTTTGATTGCGCGAATTTCATTTCGGTACCATTTGCTACTGGCTCCCACATAATCGTAGGATCCATAAAAATGGCGATATGGGAATAAAAGGCCATCAATGTCAGAGCGATGGAGGTTGTCTTGCATGGCTTGGCGAAGGCTTGCGTGCCCCTCGTCATGCAGGACTTCATCGCCTTGAATGTAAAGGCACCAGTCGGTGTCGGGTGCTACTGCGGCGAGTGCTTTGTCCGTTTCCATGGCAAGTACACGCCCACCTTCTCTTAGCGCATCATCCCAGACGGTTTCGATGATGCGAATGCGCTTGGAATCGATGGATTGGATCAAGGAGAGCGTGTCGTCTTCTGACTTACCAACCGCCACGACCACTTCGTCGCAAATGGGAAGAATGGACTGAATGGCTTCTACGATGGGATAATCGTAATCGATGCCATTTCGAATGAATGTAAATCCAGAGACTTTCATGGGCTGCTAAGGAACATGGGTCCCACGCGCCGCAAGTTAACGAGTGATTTTGGAATCAGTACCTCAGAACCATACGGGATCCAGTGGGCGCATCCAAGGTTTCGGTGGAAAGTACGGAAACCCAAGGTGCAATCGATTGCAACGCTCCGCTCGCTCCCTCTTCGCCGGCAAAGCATCCATCTCCTTGGCAACCAATGCAAGCTCCTGTCCCCGCCAAACCGCCCGATATTTCTGCGATGACGTTGCCATTGAGCAGCAATTGGGTGATGCCTCCATCTTCCCCATTTGCAGCGGGACCGCAATTCCAATCCACCCACCCCGTTGATCCCACTTCGCAAGAAACCAGTTCACCTGCGCTTCCCATGTCCCCTTCAATCAATTGCAAAGTATCTCCGTTCGCAAGGTTATAGACCATGCTTAGGAGTTTCAATGCCGCGCCACCCGTACCGCCCTCCGCGTTGCAAAGCGAACAATCTGCCTGACCCGGCATGGAGCCACAAATATCGCCACCATCACCTCCGGAGGAGCCCCACAGCTCAATGGACAGCGTAGATGTTGCATGCTCAATGACAAAAATTGATCCGTTTGATTCTGAGTCAAATACCCCATGTGTGGAAGGTGCAAAAGCAGCATTTCCGGATAGATAATCAAGGAAATCTTGTTCGCTGCCCGTGTTTCCAAGGCTCAGCCAAATTTCGTATGCACTGGCGCCTTGAGCACCGTCCATTCCGGACTCACCTTGCGGTCCTTGCGCTCCGTCCATTCCGGGCTCACCTTGCGGTCCTTGCGCTCCGTCCATTCCGGGCTCACCTTGCGGGCCTTGGGCACCGTCCATTCCGGGCTCACCTTGCGGGCCTTGGGCACCGTCCATTCCGGGCTCCCCTTGCGGTCCTTGAGCGCCGTCCAAGCCGGGCTCGCCTTGCGATCCTTGAGCGCCGTCCAAGCCGGGCTCGCCTTGTGGCCCTGTCTCACCGACTAAACTGATCAAAAATTCTTCGATGGTTCCAGAACCCTCATGGTCAAGCCATACTTCATAAGCACTTGCGCCTTGCGGTCCCTGAGCGCCATCCATTCCGGGCTCACCTTGCGGTCCCTGAGCGCCGTCCATGCCTGGCTCACCTTGGGCGCCTTGGGCGCCGTCCATGCCGGGCTCACCCTGCGGTCCCTGAGCGCCGTCAATGCCGTCAACAAAACCGAGTTCCACAGCATCAATCAATGCGCCACTGAGGTTCAATAAAAACAGTGTGTCGTTGGCATATTCCAAGTCAAGGCTCAAGGAATCAATGTCTGCGGTAAAGTCGAAGCCGATGTAGGGGAGGAATAACAATAAATCCTGGGTATTTATCGCGCCACTGCAGTCTGCATCAATATTGTAGGGTATGCCATTGCATGGATCACCGGATGCGACTTGTGCTCGAACACTCGACAACCCTATGATTGTGGAAATGGCACATAACACAATAATCCCATGGATGTGCTGAGGTAAAAAGTCTTTCAAGTTGGTCATTCGAAACGGCTTTGGTTGTGTCTAAAGATAATAAAATAACATGAAAAAACCTCCTGAGCGATATGTTACACGTGTTAATCGTCAATTAAACGGATCTCAGGTGCATTCTAAGGGGTGTTGTCATGCGCGCTGCGTGTGGTCAGAAGTCTTGCACTGCGCGCAAACGAGCATTCTCGCGAATGTTCATCCAGAAAAGATTGATGTCGCCGATGTGCCAATTGTCGCGTTGCAATTGCTTGCCGAAGGGAACGTCAGGTTGCTCTAAGCTCAAAACACCACCGTCGACGGTTGCCACAAGCGCTTGCTCGTGAGCAAATTTCATCTTGGAAAGCACTACTCCTTCATGCTCTGATTGGTCGTTGCGAGGTGCAGACCGATCCCAGGTGATGGGGTGGGTGCAGATAGGGTCTTCCTTTTTGTACCCCAACCAAGGGGGTTTGTAAGACCCTCCATACGTCATCCAGGAGCAAGCGCAGCCCACCTGGTCCGGTGCTGTGCATTCGGGAATGGATTTAAAATCTGAAGCATACCAGTCGAAACCCGGTCCGTATGCCGCAACGAGTTTGGACTGAAGGGGTTGGTCATCGAAAAACTCTTGGAGCAACCAGCGCATGTGCCAGCTGCCTTGGCTGTGACCCGCAAGCATGATTTTTCGACCATCGTTCCAGTGGGTGAGGTAATGTTGAAACGCAGCCTTGACATCGGCATATGCCAGTTCAATGGCGGCATAGCTGGTGCTGTCTTGCCATGTGAATACCCCTATGTGCGCTTGCCGGTAGCGTGGGGCGTACAACTTACCCCCCATTTGAAAGGCGCTTGCTTGAAGCCTCATGGGGTAATCATCGGTGACTTGATTGATTGCCTTGTCGTCCAATGAGGCATTCCACCATTGGCCTTCGAAATATTGCGTAGGATAAATGAAAAAGACATCGACAGGCAATTCCTCTTCATCATACACAATAGCATCTTTGGGTAAATTTTTCGGAAGATCGTCCGCAGTATCTTCTCGGCCCGGAAGTGCCGACCATTCTTCTGGATTTGAATAGTCGGGAGTCCGGTGCTCATTCCAAATGAGCTCTTCAGGGGATTGAAGACCTCGGTGGCAAGCGGGGAGTGTGCAACTCAAGCACAAAAGTGCCAATCCTAGACCAATATTTGAAATTTTTTCCATGAGCAGCAACAAAGATGCAAAACAAGTGGTTTTATTTGCAGCGACTGTCTACACCAATTGAAAACAAGCACCATGCTTTATCGTAATCTTTTCCTTTGCTTTTCCATTGCATTCGCCTCCATGGCTTCCGCTCAGGGAGGGCTACTTCCTATCCATACGCCTTCGCTTTCCACGGATCCATTTGAGGTTCGTTTGGAAGCCAAAGATGCATTGCCAGAAGAGCAAGAACAGGCAATATTGAGAATTCAGTCGGGATGGGCAGATTGGTCATTGAATCACCCGAAATGGCGGTCAATCATGAGTCCGCGGACAGGTTTG
Source organism: Flavobacteriales bacterium (assembly GCA_016777435.1). Classification (GTDB taxonomy): domain Bacteria; phylum Bacteroidota; class Bacteroidia; order Flavobacteriales_D; family Sanyastnellaceae; genus UA16. The sequence continues at coordinate 7,085 of JADHRK010000064.1, forward strand.
CCGCACCGGGCTTTTGGTCCGGCTATTGAAATCGCAGGCGCCGGCATTGCGCAAAAGGCAAACTCATTTGTTGCGAACGACTTGGCATTGTTTGGCGTGGAATTCCAAGGAGAGTGGACCACGCAAACTACGACGGGACGGCACCAGTGGGCTTTTGCGCAACAGAGTGTAGACGGAATCCCCGTCGAAGGCGGTCAGATTGTAACGAAGTGGTGGAACGATCAATTGGTCATGTGGGGAGCAGATTGGTACCGCGATGTTGAGATGCCTGGTGGCGAGGTCTTAAGCGAGATGGCACTCCAAGAAGCGGCTTCTGCTGGAGTGCAACTTGATGAGTGGAGCACTCCAGAAATAGGCACCATACGATTGGTTCCCTTAACAGGTGACCAGGAATTGTTGGATTGGCGATTGGTCCAAACGGTATTCGTCAATGGACGAGTTGGAGCCATTCCACGTCGGTATGAAACATGGGTAGACATGCATAGCGGTGAAGTGTTGATGCGTCAAAATCGGGTGGTGCACATCGAAGGCCGTGTCAGCATGCCGGCATCGGATTCCAAGCCGGAACGTGTTGTTAAGCGGATGGGCTTGGACCGCCCGGCGGAGGCGGTGGTCATTAGCGGTATGATTCAGTCCACAATCAATGAAATGTATCCATACGAAGCGGCCGTTGAAATGCCGTTGCCAATGTTGTTTTTGCCCATTGACGGCGGAGCGGTGACAACGGATGTGGACGGCGGCTTCATCAGCAGCGCATCTGGCTCCCAGTTCACGCTGGTCGAGCTTTCAGGATCTTGGAGTACGGTTTACACCAATGGTGCAACCCCGCAAGTAGGGGTTCAGTTTGAAGACGGCTACAACGACCTGAACCTCGATGACTTGGGCAACATCAAGGAGCGATCAGCGTATCGTTCGGTCTCACTGATTCATGAGCACATGAAATCCTACATGCCCAATTTCACGGCCTTGGACTTTTCAATGACGACGAACATTGATGTAGAAGGAGAGTGCAATTCATTCTATGATGGCATCAGTGTCAATTTTTACGATACCGGAGGTGGATGCAATCCAACTTCCTTAATCGCTGATGTGGTCTGGCACGAATACGGCCATGGAATCAATGACTATTTCTACAATTCGCTCGGTGCTGGATTCAATAATGGCGCCATGAACGAAGGATATGCCGATTTATGGGCCATGAGTTTGGGCGACATCGCCGAAATTGGAAAAGGATTTTATACGGATAACGAAGACGGCATCCGCAAGTATGACGCGGAGCCAAAGGTGTATCCGGAAGATTTGGTAGGGCAAGTCCACGCGGATGGCGAAATCATTTGCGGGGCGTGGTATGACACCCATTTATTGATGGGAGGGGATTGGGATGCGACGATGGCCTTGTTCATTGATGCGTATCCGGGACTCCAAGCGACCGTTCAAAACGGCAACGAAGGACAGGCCTACACAGACGTTTTGATCGATGTGTTGCAAGCAGATGACGATGACGGCGACTTGAGCAACGGCACGCCGAATGCAGCAGCCATTGTAGAAGGCTTCGACATCCATGGCATTTCCGTCTTCTCTTATGCGGAGATTGATCACGCACCGGTGGAATTTGCTCCGGCAGAGGAAACGTTGGTCATTGAAGCTGAAACGGAAATCGTGTTTCCATACAACCTCTATTTTGATGCGGTCCGCCTCTGGTACCGAACGGAAGCCGGTGGCGAATGGACGGAAGTTGAAATGGACAATGAGGAGGGCTCATCAACGTTCACCGCTTCCATTCCTGCACAGGACGAAGGCAGCGTGGTCGCCTACTACATGGGCATCACAGATGACTTTGGTGGCATCGCAGCGGTAACGCCTTTTGCAGCGGCCAATGTGCCGTATCCCAATTTGCCCAATTATGTCCTTATCGGAGTCGAGCCAATGCTCATCAATGATTCGGATGAGTATTCTGACTTTGGTGGATGGACCACAGGACTTCCCGGCATTGACAACGCCACTACGGGTACCTGGGAGGAGTCCATTCCAGTGGGGTCATATGCTGAAATGAACGATCCTTCGACCATCGTGGCACCAACATCGGACCATACCATTGGCCTCGCGGGGTATGCGTTCATTACCGGTCTCAACCCGGGCGTCAATGATGGCATTGGCGCGAACGACGTAGATGCAGGAAAGACAACCCTTGTCTCTCCCATCATTGACTTGACGTCATTTGAGGATCCTGTTATG
>JADHRK010000065.1 GCA_016777435.1 Flavobacteriales bacterium
TGGCTTTGTCGGAAAGAGCGGACGAATCGCTTCCGCCAATTCCCCATCGTTCATGTCCACGCGGCTCGTACCGTACGTGTGGACATAGAAACCAACCGGCTCGGCACCTCCAATGGCATAAGCCAACTGAACCAGCACCTCATCACAAGCACCCGCAGCCACCAAGTTTTTGGCAATGTAACGGGCGGCGTATGCGGCTGATCGGTCCACTTTGGACGGATCTTTTCCGCTGAACGCTCCGCCCCCGTGTGCACCACGGCCGCCGTAGGTGTCCACGATGATTTTCCGACCGGTAAGGCCTGTATCTCCGTGCGGACCGCCGATCACGAAGATTCCAGTAGGATTCACGTGCAACTCAATATCATCTCCAAATAACGCTTGTACATCCGTTCCCATTTGTGCTTTGACGCGCGGGATCAAAATATCCTTCACATCATGACGGATCTTGGTGAGCATCGCTGCTTCACTATCAAAGTCGTCGTGCTGTGTGGAGACCACAATGGCTTCAATGCGTTCAGGCGTATTGTCATCCGCATATTGGATGGTCACCTGCGACTTCGAATCGGGACGCAAATACGGCATCGGGCTCGGGGACTCCCGGCGGATGGCCGCGAGTTCCTGAAGCAGCCGGTGAGACAAGTCAAGAGGAAGCGGCATGTAATTGGCCGTTTCTCGGCACGCATAACCGAACATCATGCCTTGATCACCGGCACCTTGGTCTTCGGGGTTGGCCCGTTCTACACCTTGGTTGATGTCTTTGGATTGCTCGTGAATGGCACTCAAGACACCGCACGATTGCGCCTCAAACATGTAATCGCTTTTGGTGTAACCGATTCGACTAATCACCTGCCTAACGATGGATTGTAGATCGAGGTAAGCGCTGCTTTTAACCTCTCCCGCCAAAATGACCTGGCCTGTGGTGACAAGTGTTTCACATGCCACTTTCGAAGTCGGGTCAAAGGCCAAAAATTGATCGATCAATGCGTCGCTAATCTGGTCAGCAACTTTATCGGGATGTCCTTCAGAAACGGACTCGGAGGTAAAGAAATAGCTCATGATAAGATATGCTAAAGTTAGCACAGGAGTTTTTTCTCTCGCATTCAAATTTTATATTTGCATTGCTTATCGCGAAAGACGGAGGGAATTGGCCCAATGAAGTCTTGGCAACCCGGGAATGAGGCCGGGTGCCGCATCCTACCTGAGGACATGTCCGAAGGAAAGATGAGCATACCTGACGGTATACCGTCCGGCTTTTGTGCAAGCGACCCGTAATTTAAATGCACATGGCCTCCTCGGAATCGACTGCTTACCCTTCTGCTGCATCCATTGCTCACCGCACGTCGCTGCTCCACTCTGCAGCGTCCTCACGCATCCTTGTTTTGGACGGTGCAATGGGCACCATGATTCAACAGCATCGTCTGACCGAGGAAGATTTCCGAGGCAAGCGCTTCACCCAACATTCCGACCCACTCAAAGGGAACAACGACTTGCTGTCCATTACTCAGCCTGAAGTGATCGAAGGCATTCACCGAGCATACCTCGAGGCCGGTGCCGACATTGTGGAAACCAACACCTTCAGCTCAACCTCCATTGCCCAGGCCGATTATGGACTTCAAGCACTGGCCTTTGAATTGAATGAAGCTTCAGCGAAAGCCGCACGCAAGGCAGCAGATGCGCTCTCCACCCCTGAACGCGTGAGGTTTGTCGCGGGGGCCTTGGGGCCAACCAACAAAACCGCTTCCCTTTCCCCCGACGTCAACAACCCCGGTTTCCGAGCCATCACATTTGACGAACTCGTGGCCTCTTACCGTGAACAAGCACTGGGGTTGATTGCTGGGGGAGCCGATCTACTGCTCATCGAAACCATCTTCGACACGCTCAATGCCAAAGCAGCGCTGTTTGCCGTGCACGAAGCCTTCGACGAAGTAGGAAGTGAACTGCCGATCATGATCTCGGGCACGATCACTGATGCCTCGGGACGAACCTTGAGCGGACAAACAACCGAAGCCTTCTTAATTTCCATGGAGCACATGCCTTTGTTCAGCATTGGCCTGAATTGCGCGCTCGGAGCCGAACAATTGACTCCTTACCTGGAAGTCCTTGCGAACAAGGCCCCTTTTCGGGTGAGCGCTTATCCCAATGCGGGACTCCCCAATGAAATGGGCGAATACGATCAAGATCCCCGCGCGATGGCCAACGCGGTGCTTCCATTCTTGGAACGGGGATGGATCAATGTCATGGGCGGATGCTGCGGCACAACACCGGAGCACATCCGAGCCATTGCTGACGTGGCTGAGTCGTTCCCACCACGTGGCCTGCATGCCCCATTAAGCGACGCCATATGAGCACATCCACCGCCTATCGACCGCTAAAACTTTCCGGACTAGAGCCGCTGATTGTGACACCGGAATCCAACTTCGTAAACGTCGGTGAACGCACCAATGTGACGGGAAGTCGTCGGTTTGCGCGTCTTATTCGAGAAGAGCAATACGACGATGCGCTTGCCATTGCACGCGAGCAGGTGGAAGGCGGCGCCCAAATCATTGATGTAAATATGGACGAAGGCCTCATCGATGGGGAACTTGCCATGACCACGTTTCTGAATTTGATTGCTGCTGAACCCGACATCGCTCGGGTCCCCATCATGATTGACTCCTCCAAGTGGTCCATCATCGAAGCCGGCCTCAAAGTTGCACAGGGCAAATGCGTGGTGAACTCCATTTCCATGAAAGAGGGCGAGGCTGAATTTCTCCGCCAAGCTCGCTTAATTCGTCGCTATGGCGCTGCAACGGTTGTCATGGCGTTTGACGAACAAGGGCAAGCCGACAATTATGAGCGTCGGATTGAAATTTGCCAACGCGCCTATGTGTTGCTCACCGAACAGGTTGGATTCCCGCCTGAAGACATCATCTTCGACCCGAATGTTTTCCCTGTGGCCACGGGCATGGATGAGCATCGACGCAATGCCATTGACTTCTTCGAGGCCACTCGATGGATTCGGAAAAATCTACCGGGCACCCACGTCAGTGGAGGCGTCTCAAATGTAAGCTTCTCCTTTCGTGGGAATCCCAGTGTGCGTGAGGCCATGCACTCCGCCTTCCTCTACCACGGTATTCAAGCGGGAATGGACATGGGCATTGTCAACCCTACCATGCTGGAGGTTTACGACAGCATCCACAACGACCTGCTCGAGCGCGTCGAAGACGTTCTCCTCGATCGCCGGGAGGATGCCACGGAAAGACTCCTTGCCTTTGCTGCAACCGTCGAATCCAAGGGAAATGAGCGAGAGAAAACAACCGATGCGTGGCGCGAACTGCCCCTCGAAAAGCGGTTAGAACATTCCCTGGTAAAAGGAATCACGGATTGCATTGAGGAAGACACCGAAGAAGCAAGATCGACCATTGGTTCGCCCCTTCGGGTGATTGAAGGCCCACTCATGGATGGCATGAACGTGGTTGGCGACTTGTTTGGATCGGGAAAAATGTTCCTGCCCCAAGTGGTCAAGAGTGCCCGTGTCATGAAACGAGCAGTTGCTTACCTCACCCCTTACCTCGAGGAGGAAAAAGCCAAATCCGGTGCCCGAAAAGGCGCTGGAAAGGTGTTGCTCGCTACCGTCAAAGGAGATGTCCATGACATCGGGAAAAACATTGTAAGCGTCGTGCTCGCTTGCAATGGCTATGAGGTCATCGACATGGGCGTGATGATCCCAAAGGAACAAATATTGGAAGAAGCCGTGCGGCGGGAGGTGGATATCATCGGGCTCAGTGGCCTAATCACACCATCTTTGGAAGAAATGATCGACGTTGCGGCGGAAATGAAACGCCGGAACATTCAAACCCCGTTATTGATTGGAGGCGCAACGACGTCGCGGGTGCACACCGCTGTAAAGATTGCGCCACATATCGATTCCCCAGTCGTTCACGTCAACGACGCATCGCGCGCCGTTCCAGCTGTGTCCGCATTAATTTCCAAAGAACAACAGGCAGCATTTGCGGAAGGCATCGCAGCGGATTATGCCAAGGTTCGAATCCAATACCAACGCGACCGCGCCAGAAAAAAACTAGTCAGCTTGGAGGAGGCCCAGGGAAGAGCACCGCAATTGGACTTCAGCTCCATTGTGCCTCCAAAAAATCTAGGAATTCAACCTGTGGATGAGCCTTCCATCGCAGCAGTTCGCGCTTTCATCGACTGGTCGCCGTTCTTCCGATCATGGGGCTTGGCCGGTGCTTTTCCACGGATATTGAACGATGAAATCGTTGGAGTCGAAGCGCAAAAACTCTACGATGATGCGCAGCGCATGCTGGACCAATGGGAACGCGATCCATCAGGCATAGCCATGAAGGCCATCCACGGAATTTTCCCCGCCGCCCGCAGCGGAGATGAAACCATTGCGTTGTTCGATTCCAGCGATCCAGCGCGCGCATGCGGTCAGTTTGAATTTTTAAGGCAGCAAATCGACCAACGCGACGGCGTTCAACGTTCCTTGGCAGATTTCATCGCCCCAGGCCAAGCGCCCTGTGATTACCTCGGTTGCTTTGCTGTTGCCGTTCATGGCATCGACACGTTGGCCAACCATCAGGCGACAGAAGGCGATGATTACGAGGCAATTTTGATCAAAGCCGTGGGTGATCGACTTGCGGAAGCATTGGCGGAATGGCTGCATCAAAAAGTTCGTCGTGAAACGTGGGCATACGCGCCGGAGGAATCCCTCAGCAACGCAGCCCTGATCAAAGAACAATACCAAGGCATCCGGCCGGCACCCGGCTATCCGGCTTGCCCTGACCATTTGGATAAAAAGCAAATCTGGACATTGCTCGACGCGGAGAATACTGTTGAGGCCACACTCACCGAAACACTGGCCATGCAACCGGCTTCAGCCGTTTCAGGATATTATTTCGCCCATCCTGAATCACGCTATTTGGGAGTTGGGCTCATCGCTGATGACCAAATCAATGATCTAGCTCAACGGAGAAATCTCCCCGTTGCGAGCATGAAGCGTTGGTTGTCCGCCAATCTACTTGACGCATGAAAATCACACAACACATTTCGGAAGCAAAGGAGACGCTTTTTAGCTTTGAATTGCTTCCCCCATTGAAAGGCGAAAACATCCAACAAATCCATGGAACGGTGGAGCAGCTCTTGGAGTTCAACCCCGCTTTCGTCGACGTAACTTACCATCGGGAAGAATACCTGTACCGGGAAATGACCGGGGGTCTTTTGAAAAAGCGAACGGTCCGAAAACGACCCGGAACAGTGGGGATTTGCGCTGCCATCAGTCACAAATACAACCTGGATACTGTACCCCACATCATCTGTGGTGGATTCTCCAAAGAGGAAACGGAGAATGCCTTGATTGATCTTGATTTTGTGGGCGTAGAAAACGTTCTCGTGCTCCGGGGAGATCCCATCCGAGGGGAAGGAAGGTTCAAGGGTGAAGCCGATGGACACAGTTATGCGATCGATCTGGTGAATCAAGTGGCCGATATGAATCGTGGCAAGTACTTGGACTCCGAATTGAAAAATTCAAATGCTACTGATTTCTGCATCGGAGTTGCTGGGTACCCCGAAAAGCATTTCGAAGCGCCCAATTTATCCAGTGACCTCCGATGGCTGAAACGAAAAGTTGAGGATGGGGCGGAGTACATCATCACCCAGATGTTCTTTGACAATCAAGCTTACTTTGATTTTGTTTCAAAGTGCCGAGAACATGGGATTGAAATCCCCATCATCCCCGGATTGAAGCCCCTTACTACAAAGCGTCAATTGACTTCATTGCCCCAGAATTTTCATGTGAATATGCCCGATGAATTGGTGCGGATGGTGGAGAATGCCACTTCGAAAGAGGCAGTCAAAGAAGCAGGAGTGGCCTGGTGTATACGGCAAGCCAAAGATCTCAAGGCGGCTAACGTTCCGGTCCTTCACTTCTACACGATGGGCAAGGCCAATCCTACAGCGGAAATCGCACGGGCTGTATTTTAAACGCTGTGCCGCAATTTGAATATTTTTAAGATTCAACATTCGGCTAATCATCAAAGTGCATCCTATTTTTGCGTTCAGAATAGCAAACAAAGCCCACAATGACCCGAATTGACAACTACCTTCAATTGCAAGGCACAATCACACCCGAATTCCAGCAGAGCCTGAGCGCCACAGATGCCATGGACTTGCTCAGAGCGGGAAATGACCGTTTTGCAAGTCTGAAATCCGTGAAACGCGAACGAAAAGCCTTGCTCGAAGGCGCCGCCAGTGGCCAAGCACCTTTCGCCGCCGTGCTGGGATGCATCGACAGCAGAGCCCCAATTGAAGAACTATTTGATGCTGAAATCGGTGATCTATTCGTGGCTCGCGTAGCAGGTAACACCGTCAATGGAGACATTTTAGGCTCATTGGAATACGCATGCAAGTACGCGGGCTCCAAAGCAATTTTGGTTCTTGGTCACACCCAATGTGGCGCCGTTAAGGGCACTTACGCCCAACTCGAAGACGGAAACCTCACTGGACTTCTTCAACGCATAGAGCCGGCTGTAACTGCCATCCGTTCCGAAGTAGGCGACAACCCGTCTGATGCAGCCATTGATCGCTGTGTCGCAAGCAACGTGGACTTGGTTTGCGATCGCATTCGAAAGGAAAGTGATATTCTTCGGTCGATGGAGGCCGATGGAACCATTCTCATCGCCGGAGCCATCTACGATGTAGCTACTGGAAAGGTTAGCTTTCGCTAAACGATAGGCTTCGCCCTAAGGCCGAGACAATCCTATTTTTCACGGAAAAACAGACGGATGGTCACACCGGATAAATTGTATTCCGACCGAATGTGATTCTCCAAGAATCGCTTGTACGGATCCTTCACGTACTGAGGGAGATTGCAGTAAAAAGCGAATGTTGGAGTTTGCGACTGTATTTGAGTCACGTATTTGATTCGCACCATTTTCCCTTTGTACATCGGCGGGGGCTGATTCTTCATGATCGGCAGCAAAAAGTCATTCAGTTGACTCGTGGAAATCTTGCGCTTGCGGTTTTCAAAAACCGCCATCGCCACCTCAAACGCTTTTAAGATGCGTTGCTTGGTGAGGTTGGAGGTGAAAACAATGGGAACATCTGTGAATGGAGCAATCTTTTCCCGAATGGAAGCTTCAAATTCCTTCATGGTATCGGTATCCTTCGATATCAAATCCCATTTATTGACCAGAATTACCACTCCACGGTAGCTGTTTACCACTTGCCAAAAGATGGCTTGGTCCTGGCGTTCCATTCCATTTTGAGCATCCAATAAAAGCAAGCAAACGTCACTTTGTTCAATGGAACGAATGGTTCTCACCGTGCTATAAAACTCCAATTGGTCTTCAATCTGCTTTTTTCTCCGCAATCCAGCTGTATCGATCAACTCAAAGTCAAAACCGTAAAGGTTGAAATCGGTGTGAACACTATCACGTGTCGTTCCAGCAATGTCCGTGACAATATTGCGCTCATTGCCGACCAATGTATTAATCAACGTGCTCTTTCCAACGTTTGGCTTTCCAACGACAGCGAACTTCGGTACGCCCGTTTCCTCAGTAATCGGCTCGGCTGGAAGCAATGCGACCAACGCATCCAAAAAATCACCCGTTCCATAACCACTGGATGAACTCACCGGATGCACCGCTGATTCGAGACCCAATTTGTAAAACTCGGACGAGAAGGTATCGTGTGAAGCAGTGTCCACTTTATTACACGCCAAAACAACCTCTTTCCCACTCTTTCTCAGCAAACGTGCGATGTCTTCATCCAAGTCTGTGAGACCTGTTTGAGAATCTACCATAAAGACAATGACAGCTGCTTCTTCAATACTTATTTGAACCTGCGCGCGAATAGCTGCCTCAAATGCATCATCACTCTTTGTGATCCAACCGCCTGTGTCAATAACCGTGAACTGTCGGCCAATCCATTCCGCACGACCGTACTTGCGGTCACGCGTAGTTCCGCTCGTAGGATCTATGATGGCATCCTTTGTCTCCGTCAAACGATTGAACATTGTAGACTTCCCGACATTGGGACGTCCCACTATGGCTACCAAATTATTCATGACTTCGAAGCTACTAATTGAATGGAGAACGCACTTTCAAAATGTGAAGACAAAAAAAGGGCCCTCCGAAGAGGGCCCTAAGAACGGCGTCGACATACTCTCCCGCGAAAGCAGTACCATCTGCGCTGGTGGGCTTAACTTCTCTGTTCGGAATGGGAAGAGGTGGACCGCACCGCAATAGACACCTAAACGACATGATGGACAGGGATTCCGAGCGATCTCGGTCTGTCTCATCAAATGAGAACATATTGGTAGAAAAACTAGCCTTTATAAGCTTTTGGGTAATTAGTACCGCTCGGCTGTGACATCACTGCCTTTACACCTGCGGCCTATCAACGTTGTAGTCTTCAACGACCCTCAACAAGACCTCATCTTGTGGTAAGTTTCGCACTTAGATGCTTTCAGTGCTTATCTCATCCATACATAGCTACTCAGCGATGCAGCTGGCGCCACAACTGATACACCAGAGGTATGTCCATTCCGGTCCTCTCGTACTAGGAACGGGTCCACTCAAGTCTTGAACGCCCACAATAGATAGAGACCGAACTGTCTCACGACGTTCTGAACCCAGCTCGCGTGCCACTTTAATGGGCGAACAGCCCAACCCTTGGGACCTTCTCCAGCCCCAGGATGTGACGAGCCGACATCGAGGTGCCAAACCACTCCGTCGATGTGAGCTCTTGGGAGGGATCAGCCTGTTATCCCCGGAGTACCTTTTATCCTTTGAGCGATGGCCCTTCCATGCGGAACCACCGGATCACTATGCTCTACTTTCGTACCTGGTCGACTTGTAAGTCTCACAGTCAAGCTCCCTTATGCCATTACACTCTGCGAACGATTGCCGACCGTTCTGAGGGAACCTTTAGAAGCCTCCGTTACTCTTTGGGAGGCGACCACCCCAGTCAAACTACCCACCACGCAATGTCCCCGGTAGGGTTAGGCATCAGATAATTAAAGGGACGTATTTCAAGGGCGACTCCACAACCACTAGCGTGGCCGCTTCAATGTCTCCGTCCTATCCTACACATTAATTATCCAATACCAATGCGAAGCTATAGTAAAGGTTCACGGGGTCTTTTCGTCCCGTAGCGGGTAACCGGCATCTTCACCGATACTACAATTTCACCGAGCTCATGGCTGAGACAGTGCCCAGATCGTTACACCATTCGTGCAGGTCGGAACTTACCCGACAAGGAATTTCGCTACCTTAGGACCGTTATAGTTACGGCCGCCGTT
>JADHRK010000003.1 GCA_016777435.1 Flavobacteriales bacterium
GGCAATTGGAAAATGCTGTGCGCAGTGAAGCGCTCTCCGATTGCATTGGAAAGACCGTTGATGTCATAGGGTACTTGGTCACCGTCAAAGAAACGCAAACAGCGCGGCGTGAACGCATGGCCTTCGGCTGCTTTGTAGATGTAGAAGGCCAGTGGATTGACACGGTACATTTCCCCCCCTCATTGAAGCAATACGGCTTTCGGGGCAGGGGGATTTACCGCATTCGTGGCCCTGTTCGAGAAGAGTTCAATTGCCTTCACGTAGAAGCGTTGTTTATGGAAAAACTGGCCTATATCTCAGATCCGCGGTATTCCGAAGATGGCATGCCTGTAAAGGAAGGGCGTCCCAACAATGCCTCAGCATCCCAACGGCGTTTGACCATCGGAGCAAGAAGTGGGGGAGGCATGCTCAAGCGATCGATGCGGACCGGATGACGCTTTCCCTCAATCAGTCGTTGACTTTCGGTGTCAGTATCCCCCAGCGCAATCCCGCGTATAGCATCCGTCCAAAAATCGGCCCGTATACCAAGCTGGCATCAAAGTATTGATCGAAGTCTGTTTGAGATACGGATTCGAGATTGTAATCTCCCGCGATAATGGGGCGATCTTGCTTGTAATTGTGGGCATTCTCTACCCCAGCATAAATGGAAAACTCCGGTGAAAACTGCCGTGTCACTTGGGCATTGATTTGAAAGAAATCAGGCGCAATGTCGGGACGCTGAAAGGCTTCCGGATTCTCGGTCGTAAGCGGCAAGCGCTGCGCACCTATCCATTGGCATGTGAAATCGGTTCGCCACTGCCCTTCTCGCTCGTTGAGCTGTGAAGCATAGCTAAACTGACCGAAAGCCCGATGCTTTGAAACAAAAGGATCCTGAGTGGGATTGCCGAATGCTCGGTCCGTGTGGGCGTTGACCCAACGGTAGGCCAGCCGCATATCCCAGTGACGGTGTACATCCCAATTGAATTCAGCTTGAGCTGAATTGGCAAATGATTGACCATTCAGCGCATACAAATCGATAGCACCCGTGCTTCGATCCAAATCCACCACTAATTTATTCTGAAATTGAGTGCTATAACCATCTAATGTAAGCGTCGCCTCTCGGTAATTCAGTCGGAATTTGCTGGTGACATTCAAGCCAACGTTGATGGCTTCTTCTGGCACCGTTGTTCCATACACGTTCCAATTCCATTGCCGTTGACTCGCCCACGACCCAAGCTGCTCCATGAAATGGTTGGACGTGCGGTACCCTTTACCAGCAACCACTTTGATGGATGTGTTTTCAGTCGCACTCCAGCGGGCGTGGAGCCGCGGGCTTAAAAACCGCCCAAACAAGTTGTGCTCGTCGTAGCGCAGACCGCCAATCACACTCCAGCGTTCATTCGGATTCCACGTGTATTCAAAAAACACTCCCGGAACACTCTCGGTCCGGTCCATGGCGATCTGCAATGTGTCATTCACGGCAAATGATTCGTCAAATGAATTGTAAACGTAGGTCGCTCCTAGCGTGTAATTCCGGTCGGTACTTCCAAAAATGTCGGCATACAAAACGTTGCCTCTGAAAAATAGCTCCGTGCCCTCGTATTGGTTTTTACCGAAGCGTTGCTGGTGAAAATGGTTGTAGTAATTAAATTGGGTGCCGATGGTTCGCCATTCCGCATCGGGAAACACAAAGCCCGTCTTCGCTGACAACTCCGTTCGCTCGATGGCAGTGACCGCCGACCAAGGACCGGCCAAGCTATCCATTCGGCCTGTCATCTGACCCCAATTCTCCGCATTGCCAAAAGCGGTCTTCTGGCCTGCAACGGCCGCTGTATTCACATACGTCGCCGCATATTCACCACGAATCCCTCGGTCTCCTTTTAATTTCCATTCGCTGCGTCCCACAAAATTTCGCTGCATCGGCGTGTCCAAAAAGCCATCCTCATTTCGGTCGTTGGCTTGCTCGTTGTGCAGTCCATGAATGAGCACAGCTGTACTCCAACGGCGGCTGATGTCATGACGACTGATATAGTTGAACTCCTTTCGGCCTGATCCATTCACATACAAGTTGACGTGATAAGGATCTGCCGTTTCCGGGTTCTTCAATGCTACATTGATTTGACCCGTAATGCTCTCGTAGCCCTGTGTCACTGTTCCCGCTCCCTTGCTTATGTGGATTTCATTGACCCAATCCCCCGGAATAAAGAGCAGGCCGCGAACAGCACTCAAGCCCCGTGGCCCCGGCAAGTTGTCCACCTGAATTTGGCTGTATTTCCCATCCAAACCCAACATGCGAATTTGACGCGTACCCGTCACAGCATCGGTGAAGGATGCATCCACCGACGCATTGGTCTCAAACGCTTCGGAAAGGTTGCAACAGGCCGCTTTGGCCAACTCCTTTCGGTTCAAGGATTGCACATCCAATGGAGACAACAAAGAGAATTGCGTCGCCGACTTCCGCTCCACCACCTCCGCTGCTTCCAAATCAACTCCTGCTATCAATGGGATGTCCACATACGAAGACCCGTCATAAATCCAGCCAGCAGTCTCATAGCCCAACATACTCGCGAGCAGGGTGTCGCCCAGATTTGCCATTGGTAGTTTGAAAAATCCAAACCCGTCCGACACGGTAGTGGAAGACATGTCATGGGCCCATCTCACATATGCCCCGGGCAATCCGATGTATTCGGGAACTTGGCCCTCTTGTCCCGGTGCCGTTGAATGATCCGAATGTTCGACGACCAAAACCTTCCCTCTCAGCGACCCGCCATTTTGAGCAAACAAGGGAAGTGTTGCTAGCACCAGACACATCAGAAGGGCGAGTCTCATGTGCATGAAGTTACTCGAAATCAATCGTGTTCTTCGTGATTCTGTTGACCGTCGCCTGAACAACTTGCTCCGTCGCGGTACTTGCAGCAACCATGGATCGTAGCATATACCTCATCCGTCGCTTTGACTTGGTCGGTATCATGGCCTGCATCAGCAACCAACTGGTGAATCGCCTTTTCCGTAATTTTCTTCGTTTTGTAGGCGATGGTCAATTTTTTTGACTCTACGTTCCAATCTGCCATAATGATACCCGGTACGTCAAGTGCGCGCTCGATGCGATCTTCACACATCCCGCATACACCACTGACTTGAAATGCAATTTCAGCCTTTTTCTGAGCCGTTGCGAGCAGGCCTGTGGCCAAAAAAGTAAAGAGTAATAAATGCTTCATAAGTCTAATTTAAACAGATTCTTGCAACTCAGAACCCCACCACTGCCAAAACGAGTGAAAAGCACGTCACTCGCTATCCGCAGATGCCTTCAAGAAGTCACGGTTCATTCGCGCAATATTGCTGAGATCAATTCCTTTTGGACACTCAACAGCGCATGCGCCAGTATTCGTGCAATTCCCAAAACCCTCCTCATCCATCTGGTCCACCATGCGCTTGACGCGGGAAGCACGTTCCGGTTGGCCCTGTGGCAATAACGCAAACTGCGAGACCTTGGCGGAGACAAATAACATCGCTGACGCATTCTTGCATGTCGCTACGCACGCCCCACAACCGATGCAGGTGGCCGCACTAAACGCCTCGTCTGCCTGGGGCTTGGGCACGGGAATTGCATTGGCATCCAGTGTTTCCCCAGAGGTATTGACCGAAATATAGCCCCCAGACTGAATGATGCGATCAAATGCACTTCGATCGACTGCGAGGTCTTTCACAACCGGAAACGCAGATGCGCGCCAAGGCTCAATGGTGATGCTATCACCGTCCTTGAATGAACGCATGTGCAATTGGCAGGTGGTTACTCCTCGCCCAGGTCCGTGGGCTTCTCCATTGATGAACATCGAGCACATCCCACAAATGCCCTCCCGACAATCATGATCAAAGGCGACAGGGTCGCCACCATCCCGGATGATTTGGTCGTTAAGCATGTCCATCATTTCCAAGAAAGACATGTCCGGTGACACACCCGAAACAGGGTAAGTCTCCATGTGACCTTTGTCCTCTGGACCATTTTGTCTCCAAACGTTGAGTGTCAAATCCATGTCTCTATTATTTGTAGCTCCTCTGCTTCAATTCAATGTTTTCAAACTTCAAATCCTCCTTGTGGAGTTTCGATTCCTTGGGGTCTCCCGTGAACTCCCATGCCGAAACAAACGTAAAATCAGTGTCATCGCGCAGTGCCTCTCCTTCTGGCGTTTGGTATTCCTCTCGGAAATGGCCTCCGCAAGATTCGTTTCGTTCCAAAGCATCTTTGCACATCAACTCTCCCAATTCCAAGAAGTCTGCGACCCGTCCAGCTTTGTCCAATTCAGGGTTGAATCCATCATCAGAACCTGGCACTCGCACATCCCTCCAGAACTCGTCGCGCAATGCCCGAATGTCCTCAATGGCTTTTTTGAGGCCTTCAGCGCTTCGCGACATTCCACACTCATCCCACATGATTCGACCCAATCGCCGATGGAATTCATCCACTGGTTTGGTGCCGTTGTTGTTGATCAAATGGTTGATGCGCTCCTTCACCTCCTTCTCCGCCGCCACGAATTCAGTTGAGTCCGACGAAATTTCGCCCGTCCGAATGTCTTGAGAGAGGAAGTCTCCAATGGTGTATGGCAAAACAAAATATCCATCAGCCAAACCTTGCATCAATGCGGAAGCGCCGAGTCGATTGGCGCCGTGGTCAGAGAAGTTGGCTTCGCCGGCCGCATACAGTCCCGGCACTGACGTCATCAAGTTGTAATCCACCCATAGCCCCCCCATGGTGTAATGCACCGCAGGATAAATCTTCATCGGGGTTTCATAGGGGTCATCTGCCGCGATTTGCTTGTACATATCAAACAAGTTTCCATATTTGGCTTTCACAACTTGTTTCCCCAATTCGGTGATTTCGGAGGCAGCAGGATTCTTAAGCCCGCGAATGTTAGCCTCCGTTTTGCCGTATCGCTCGATCGCACTCGCGTAATCCAAAAACACAGCCTCTCCGGTTTCGTTCACCCCAAAGCCAGCGTCACAACGCTCCTTGGCGGCACGTGACGCTACATCGCGGGGCACCAAGTTTCCAAATGCCGGATACCGGCGCTCCAGGTAATAATCCCGGTCTTCCTCTGCAATTTCAATGGCCTGCAACGTTCCTTTCCGAATCGCCTCAGCGTCTTCTTTTTTCGCTGGAACCCAAATGCGACCGTCATTTCGCAGTGACTCGGACATGAGGGTCAGCTTTGATTGGTGCTCTCCCGAAACAGGGATGCAGGTTGGGTGAATCTGCGTGAAACAAGGGTTCGCCATAAACGCCCCTTTTTTATGCGCCTTCCATGATGCTGAAACATTGGAGCCCATGGCATTCGTGCTCAAAAAGAAAACGTTGCCATACCCTCCGGAGGCAAGCACGACGGCATGCGCTGCATGGCGCTCCAGTTCTCCTGTAATCAGATTTCTCGCTATGATCCCCCTGCATTTCCCGTCGACCATGACCACGTCCATCATCTCATGACGGGTAAACATTTCGACTTTTCCTTTCGAAATCTGCCGGCTCAAAGCGGAATAAGCCCCGAGCAGCAATTGCTGGCCCGTTTGACCCTTGGCGTAGAATGTTCGCGAAACTTGAACCCCTCCAAAACTTCGGTTGTCCAACAGACCGCCATACTCGCGAGCGAACGGCACACCCTGTGCCACGCACTGGTCGATGATGCTGGTTGACACCTCCGCCAAACGATGCACATTTCCTTCACGACTGCGGTAATCTCCGCCCTTGATGGTGTCATAAAAAAGACGGTACACCGAATCACCATCGTTCTGGTAATTCTTTGCAGCGTTGATGCCTCCTTGCGCCGCAATGGAATGCGCTCGACGAGGGGAATCTTGGAAACAAAATGCCTTGACGTTGTAGCCCATTTCAGCTAAGGAGGCCGCTGCTGAGCTTCCAGCTAGCCCCGTTCCTACCACAATGACGTCGATGAGTCGTTTGTTGGCCGGGTTGACGAGGTTGATGTTGTTTTTGTGCGATGTCCACTTTTCCGCCAGTGGTCCTTCGGGTATCTTAGAGTCTAGCATCTCAATCGTCAATTAAAGCTGGGTGATGTAGAGGAATACAGGAATGACCGCAAAGAGCAAAGGCACGCCAATCCCGAACAAGTATCCTGTTTTTTCAATGGCAGGGGTGTATTTCGGATGGCGCAATCCCAACGATTGGAAACCGCTTTGAAATCCATGCACAAGATGAAACGCTAGTGCCATCTGCGCTAAGACATATCCGAGAACAGCGACAATTCCCCATGAATTTTCAGGCGAGAAAAAAGCCACCACTACCGTGTGCAAGTCTTTCAACCCGTCATGCATCGGCATTTCTCCAAAATGCATCTTATACCAGAACGTTTGCATATGGCTCACGAGGAAAACAGCGATGATGGTGCCCAGCACCCCCATGTTCCGACTGGCCCAACTCGCATTTGCCGAGCCCTTTTCCTTCACATAACCAACAGGCCGCGACTTGCGATTCTGCGTGGTCAGCACAATGCCATCAACGATGTGAAAAAGAACACTTGCATACGTGAGATAACTCAACAGTTTGACCAAAGGGAAGGTGGTCATGAACTCCGCATATTCATTAAAAGCCTGTTGGCCCTCGGCTCCTTGAATGAACAATTGTAAATTTCCAGCAAGGTGCCCAACAAGAAAGGTGCATAAAAAAAGACCCGTCAGCGCCATCAGGTACTTCTTGGCCAGGGACGATTTCAATAATCCGTTATTGCTCATTGCATTCTGGTTCGTTCCTCAAAGTTAACGCCTGAACGACGCCATACCAACGCAAGATGCAGGAAGAACGGATTAACGGGAATCAATCCCAGGATTGGGGGCGAGTTTTTGCATTCTCGCCCCCTGAACCAATCGCTTATTCTTCCTTTTCAGGACGTCGATCGAGCATCAGCATTTCACCCGCCACAACCTCAGTTACGTAACGCGTATGCCCGTCAGCATCTTCATAAGTCCGATAAGCCAATCGGCCTTCGATGGCAATTTCTGCGCCCTTTTGCAAGTATTGACCTGCGATTTCCGCAAGAGCACCCCACGTGACAACGTCATGCCATTGGGTGCGCTCCACACGTTCACCATCACCATTGCGGAAAACCTCATTGGTCGCCACTGGAAAAGTGCACTTCACTTTGCCTTCATCGAAGCTCATCAAATCGGGGTTCTTCCCGAGCCGTCCAATCAATTGGACCTTGTTTCTCAATGCATTCATTTGTTTTTGTTTCTGGGCCAAACTTGCACCCGTTGTCTTGGGCTAGTCGTATCCGATACGGCTTCGTTCAGGGATGAGCACCTGGGATTTGCAATTGCACATCCTTTTCTTCTGCAGTCCTTGGCAACCTATCTTTGCGGCTGAAATTGCCCCCTCATGTCAGCACCTGTTCGCGTTCGTTTTGCCCCGAGTCCCACCGGCCCATTGCACATGGGTGGTGTCCGAACCGCCCTGTTCAATTATCTCTATGCCAAGAAGCATAATGGCACGTTCATTTTGCGCGTTGAGGACACCGATCAGACCCGATTCGTAGAAGGAGCGGAAGCCTACATTGAAGAATCCTTGAAATGGTGCGGATTCGAGCCCGATGAAGGAACCAAGGCCGGAGGGAACCGCGGTCCCTATCGCCAATCGGAACGCAGCGAATTGTACTTGAAGGAGTTGGAGGAATTGATAGCCAAAGGGCATGCCTACAAGGCGTTCGACACTCCAGAAGAAATCGCTGCAAAGCGAACAGAAGCAGAAGCCAATGGTGACGTCTGGCAATACGATGCGAGGACGCGCCTGTCGATGCGCAATTCACTCACTCTCAGTGCAGCTCAAGTGGCCCAGCTTGAATCAGAAGGCCAACCCTTCACGGTTCGATTCAAAATGCCTGAATCGGGGCGCGAGGTGACTGTTTCGGACGAAATTCGGGGCGAAATTCGCGTATCATCAAGCGTTTTGGACGACAAAGTGCTCATGAAAGCAGACGGCCTTCCCACCTACCATTTGGCCAATGTGGTGGATGATCACCACATGGAAATTAGCCACGTCATCCGCGGAGAAGAATGGTTGCCGAGCGCTCCCCTGCACGTTTTGCTTTATGAAGCATTTGGTTGGAGCCCGCCTGCGTTTGCCCACTTGCCTTTGATCCTCAAGCCCACCGGCAACGGAAAGTTGAGCAAGCGGGATGGCGACAAAGGGGGATTCCCGATTTTTCCCTTGGCCTGGACTGACCCCAAATCCGGCCAAACCTCCAAAGGATACCAGGAAAACGGCTACTTGCCCGAAGCTTTCTTAAACATGCTCTTGCTCTTGGGTTGGAGCAGTGGAGATGAACGTGAACTGTTCACATTGAAGGAAGCGGTGGAAGCTTTTTCCATGAAAAATGTAACAAAGTCAGGAGCGCGATTCAACCCGGACAAAGCGGTCTGGTTCAATGAACAATACCTCCGTTCAGGCGATTCCAGCAGATGGATTGAGCCGTTGAAACAACTCAATTCCGAAGCCATGCAAGGGTGGTCAGACACCAAATGCCAACAGGTGTTGGACATGATGCTCGAAAGGGTGCAATTTCTGCATGAAATTGGCGCGCACCTTTACCTATTTGCTGCTCCCGATCGTTTTGATGAAAAGCTCATCCGCAAAAAATGGAAGCCCGAAACTGCGGGGTATCTGCGCGAGTTAAAGGATGTTCTCGCAGGAGTTGAGCCTTTTGAATCTGACAACATCGAAACCCAATTCAAACAGTTTTTGGCCACGCGTGAACTCGGCTTCGGTGCTGTTTTGTTGCCCTTTCGGATAGCCCTAACAGGCACCGGGGGTGGGCCCTCGATGTTTGATTTTGCTGAGTTCTTGGGCAAAGCCCAAACCATGGACCGCCTGGAAGCGGCAGTAGCGAAATTGGGATAAGCGTTCGCTAGTCGATGTTCATCTCCGGTACATTTTCCGGTATAACCAGTTTTCCCGCTGTGGCAGCGGCAATGTCCTGAACCGTGACGCCCGGTGCGCGCTCCACCAGGTGGAAGGCACCGTCCTTGATGTCCATCACGGCCAAGTTGGTGACGACACGTTTCACACAGCCCACACCCGTCAAAGGGAGACTGCAACTGGGAAGCAGTTTTGAAGCTCCCGCTCGATTGGTATGCATCATCGCGACAATGATATTTTCCGCGCTAGCCACCAGGTCCATGGCTCCGCCCATGCCCTTCACCATTTTTCCAGGGATTTTCCAATTCGCGATGTCACCGTTTTGCGCCACTTCCATCGCTCCTAAAACGGTCAGTTGTACGTGGCGGCCGCGGATCATAGCAAAGGACGTTGCGCTGTCAAAGTAGACGGCGCCCGGCATCGCCGTAATCGTTTGCTTGCCTGCATTGATCAAGTCTGCATCTTCATCCCCATCCATTGGGAATGGGCCCATGCCCAAGATGCCATTTTCCGATTGAAATTCAACTTCCATCCCCTCAGGAATAAAATTCGCAACCAACGTGGGGATTCCGATGCCCAAGTTGACGTACCATCCATTCCGTACTTCCTGAGCAATGCGCTTTGCGATTCCGTTTTTGTCCAACATGGGATTCTTTTTACGCTGTTTCACGGGTTTGAACGGTGCGCTGTTCGATGCGCTTATCATAATGTGCTCCTTGAAATATGCGTTGCACGAAAATGCCCGGCAAATGAATTTCATTCGGGTCCAACGCCCCGAGAGGCACCAACTCTTCCACTTCGGCTACCGTAATCTTACCCGCCATGGCCATCATCGGATTGAAATTTCGCGCCGTTGCCTTGAATACCAGGTTGCCCGCAGAATCGCCTTTCCATGCCTTTACAAATGCAAAATCCGCGGTCAATGCCGACTCCAATATGTGGGGTTTGCCGTCAAACTCACGCACTTCTTTGCCTTCCGCGACCTCTGTGCCGTACCCAGCCGGAGTGAAAAAAGCCGGGATTCCAGCACCTCCAGCACGGCAACGCTCAGCAAGAGACCCTTGTGGGATCAAATCCACTTCCAGCTCCCCACTCAACATTTGCCGTTCAAATTCATCATTTTCGCCCACATAGGATGAAATCATCTTTCGAATTTGGCGCTTTTGTAGCAGCAAGCCCAGTCCAAAATCGTCAACGCCCGCATTGTTGGAAATGCACGTCAAATCCTTGGCGCCCAGCTTCACCAATTCAGCGATGCTGCATTCTGGGATTCCGCACAAGCCAAAACCACCTAACATCAAGGTCATTCCGCTCTGCACGCCCGCGCATCCTGCCTGCGGTCCTTCTACGGTTTTTGATATTGCCATGCTGCTGATCGTTTGTCGCTTCTTCTGAAGCTGTGTCTTCTCAAGGTTTATTGAAATAGGTCGTCGTCGTCGCCAATTCCAAATGTAGCTTCATTCAATTCGAACCACTGCTTGCAGTCCAAGGAATCCAACCCAATTCCTTCCGGCAACGCAAAATCCTCCTGGCTCAACGCAATGGAGGAATCATCGTAAACCGCATTCATATAAAAGCCATAAATCGGCAACGCCGTATTTGCTCCTTGGCCATTCGCAATGGTGCTGAATCGCACCGAAGGATCTTGCGCTCCCACCCAAACACCCGTAACCAGATCTGGCGTCATCCCCATGAACCAGCCGTCTGAGTGGCCTTGGGTCGTTCCTGTCTTGCCCGCCATCGGCACCTTGATGTTATCGTATTTGCGTCGCTCAATATCCATGCGCAACCGAATCCCGGTGCCTTTTTTATCCCCCGTTTTCGGATTGTAAGCGCCGTCGACCACTCCTTTCATCATATCGACTATGGTCCCTGCCGTGCGGCGGTCCAAACCTTGACGCATGACCGGTTCGGGCGACCAAATGACGTTGCCGTACTTGTCTTCTATGCGTAAAATGGTCGAAGGCTTCACATACACCCCGCCATTGACAAGTGCGGCATTCGCCACTGTGATTTCCTTAAGAGTCAGTTGCGAGGAACCCAATGCAATCGAAGGAACGGCGGGGATTTCCGTTTCAATTCCCAACGAGTGGGCCAGCTGGATAATGCGTTCCGGACCAAATTCCTTCATCAACTTGGCCGAAATCGTATTCATAGAATTGGCCAATGCGTATTCCAAAGTGACGACCTCACCGTATTCAAAGTCAGAGTTGTCGGGACACCAATCCGGTTGATCCCCTGGCATCTCGACACAGATCCGCTGGTTGGGCAATTCCGTGCACCGCTTCATCCCATGGCGAAGCGCTGTCGCATAAACGAATGGCTTGAAAATCGAACCGACCTGACGCTTCGACTGGGAGACGTTATCGTATTTGAAATAGCGGTAATCTACGCCCCCAACCCACGCTTTGACGTGGCCTGTTTTGGGCTCCAGTGACATCAATCCGGCGTGCAATAAACTCTTGTAATAGAGGATGGAGTCTCGAGGAGACATCAATGTGTCCCGATCGCCTGCGTGATTAAATACCCGCATCTTGGTCGGCTGTTTGAAGGCCCGGTTTATCTCTTTCTTGCTCGGACGGTGCCACCGATGGCTGCATCCCCCCTTGGCCTCGTCGCAATGCCATTCATTGCCCGCTTCTGTTTCGGTTTTCTCAATGTAGAACCCCGGACGTTCGCATTCGGGGCAAAATTTACCCGTGTAGACCCGGTAACGCTCACTTTGCTTGACCGCTTGTTCGATGATTCCATCGCGAACGTCGCGTTCGATTTCTTCGAAAAACGGCCAAATTGATTTGGGCCTAGACCTCAGGTCCCGGTCCAACGAACCTTGCAATTCGCCCCCCAAATGACGATGCACGGCCTCTTCTGCTGCTTTTTGCATTCGGCTATCTATGGTGGTGAACACCTGAATGCCGTCGCGGTATAAATCATACTGCGTGCCGTCAGCCTTGGAAATGGCCCATTCGCCAGTAGCCGTCTTGGCGTTGAAAAGTGCCTTCAATTCGCTGCGGAGGTTTTCCCTGAAATACGGAGCCAATCCTTCATCGTGACTGACCTTTTGGAAGCGCAGACCCAATGGCAATTTAGCCAATGAGTCCTTCGCGGTGACGGATATCTCGCCGTAGCGTTCCAGCTGGCCAAATACCACATTGCGCCTATTCTGCACCAGCTCCTCGCGGCGCAAAGGATTGAACAACGAGCTGTTCTTGAGCATGCCCACTAACATGGCAGATTCGTGAGGCGCAAGATCCTTGACCTCTTTATCGAAATAAATATTGGCCGCTGATTTGATTCCGACCGCCTGGTTCAAGAAATCGTACCGATTTAAATAGAGGGCGACAATCTCTTCTTTGGTGTAATGCCTTTCCAAGCGGGCAGCAATGATCCATTCTTTGGGTTTTTGAAGCAGCGCCCGCTCCAGCCAGGACGTTCGGTCATATTGCTCGGTGAACAACTGTTTGGCCAATTGCTGGGTCAATGTACTGCCCCCTCCACGCGCTCCCATGTAAGCAATTGCGCGAGCCAAGCCGATAAAGTCGATGCCGCTGTGGCTATAGAATCGTGCGTCTTCTGTGCTGATTAGCGCATTCACTAGGTTGGCAGGAAGCTCATCGAAACGGGTGTCAGAGCGGTTTTCTGAGTAATAACGTCCAATAAGCTTGCCATCTGCTGAAAACACCTGAGTGGCCAGTTCTGTTTTCGGATTGGCCAGGGTTTCCGTGTCTGGCAAATCGCCATAAGAAGCCACCAAAACGAGGCTGGAAAGCCCAAGCATGGGCGCCAAACCCAGCAACCAAACCCATGCTTTTTGACGAGCATAATTAGGCTTTGCCATCGCTTTTGCCTTTGGCTTTCGCTTTTTCGGTTGCGGTTTGAGATTCTTGGCCATTTCAATTGCAAGAATAATACACGAAACACGACGGAACGGTCTTCCGGGTTGAGATTCCGATTTATTCGCAAATGATTCCGCAGGATGGGTTGCAATTGCAACCTAAATTTGCACTCCAATTCTGATTCATGGTTGCACTCATCAAAGCCGCACAACTTCTTCTGAGCCTGTCCATTCTCGTCGTCTTGCATGAGCTTGGACACTATTGGGCTGCTCGTGCTTTCAAGACGCGCGTCGAGAAATTTTATTTGTTCATGAATCCCGGGTTCTCGTTGTTCAAGAAGCAAATTGGAGAAACAGAATGGGGCATCGGCTGGCTGCCTTTGGGAGGCTATGTCAAAATCTCGGGCATGATCGATGAATCCATGGACAAAGAGCAAATGAAACTGGAGCCACAGCCGTGGGAGTTTCGCTCCAAGCCCGCTTGGCAACGACTCATCATTATGCTCGGAGGCATCATCGTCAACTTGATTCTAGGTTTTGCGATTTACAGCATGGTTCTCAATGTTTGGGGCGACAGCGTACTGCCCGCTGACCGCATTCCATATGGCCTGGAAGTGGACGATCGCCTGAAACCCCTCGGTTTTGAAGATGGCGACCAAGTGCTGGCCATCAACGGTGAAGCGCCTGAATCCTTCAAAGAGATTCGACGCACGTTGTTCTTTGATCAAGTAGCCAACGTGCAGTTGGAACGCGATGGGGAAATTGTGGATTTGCAAATTGATCAGGATTTGGGGCAGCTTTTCGTCGACAGTGCGATCCGACAGCCTTTTGGATTGCGAGTGCCATGCTTGGTGGATCGTGTTGCGCCTGGAAGTGGCGCGGCTGCAGGCGGCTTATTGGCCGGAGACCGATTCATTTCGATCGATGGAACTTCAGCCCGATTTTATGGTGAGGTGATGAACTATCTCCAGTCAAACCCAGGGAAAGCGGTCAACATTGAGGTGCTACGAATGGACGGCCAAACAGCCGAACTGGTCTGCAACACGGACAGTAGCGGTGCGTTAGGATTTGACCAAGCCGCTCCGCAAGGGATGAGTGAATTCCAAATGGTCGACCGCACGTATACCTTGGGTGAATCGCTCACCAACGGCTTCACCTTGGCTTGGACAACGCTGGAAGAATACGTGTTGTCTATGCGGTTTCTTTTTAGCAAATCCGGCGCTTCCCAAGTGGGCAGTTTGGTGACTTTCGGTAGCATCTTTGACGCAGGCTGGGACTGGGAAATCTTCTGGCGCAACACCGCTTTTTTCTCGTTGATTTTGGCCTTTATGAACCTCCTGCCCATCCCAGCGCTTGATGGGGGACATGTCATGTTCTTATTGTATGAGATGATTGTGGGGCGACCTGCCTCTGAAAAATTCCTCGAATACGCCCAAACCATTGGTATTGTGCTATTGCTTGGATTGATGGCATTGGCGCTGGGCAATGACATCTGGCGAGTCATCACCGGTCAGTTTGGCTGAACCGATGTAACTTGAGCCTTCACAACCATGAACGTTTCTGACATCAACGCTTACGGGCTGGTGATTGGTGGGTCACTCGTCATCATCCTGAGCTACTTCGCAAACCTGCTGGCGAAACGCACCAACATCCCCAGTGTTTTGGTGCTCATCGGCATGGGCATTTTGATTCGGGAAGGCCTGAATGCCATCGGATTGACCTCCATTCCGTTCGAATCCTTGGTCCTCGAATTGCTGGGAACCATTGGATTGATTTTCATCGTTTTGGAGGCCGCTTTGGAATTGAACCTTTCTCGGGAAAAAATGCCGCTCATCCTCAAAAGCGCAACGGTAGCATTGATCGCATTGTTGGGCAGCTCTGCGGCCATTGCGGGCTTCTTGCATTATGCCATGAACATCCCGATGTACGAAGGATGGGTTTACGGCATTCCCCTCTCCATCATGAGCTCAGCAATCATCATTCCGAGTGTCTCAGGACTTGACGATGCGGACCGTGAATTCATGGTCTATGAAAGCACGTTTTCCGACATCTTCGGCATCATGGCGTTCTACCTGCTCCTGGGCAACTCGGAAACGGAGTCCGCAAATACCGTGTTGCTCAATATCGGAGCCAACTTACTGGTCACCTTTATCTTAGCGGTGGTAGTGAGCTACATTCTGGTCTATGTGCTGCAGAAAATTACCAGCCCAGTGAAGCTTTTTTTGAGTGTTGCGGTGCTTTTGCTCATCTACTCCATCCAAAAGCTCCTGCACCTCAGTCCGTTGGTCTTGATCTTAATTTTTGGCTTGATGCTCAACAACCATCGCATCTTTTTCCCGCAATGGAACTTGGCCAAAAAAAAGTGGAACATCCTGCCTTCTCCTGCCAATCTGCTGGATGATCGGAGGATGCATGAACTTCACCGGGATTATCATTTGCTCACACTGGAAAGCGCTTTTGTCATCCGCACTTTTTTCTTTGTCTTGTTTGGAATGACCGTTTCACTTGCGGCGCTCACCGATTTGCACGTGATTACCGAAGGGCTCATCATATGCTGCATTCTTTTTGCCGTCCGGTTCGTAAGCTTGATTGTATTCCGGCGAAAAAGCATGTTTCCACTGCTCTATATCGCACCACGGGGACTCATCACCATCCTCCTTTTTTTCCAAATTCAAGGGGCCTATAGTCAATTCGCTCAACCCCAATTTGATCAAGGAATATTGTTGGTCATCATTTTGGTTTCCAGTATTGTCATGACCATTGCATTGGTTCAAAATGGAATCACTGTGCAGGGCGTCACCCTCGTTCCGGAAATGGTTTCAAGCGATGCGCCTGAAGAACATGTGGGCGGTGGTGAACCTCAAATCGATGCCGCAGGCGATGCCGAAAGCGATGCCGCTCATGGATCGCCGGACCCTCCCTTATCCTAAGCCTTGAGGGACGTACCAACCTCCGGGAATTCGCTGCACAAGTCCTTTCAGTTCCATGATGAAGAGCTTGCGACCAATGGCCTCCGGTTCCATTTTGCACCCGTGGGCTATGTCTGAAATTTGAGCGCCGCCTTTTTGGACAATCCACCGCCAGATCGGAAGCAGATCCGCCGGCAGGCCCTGTTCCAACTGATTGGGAGTCGCTGCCCGCAAGGTCTGGCCAAGGCGGGCAAAAAGCTCTTCCATCGAGCTCCATCCCATGTCCGGAAACTCGTCCAGTATCGTTCGATTGCCCGCCCATCTTTTTCCTGTTTCCGTTCGATCATCGGGTCGATACACCCAGCAATCGACCCCCGAATCCAATGCCAATTGGGCTGAAAGCAGCGCGCCACCGCGCGCCGGACTTTGAATCATTACAAGCGCCTCAGCCATGGCAACAATGAGCCGATTGCGCGCGGCAAAATGCCAGCGATGCACTTCGGCCTCGTGGGCGTGCTCAGAGATCAAGGCTCCGCCACACCTAACAATTTCACCCGCCAATTCTCGATGGTCCCGAGGATAAATAGGGCGAAGCGGACTCCCCAAACAGGCGACAGTTAGCCCTTCGGCATAACACGCCCCGCGATGTGCCATGGCATCTACTCCCCTCGCCAGTCCGCTGACAACACCCCAATCTTGCCCCGCCAAAAAGCAGCCCACTTCGAACCCCAACTCGGCGGCTCGTTGCGAACAGTCCCGGGTGCCCACAACAGCCGCAAAAGGCCGATCGTTCATTGCGCGTTGGTTACCACTCCCAAAGACGACCACTGGCGCATCGCGTAATTCCCTCCATGACCGAGGATAAGCTTGATCCTCCCATGAAATTGCCCAAAATCCCTCTTCAGACAATGTCAGCGCCAAAGAATCCAGCCTTTGTCGCTCCTTGCTTGAAAAAGAGGAATCTCTCCGTTTTGCTTGATCCCATGCATCCTCCAACGAACCGACCGACTCGATCCAATCTTTCAGTTTCACCGGCCCTACGCCTTCTGCTCCCGACAAAATCCACCACTTCTTCAACCGATCCATGTCACAAATTTGGTGCACGCTCATGCACAATCTTCGCCAGATTTGCACAAGCGGGTGGGCAATTCATACCCTTTGGCCAATGCATTAACATTCCATTATGTTGCATCTTGCACACATGCAAAAACGAATTCCTTTGCTTTTGGTTTCGCTATTCGTAGCCTCAAGCATGGCTTGGAGCCAAACCATTGTGGGGGTTGTTCTTGACGGCCAAGGCGATGCGTTGCCCGGAGCCTTTGTGACCGGTATAGGCGCGGGAGATAAAATCATCGGCATCACCAACTCACGGGTTGACGGCAGTTACTCGCTCGACCTTACAGGATGGGCTGGAACAAGCGTTGACTTGCGGTGCAGTTATATCGGTATGGAAAAGGCCGAGAAATCACTGGGCGTTTTGAGTGCCGGGCAAACCTACACGCAGAACTGGAACCTCGAGGAATCGGCCGAATTGATTGGCCAAGTAGTCGTGAGTGCCGGACGGTTTGAGCAATCTGCAAATGAAGTGACCGTTTCCATCGATGTCATCCCGCCGCGAATTGTGGAATCTCGAGGAACAACCACCCTCGAAACGGCGCTGGAGATGAATCCCGGTGTCACTTTTGTCAACGGCGAACCCCAAATCCGGAGCGGAAGCGGATTCAGCTATGGTGCCGGATCGCGCGTCATGATTATGGTCGATGATCTACCTGTTTTGAGCGGGGATGCTGGGCGACCCACTTGGGGGTTTTTGCCCGTTGAAAACATCGAACAAATCGAAATCATCAAAGGTGCCTCCAGTGTGCTATTTGGCAGCGCAGCGTTAAGCGGGGTAATCAATGTTCGCACGCGATTTCCCGATGCGCGGCCCCTGACGCGCATCAACGTTCAACACGGTGTTTACTCCAACCCGAGATCCGGTCAAGCCAAATATTGGAAGGGCGCAGCTCAGCAGTCCAACGTACGTTTCCTGCACAGCCAACAATTGGGTTCGTGGGACGTAGTCATCGGTGGGAATTTCCTGGGGGATGACGGGTTTTTGGCTCCAGAAGACGTGGAGGCCAATGACGCCGCAAACTTTCGATTCCAACCTTGGAAGGTGGACCGTTATGGCGCGGAATACCGCGCAAGACTCAACGCCAATATCCGAAAACGAGAGTCAAATGTATCTGGGTTGACATACGGACTCAATACAAATTGGCAGCTTGGAGAATCGCTCAACACCTTGATCTGGCAAAATGCGCCTGATTCCATTTACGGCGCATTCGACGGAGCTGCCACCCGAACCAATCAACTCATCGGCACGGTAGACCCCTATATTCAATACCTATCGCCTTCGGGAATACGGCACAACCTGCGCACCCGATGGCAATACCTCAACAATGATAACGACAATGATCAGTCGAATGGTTCACACGTTTTCTACGGGGAATACCAGGTGTTCGTCAATGGCGACCGCTGGAACATTCCCGGATTGAAAATCACCACGGGAATTGTCAACTTGACTGCTCTGAGTCGGGCGGAATTGTACAGCGGTGGCTCGTCAGACGGAAACAATTCAGCCACGAATCAATCCGCTTATGTCCAGTTTGATCAATCCATTGGGGAGCGCTTCAAACTGTCCGGAGGAGGACGCTACGAGCATTTCACCGTGAACGGTTCCAGCGCCGGAAAGCCCGTATTCCGGCTTGGCGGCAATTACCAATTGGCGGAAGCAACATTTCTGCGAAGCAGCTACGGCCAGGGATTCCGATTCCCGACCATCGCAGAACGGTACATCCGAACGGGACTGGGCGCCTTACAAATATATCCGAATGAAGAATTACGCCCGGAATACTCTTGGTCCGCTGAGATTGGTTTGAAACAAGGGTTCAAGGTGGGGCCTTTCGCAGGATTCCTGGATCTGGCATTGTTCCGCCAGGACTTCAGAGATTTCATTGAATTTACGTTTGGTCCTTGGGGGCCTGATGAAGATGAACAGCCCAACGAGGGGAATGCCTATGGACTGGGTTTCATGAGTGTGAATACCGGTGGAAGCCGGGTGACTGGAGGTGAAGTCTCAATCAACGGCCGCCTGCAATTGGACCGCATACGGATCGATGTGCTTACCGGATACACCTACACCAATCCCGTCAGCACCAGCCCAGGATTCAATTACAATCCCGACACCACATCGAATTATGAGGCAACGTATTACGGCACCAGTCACGATACCACTGGCTTGATTTTGAAATACCGTTCCCCTCATGTTTTCCGCTTTGACGCCCAAATTTCAGGAGCGAAGTGGTTTGGGGGATTGAGCGCCCGATACCAAACCAATCTTCGGAATTTCGACCAAGCATTCATCGCTTTTGAAGAAAATCCGGCCATTTCTGGCATCAATTGGGGTGCGAGGGTATGGTTGGAGCAGAACCCCTCACTGCCATGGGTCATGGATGCCCGCTTCGGCCGCGAATGGTCCAACGGACATAAAATCACATTGATCGTGAACAACATTGCCAATGCCGAATATGCCATTCGACCGATGTCTATGGAAGCGCCTCGTTTGACTACTTTGATGTATACCTACGAAATCAACTGATGAGCGACGCACATCCGAAACTGGTTGGCATCATTCCTGCTCGCTGGGGTTCAACACGATTTCCGGGCAAACCGCTGGCCGAATTGGAGGGGAGAACGGTCATAGAACGAGTCGTTGAAAAAACCTTGAGTGCCGGCGTTTGTGATGCTGTTTTAGTCGCCACTGACGATGACCGCATCGCGCAAGCCGCGGAGCGCGCTGGGGCCGAAACCCGCATGACTGACCCTAAACTGGCCAACGGCACGTTGCGCAGTCACGCAGCACTTGTTCAATGGGAAGACGACCAGAAAACAACGGCGGAATGGATCATTAATGTCCAAGGGGATGAGCCTTTTGTACACCCCGAACAGCTGCAAAAACTCGCTCAATTGATTCGAAAGCCAGGGGCTGGAATCGCCACGTTGGCTCGGCCCAAGACCGCCGATGATCCGGATCGCGAAAATCCAAATCGCGTCAAAGTCACCTGCGATTTGAATGGATCCGCGCTTTATTTCAGCCGATCGCCGATTCCCTCAAGTCCCGGCCCATGGCTCGAACACGTGGGCCTTTATGCGTTTTCACGAGGGGCACTGGAAGCCCTCACCCACCTTCATGCTACGGAGTTGGAGCGGCGGGAACGATTGGAACAATTGCGATGGCTGGAACACGGGTGGAACATTGCTGTGGGGCGCACCCGTCACTCCACCCACGCTGTTGATACCCCAGAAGATTTGAATCATTTGCGTAACCTATTGAAACGCGGGGATTTGAATTAGATTTGTGTCCTACCATTCAATCCACCCATGTTCCGCCTTCCCCTCTTCGTATCTTGCGCGCTCTTTGCAATTGCTTTTACGTTCGCAGTAGCCAGCAGCTCCTGCAATTCCTCTGACTCTTCCATGGCAACTCACAACCAGCCCGAATTGACTGAAGCTCAGTTCCCCGCTCCTCCAGCAGCAGAAAAACAAACCCATATCACCGAAATTCACGGCCTTCAATTGGAAGATGATTATTTCTGGATGCGTTTGAGCGACGATCAGAAAGAGGCCGCTGAGCCGGACGAGCAAACCGCCAAGGTTGTCGATTACCTCACCCGGGAAAATGCCTACACGAAAGAGGTGATGAATGGCACCGAAACCTTTCAGGAGAACTTATTCGACGAAATCGTAGGGCGCATCAAGCAAGACGACCAAAGCGTACCGCTCCTGGACAATGGTTATTTCTACTATAGCCGCTACGAAGAAGGCAAGGAGTATGCAATTTATTGCCGAAAGCGGGGTTCCCTCGATGCGGAAGAACAAGTGATGCTGAACGTCAATGAAATGGCAGAAGGCTTCAATTACTATGCCGTCAGTGGTCGGTCTGTTAGCACCAATAACAATTTGCTCGCATTCAGTGTAGATACGGTCAGCCGACGCGAATACACCCTGCAATTCAAGGACCTCACTACCGGCGAAATCCTAGCCGACCGCATCCCCGGAACCACGGGCGGTGCCACATGGGCAAACGATAACAAAACTGTTTTCTACTCCAAGAAAGACCCCATCACCTTGCGGTCTTCTCGCATCTTCAAGCACGTTCTTGGAACCGATGCGAGCCAAGACGTCCTCGTCTTTGAAGAAGCTGATGAAACATTCAGCTGTGGCATTGGCAAGTCAAAGAGTGAGCAGTACTTAATGATTGCAAGCTATTCCACGGTGAGCAACGAATGGCGTTATTTGGATGCGAATACCCCGAACGGTGAATGGAAAATCATTCAGCCGCGGGAACGCAACCTCGAATACAGCTGCAGCCATTATGGAGAGCACTTTTACATCACCACGAACCGGGATGCTAAAAACTTCAAGCTGGTGCGCACGCCAATCAATGCAACGACCTACGGCAACTGGGAAGACGTCCTTCCCCACCGCGATGAAACCTTGCTCGAAGGTGTGGACATTTTCAAGGACTATTTGGTGGTTTCAGAGCGTACAGAAGGCTTGAATCAAATTCGTGTCAAGCGCTGGGACGACGCAGAGGATTACTACATCCAATTCCCCGATCCTGCTTACTCGGCCTATGTTGGAGCCAACCCTGATTTTGACACCAAACAACTGCGCTATGGATACAACTCCATGACCACGCCAAGCTCTGTTTTCGAAATGGATATGGTGAGCCAAGCGACGAATCTACTCAAGCAGCAGGAAGTCCTAGGAGGCTCGTTTGACCCTGCAAACTACGAGAGTGAACGCGTCATGGTTGAAGCACGCGATGGCACCAAAGTCCCTGTATCGATTGTTTCACGCAAAGGGGTCAAAAAGGACGGCAATAATCCTTTCCTGCTCTATGCATATGGAAGCTATGGCTACAGCATGGACGCGGGTTTCTCCAGCACTCGCTTGAGCTTGCTCGACCGAGGTTTTGTCTATGCGATTGCCCACATCCGAGGTGGACAAGAAATGGGCCGCGATTGGTATGAGGACGGAAAGATGTTCAACAAAAAGAATACGTTCACTGATTTTGTTGACTGTGGACAAGCCATGGTGGACCTGGGATATACATCACCGCAGCACCTCTACGCGATGGGTGGCTCCGCGGGGGGATTGCTCATGGGAGCTGTCGTCAACATGGCACCTGCCCTTTTCAACGGTGTGATTGCCGCAGTGCCATTTGTCGACGTCATCAACACGATGTTGGACGAAAGCATTCCACTGACCACCGGTGAATTCGACGAATGGGGCAATCCAAAAAACAAGGATTCCTTTGATTACATGATGTCGTATAGCCCGTATGACAACGTTACGGCGCAAGACTATCCCCACATTCTCGTGACGACGGGTTATTGGGACAGCCAAGTACAGTATTGGGAACCTGCGAAGTGGATGGCCAAACTGCGCGACACCAAGACCGGTGAAAACTTGCTCATCATGGACTGCAATATGGAAACCGGACACGGCGGCGCTTCGGGTCGCTTCAAACGGCTCCGAGAAACGGCCATGGAATACGCGTTCTTCATGATGCTCGAAGGCATCGAAGAATAAGCTGAAATTCCATGAAGCGGTTCCGCCGGCTAACCAAAGAAGAACTCGACGCCGTGCGTCCTGAATTTGTGCGGTACCTCGCCTCAGAAGGAATTGCAGCTGACGATTGGGCAAAGAAGCAGGTCCATCATCCTGAGCAAGTCGATGCTTGCCTTGATGCGTTCAGTGAACGTTTCTGGGAAGGCGCAACAGCAGCCATCAAGTATGTGGAGCACTCTCCCTCCGAGGAAGACGTTTGGGTGTTCCAATTCGATGAAACCTCAGCCAAATTGATCCGATGCGTGCGTGCCGAAGGCACGGTTACTTGGTCGCAAGGCGGAAAAAGATTCGAGCAAGAAGCCCGTGGCCATGAAATCTTTCAATTGCTGGAACAAGGCGCAAGGCCATGCGATCCGGAGCGATTCAACGCCTTCCAAACCGAGATGGCGTCCACGACCGAACCGGGAAATTAGACCGGCAGCGGCCCCTTACGAAAGGCGCTGTCTGGCAATTCAAACCCTCGTTGCGCTAGCCATACAGCTACGTCCGATTCTACCGGATGGTGCCAACACGTCTCGAGTCCAGCTGCTTGAGCCCCATTCACATGTTGCTCACTATCATCGATGAAAATGGCGTTTCGTGGATCCACCCTGTGCCTCGAGCAAAGCGACAAGAACGCATCAGGGTCCGGCTTTCGAATGCCCATTTCATGGCTATAATGAATCCCTTCAAACGCCTTTCTAAACGCCATTAGTCCAAACCGATCCTCCATCCACGCTTCAAAGACATTTGCATGAATGACATTGGTATTGGAGAACAAATAAAGCCGGGTCTGGCGTCCCAAGGCTTGAACCAGTGGAATCCGCGAAGGATGCATGCCGGTCAAAATGGAGTTCCAAGCCTCGACGATTTGTAACCGCGTTGTTCCTGGCGCACAATGGGCTTCCATTTGGGTATAAAAATCATCCGGGCTGATCCGACCACATTCCAAGTCATCAAACATCGGAGACTGCGCTGCTTGCTTATAAAGCCCAGCAAAATCCGCTACCCCAAGCGCTTCAAAAGCACGAACAGGCGCCGCATAATCAATGTCATAGAGTACGCCACCGAAATCCAGAATCAGCGCCTCAGGAAGAGGGAGGTGTGCCATGACCGAGGTAAGATCAATGCAACTGACCCAGGCGCTTCAACCAAGCGCGCTTCGTCGATTCATCGCGTCGGAGTTCGGCCAAATTCTTTCGGGCTTGGCCCTCTTCAAAATGGGTGGAAAACGTTACCAAGTGCAAGCCATTTTCCTGCTTGAAGACTTCCGAATCAAAGCCTTTTAGGCTCAACCTCTCCGAGAGGTTTTGTGCATTGGATTCAATGGAAAAAGAGCCTGCGACCAATAGGAATACCGCATCACTTTTCATCGCCTCCACTGGCTTGGTCGCAACTGCATTCGTCGGAAGCTCAACCTTCTCAGCAACCTTCGTTTCCTCTTCGTTCTTCGTCACCACCGGCGACGCTGCATCCGGCTCAGCAATTGATTCCCACACAAGAATTGCTTCCTCCTCAAATCTGGGCTGGTAAAGGGCCTCCTCGTACGACTGGATGTGCACAGGAAGCGCACTCAAGAGTGCTGCATCGCTTTCCATGCCATCCATGAAAAACATGCCCGCACCGCCCAGAACGGGCACGGCTATGGCTGCGGCTATCCTTATCCAAGGCGCCTCCACATGTTGTTCCTCCGATTGCGGCAATGGAATGATGCGTTTCGTTGGCAAGGAAGGAGTCGATGCATTGGTCTGATTGATGGGCTGCAATGGAATGCGCTTCAATCCGAAAGAGCGCAAGATGCGCTCCATTTCCTCATCCGGCATGAATTGCATCCGCCCTTCTTGGCCGACAAACAAACGTCCTACGTGATGAATTCGAACCGTTTCGCCGCTTTGCATTGCCGCCTTGAGCGCAGATGCCTCTGCTTCCACTGCCCCCAAGGCCTCGTCCAAAGAAAGGCCTGACTTTTGGGCAATGGCTTGGACCAAAACGCCATCATGGTGCACAATTCGTTCGTTGAACAATATGGTGCGAGAGGGTGGGATCAACTCCTGACGCTTATCGTCATACCGCGCCGATTTTCGGTTGCAAACAAACCCGCCCAATCCCGGAACAACGATGCAATCGTGGTCCAAAAACAAACGGTGGAGGTGGTGATCAAGGAGATTCATGGTGTCACTGTACGTGCCTATAAGCCTTCGAATGTAGGAGAAACAATCGGGTCTTGCAAGGCCAGACCGCCGATTCCAACTGCTAAAGATTCGATCAGCGCACCAGCGATACCGTACCGGACTTCAACCTCGGTCCGTCGCGCATTTCGTAGCGCATGCGCCAAACGTATACCCCGTCCGGAACGAAATGGTCAGAATCGAGCATTTGATTGTTGCCAATCCAGGGTTCATTGGGGTCTTCGCTGTAAAAAACCACATCCCCCCAACGGTTGAAAATCTCCAACCAAAACCCGCGCGGTTCAACTCCTTCAATCCGAAAGGCATCGTTCACGCCGTCATTGTTCGGAGTGAAGGCAGTCGGGATATAGACCGGATAAAAGACATCCAAAAACACACTGTCTCTCGCCGTGCAGCCTTCAGATGAAATGCTTTCCAAAACGAACCACTGAGGGCCTTGCACTTCCACTTCAGGCGTGAGGCAATCGCTGCAGCTCAGCCAATCATCAGGTGTCCACCACAACGTATCCGCGTCAACCGTTCCAAACAACCGCACTTGATCCAACCAATCCACTGAACGATTCGGTCCTGCATCCACATAGGGCGGTTGCCAAACTTGAACGGTAATGTCAGTGCTGCCAGTGCAGCCAAACTGGTCGGTAACAAAGACCGTAAATGTGGTCGTTTCAATGGGAAAAACTTGGGTCGATTGTGCCGTTGGACTTGCCGCCAATCCCGAAGGCGTCCAAGAGTAATTCACCCCATCTGAGGCGCTCAACTCCATGGTTTCCCCACGGCACATCCAACCTCCACCCGTCGCATCCGCGCTTGGCGCAATCAATTCCACGCTCACGCTGTCCACCCCCACTCCACAAACGTTTGCAATTTGCACGGTAAAAGTGGTATTCACCGAGGGCGAAGTAAATGTGTTTTGAGCCAGCGGATTGGTGACCAATTCAGCCGGTGACCAGAGGTAACTCATGCCTTCCCCCGCCTCCAAGAAGGTGCCTTGTCCTTGGCACAAGAAAATAGTCGGATACGTCTGTCCTCCGGGAGAGGATTGCACCACATTGATGGTGACCTCTTCCTCTGCAAGGCAATCATTTGGACTTGAAATCAACGCCGTATACGTCGTACTCTCTGTGGGGCTGGCGGTAGTCAGCTGCGAAGACGGAGATCCCAATCCAACCGTAGGCGACCAAATCACATCGCTCCCACCGGTCGCTTCGAGGTCCACCACATCACCGAGGCAAATGGTCATGTCATCGGTGATGTCCGTCACCAATACTTCAACCACTACAGTAACCTCAGCGGTTCCTGTTCCACACGTGTTGGAGTCTTCCACTGTATAAGTCGTAGTCTGTGAAGGTGTTACCAATGGGTTGGGAATTGTGGGGTCGTCCAAGGTTGGATGCGGCTGCCATTCCAAGGCATCCGTACCGTAGGCTTGTAAATTCGTGCTTTCTCCCTCGCAAACCGGCGGCACACCGTCGATCAACGGTTGCGGAATTTCCTCAATGAATAGTGTGGCAAAGGCGGTATCCGGTTCCAAGCACCCACCGCTGGCAGAAGCGTCCGAGACAATCAACATCACATCCCACTCTCCTGCCGTGAGGTATACATATTCCGGGTTTTCCTCATCGCTCGAATTCAAATCACCAAATTCCCAGCTGTAGTCATTTCCCCCGATGGAATTGTTGACGAACTGAATCGGCTCACCTGCGCAAATCAAGTCCGGCGCTTCGATGTTAATGTCCGCCACCAATGAGCCCAAGTTGAATTTGAAGACGCCCAAATTGCAATTGCTCGAAGCATTGTTCCCTGACCATGCCCCTGCTGTTGTCGGGAAGTCATCCCATCCCCCACATCCCGCGCACACCGCCTGGTATACGGTGCCATTTTTATCGAATCGCGACGTTCCTCCGTCTACGTGTTCGTTCGAAAACGTTCCCCCAAAAAATGTTCCGTACGTCAAGTCCGCCGCTTCCGGTGCCAAAACTCCTAGCCAAAAATCACTTCCGTCCGTGCCAATTTGATATGCATCAACCGTGGTAGGCATGCCGCTTGTCGTCGATTGTCCCGCATTAGAGCTATTGTTGTTATTGGTGACTCCTCCCCATCCGCTGATGTACATCTCATCGCAATCCGAAACCAGAAACGCTGTGGGGCTGATGTCAATGCCCGATTGTGGAAGGCCGATGCGGGTGACCCAGTCCACGTTGTCCAATGCCGGACTAAATCGCACCACAAATGTGCTTCCATTTGGATTATCCGCGTAGACATCCCCGACCAATTGCAAGGAAGAACCAACCGTCTGGCCGCAAAGGTGAGGTCGGTCTTCGGTATCCAATTGAACGAAATAGGATTGGTCGTAATCATCGGTGCCGAAATAACTCGCGGCATCCAAAATTGGAATGGCCGGCGCATAGTTCAATGCGAATACATATCCGTCGCTTTCGCCTGCCAAATCTGGTTGGTATGCATCCGGGGAAGTTGGCAAGTCATCGCTCCTTGTGCCGCCAGCAACATAAGCCGTTGTGCTTCCTTGCGCGAACTGAACGGCATAGGCCGCGTCATCCTGATTCCCGCCGAAATAAGAGGAAAACTCGAGGTCTTCGAGGTCTTCCGAAAGCCGAATAATCACCGCATCGCTCGGACCATTGAGCCCGGGGTCAAAGGCATTGGCCATGGGGAAGTCATCGCTTCGTGTACTCGTCGCCAACCACACGTCGCCCTGTGGATCCACCATGACTTCGCCGCGGCAAACATCCCCGTAATTGTAATTCAGCTGAGTGCCCAAGTTCAGCCCATCGTTCTCCGATCCGCCGATGAATGTGGAAGCAGTTAATGCACCGTCCACCCCATCAATTTTGGAGATGATGATGTCGCAACCCTCCGAAAAAGCTTGATAAAAACTGTACC
Source organism: Flavobacteriales bacterium (assembly GCA_016777435.1). Lineage (GTDB taxonomy): Bacteria > Bacteroidota > Bacteroidia > Flavobacteriales_D > Sanyastnellaceae > UA16. The sequence continues at coordinate 27,391 of JADHRK010000003.1, forward strand.
CTCCTAGATCAATGAACGGTCCGCCAACAAATGCTTCTTGGAAAGCGCCCGAAGTAATGGGAAAGTCGGCCGAACCGGTTGTTCCCATAACATAAATCTCCCCCAACGAGTTGGTGACGATGCTGTGCGGATAATCAAGGTTGGTCCCTCCGAGGTACGTGCTGTATTCAAGATTGGTCCCGTCAGCCGAAAAAATGCTGATTCCAAAATCAAAATCCCCGCCATTGTAGGTGGCATCGAAGGCTCCTGCCGTGGTCGGATAACCTGCATCGCGGACCCCCGACCCACCAATTAAACGGCCTTCATCATCATAAGCCGCGGTGAAACCCCAGCTGTCAGCCGAAGAGCCCACGAAGGAGGCAAATTCAATTTCAGGATCAATGATCAGCGGGCGAGAAGCATCGTAATCTCCCAGCTCATAGGTAATGCGATAGGCATCGTCTTCCATGAATTGCAGGCGGTAGGAGCAATCCACCTCTTCCATCACGCTCCCATTCATTTGGTACGCAAATGGAGCCGCCTCTGCAATGTGTCCCCAAGCACCGGTGACATCCATTCCCTTTCCCACGCGAGGTCCGAGCAAATGCTTTAGGCTACCGTCGGCTTGCAATGCCGTTTCCAAGCCGCGATAAACGGAAACAATCTGTTGGGGATCGGCGCCGGGGTCGACCCTCCAGTCGCATTTGATGTGGGAGGCATCCCCTCTCATTCCATCGATAGAACCGTGAATCCCTGGCCACACGTGTGCCAATTTCAATTTGCCTGATGGCTGCACCGCTCGGGCCCATTTTGATGGATCATTCCCACGGTAATAAGAAAGGTGGTGGTCCGAAGGGTGGCTCGCAACGGTTTGATATTCCATTGAACATCCCTCCCATTCAACATCCAAGACATACTTGTTCAACCCACTGACAGGTGATTCATGTCGGGCGAGCGCATCATATCCCGATGCGAGCATGCCGGCTTTCCACCCTTTTTCAGTCAGCCACCAATCACCGCCATAAACGCGCGCCTCCGCGCGAACCTCATCGTGGAATTGCCCTTCATTGGGCACAAACCAAACGCCTTCAGGAAGATGACCGCGCTGCAGAGTTCGCGCATCGGTTTGATCGGTTTGCGCAGAAGCACCGGCCCCCAGGGCTGACCCTACGAAGACCAGAATCAAGAAGGTTATGTGCTTGTTGTCACGCAACATAGGGATTGGAACAGATTGCTTTCTAACAAATAACGGACAAAAGGCCGTGCAGGTTGCCTTCGCTTTGCGCGCTAGACACACATTGTCTTCAACCTAGGCCAACTGCTCGGTCAGTAACCTCATCTCTATGACGGGAGACATTCGCTCATGGAGGATTCGATGCACTGAATCAGCGATGGGGGTTTCCACCTCGAATTTATCGTTCATGCGATGAATTCCCTGAGAGCCGTTGAATCCCTCCGCTACCATGTTCATCTCCATCATTGCCCCTTTGACACTGTATCCTTTGCCAATCATCATGCCCAAGGTTCGGTTGCGGCTATGCGGACTGTAAGCGGTCACCAACAAATCCCCGAGGTATGTGCTTTCCTTGACGTCTCGGTCCAATTGGTGCACCGCCGCCAGAAATCGCTTCATTTCTTGGGAAGCATTGCTGATGTAAACGCTGAGAAAGTTGTCTCCATACCCCAACCCCAGCACGATTCCTGCACCAATGGCGTAGATATTCTTGAGCACCGCCGCCAACTCCGCTCCCACCACATCTTGGCTGGTTTGAACTCGGATGTAGCGCGTGGCAAATGCTTCTGACAAGGTTTCGGCCAGCTCCAAGTCCGGGCAGGCCATGGTGAGGTAACTCAGCTTTTCGCGCGCCACCTCCTCAGCATGGCACGGACCCGCTAACAACCCAATGCGCTCATACGGAACATTGAACTGCTTGTGCAGGTACCGCGCGGGGATGCTATCGTACTCCACCACCATGCCCTTGATGGCGTTGATGATAATCTTGTCTTCCATGCCCTTTGGGTCATGCGCTTGAATCACTTCATCCAAATGGATGGAAGGAATGGCAAAAATCAACACATCACTGGCATCTACGATCTCCTGCATGTTGTTGGAAACCGTAAGCTTATTGGAATCAAAAGCGATGCTTTGGATGTAATGCGGATTGCGGCCAAATTCCATCAAATGTTCCCGGGTTTCCTCCCGTCGTACCCACCAACTCAGGTGCTCTTTGTTGGTGAGCACCATCTTGGCAATGGCCGTGGCCCAGGAGCCGCTTCCAATAAGTCCGTAACGCAAGTTTGATGGCATGGGGTCAAAGGTAATGGAGAGCGTGTTGTGTCTGCCGCAAAAGTGAGGCGGTACGGTTTCCGAGCGCTACCTTTGCCCTCGCATCCAGCACATTCGATAAAAACATGAGCGACGATCTTCTCAAAAAAGTCATCAGCCACGCAAAGGAATACGGCTTTGTATTTCCTTCCAGTGAAATTTATGATGGCCTGTCCGCGGCCTATGACTACGGCCAATTGGGCGCCGAATTGAAAAACAACATCAAGCAATACTGGTGGACTGCAATGGTTCGGATGCACGAAAACATCGTTGGCATCGACGCTTCCATTTTCATGCATCCCACCACTTGGAAGGCTTCCGGACACGTTGATGCTTTCAACGACCCACTCATCGACAACAAAGACTCCAAAAAGCGCTACCGCGCCGATGTCTTGATCGAAGACCACATTGCCAAGATTGAAGCGAAAATCAACAAGGATGTCGTCAAGGCCGCAAAACGCTTCGGAGAGGCATTCGACGAACAGCAGTTCCGTGAAACCAACGGTCGGATTCTGGACCGTCAAAAACAAATTGACGGCATCAACAGTCGGTTTAAATCGGCCATGGAGGCCGATGATTTGGCGGCGGTCAAGGCCCTGATCGAAGACCTGGGGATTGCCGATCCTGACACCGGGAGCCGAAATTGGACCGACGTGCGGCAGTTCAATCTGATGTTCAAAACCGAACTGGGTGCTGTGAGCGGGGACAGCGGAGTGATCTACTTGCGGCCCGAAACCGCACAAGGAATCTTCGTCAATTACCTCAACGTCCAGAAAAGCGGCCGGATGAAGTTGCCGTTTGGCATTGCGCAAATTGGAAAGGCCTTCCGAAATGAAATCATCGCCCGGCAGTTTATTTTCCGCATGCGGGAATTTGAACAGATGGAAATGCAGTTTTTCGTCAAGCCCGGCACCCAGGAAAAGTGGTACGAATACTGGAAGGAAGCACGCCTCAAATGGCACAAAGCCTTGGGGTTTGGAGAAGGCATGCACCGGTTCCACGATCACATCAAGTTGGCACACTACGCCGACGCAGCAGCCGACATTGAATTCAACTTTCCCATGGGCTTCAAAGAGCTCGAAGGGGTGCATTCGCGGACGGATTTTGACTTGAAGCAACACGAAGAGCACAGCAACAAGAAATTGCGGTACTTCGATCCGGAGACGCAAGAGAGCTATGTGCCTTATGTCGTTGAAACGTCGATAGGGTTGGACCGAATGTTCTTGGCAACGCTGAGCGCGGCCCTCCAAGAAGAAACGCTGGAGGACGGATCACAGCGCACCGTGCTCCGCATTCCGGCGCCGCTCGCCCCGGTCAAAGCCGCGGTATTGCCGTTGCTCAAAAAAGATGGGCTGCCTGAAAAAGCACGCGAAATCTTGAAAATGTTGCAACTGGAACACAACGTCCAGTACGACGAGAAAGACGCCATTGGCCGCCGCTACCGTCGACAGGACGCCATTGGAACACCGCTCTGCATCACCGTGGACCATGACACCCTCACGGACCATGCGGTCACCATCCGCGACCGCGACACCATGGCCCAAGAACGAATTCCGATTGCTGATTTGGCCGCACGTGTGCACGAAAAAGTAGGCCTTGCACAATTGTTTAACTCCCACTCATGAAGCTGACCGATCTTAACCTGGAAGGCGAGCGAGCGCTGATTCGCGTCGATTTCAATGTGCCGTTGAATGAAGCGTGTGAAGTGACAGACGACACACGCATTCGGGCAGCGCTACCAACCATTCAACATGTTTTGAAGCAAGGTGGATCAGTGGTGCTCATGTCGCACCTTGGAAGGCCAAAAGGACCCGATGCCCAATTCAGTCTCAAACATATTTTGCCGCGACTGGAAGCGCTGCTCGGTCAGTCTGTAAAATTCGCCCCCAATTGCGTCGAAGATGCCGCACTCGATGTCACACAATCGTTGAAGCCCGGTGAAGTTGCTTTGCTCGAAAACCTACGGTTTCATCCCGAAGAAAAAGCCGGCGATGAGTTTTTCGCTGGGCAACTCGCTGAGAACGGCACCGTTTACATCAATGATGCCTTTGGAACAGCGCATCGCGCCCATGCCTCCACAGCAGTAATCGCCCGATTCTTTCCAGAAGACAAAGCCTTTGGATTGCTGTTGGCGAAAGAAATCGACGCCCTTGAAAAGGTTCTCGCCCATCCTGAAGCCCCGCTCACGGCTATCATTGGTGGTGCGAAAGTCAGTTCAAAACTGGGGATCATCGAGCACCTCATCGGTCGTGTCGATCGTTTGATCGTCGGGGGCGGAATGGCGTACACATTTGTTCAAGCGCAAGGCGGAAAAATTGGCAATAGCTTGGTTGAATCGGAAATGCACGCACAAGCGATGGCCATTTTGGCAAAGGCGAACTCCACTGGAACGGAATTGTTGTTGCCGCATGATACGCTGATTGCCGATCAATTCGCCCCCGATGCAGCAACAGATGTGGTGGAGACCCATGCCATCCCCGACGGCTGGATGGGACTGGACATTGGGCCAGAAACCACACAACGGTTTGTCAAAGCGGTGCTGAGCTCAAGAACCGTTCTCTGGAATGGCCCGATGGGCGTATTTGAAATGGACGCCTTCGCCAAAGGGACGAACGCCGTGGCTGATGCACTGGCAGAGGCGACTTCTGAAAGCGAAGCATTCACGCTGATCGGGGGTGGAGATTCTGTGGCGGCCATCAACAAGGCGGGCTTGGCCGAGAAAGTCAGTTATGTCAGTACCGGTGGTGGCGCGATGCTGGAATACTTGGAAGGCAAGGAATTGCCGGGAATCGCAGCCATGCGGTCATGAAAAGCACACGCCTCGTCAGGCTTCTGCTCATCGGTATGCTTTCTTGGAGTGCATCGCTGCTCGCACAAGAGCGCGTCAATGTTTACCCCGACCATCGCATGCTTTGGAGTGAATTGATGCTTCATTCAGAACAAGGATTGATCCGTGAGGGAAACGATTGGCGTGGCACCGTGCTCTGGACCACACGCCCGGGAGAATTGTTTGAGGGGTATTCTTCGAGCTCCTTCGATTTGAAATTCACCGTCCGTGATGGCCACTTGATTCAAGGCGATTCAAACTTTAGCGATGCCATTTTGTACACCTTGGAGGGCAATACAATCTACATTGGAGACAGCACCTTTCCTCTGGACCTGGTCTACACGCTTCAGCCAGATGCCCTTGACCCCAACGCCTTTGGTTTGTACAAAGAAGACAGCATCAGCGTATTTGACCGCATCTGCGTGTTCGAAGGCAAGCCATCGCCGGAAACCCTATTTGGCTTCTTGCTCGCGCTCGGCTTGCTCTAAACGCTTTTTGATTTTTGGTATGACGCGCTAGCCAATGTGCAACGTCACACGGATGGAATCAGGCTACTGCCTCCAGTGCCTCCACATGGAACTCAAATTGCTCCATGATTTGATTGGTGAGCAGCTTTTCACAAGCTTCCTTCACTTGTGATTCCGCTTCCGCTTGATTGGCAGCTTCTACCTCCAATGTGATGTGCTTGCCGATTCGGACCTGGTCAATGCCGGCCAGTCCAATATTTTTCATGTTGCTCGAAACGGCCTTCCCTTGCGGGTCCAATAAGGCGGGCAAAGGCATGATGTCAATGGATGCGCTGAATTTCATGGTCGGAGCTTAAAGTGTGTTTAATTCGGTTGAATGAATTTCCCGAAGAATGCATACAAAAGTAACGCGGCTTGCAATCCCAATCCGAATGCCCGGCCAAAAATTGCCACCACGATTCCCACAATTACAAGTCCCACCAAAAGCACCATTCGCTTGCGGTCGTATTGGGGTGTTTTGCCCCATCCTTTGAGGTCCATCATGGGGCGGTCGCTGATCATCCACCAGGGGATTAGTGTGGAACCGATGAAAACGGATGCCACAACCGTGACCATTCCCCCAATGCCATACAAACCCCACGAACCAAACATCTCGTACTGAGCAGCCGTGAGCAAAATACCGATCCACCACAACGCACCGGCGGGTGCAGGCATTCCTCGAAACCCCGTTCCATCTGACCCGGCAGCGTATTCAACGTTGAATCGAGCCAAGCGCCAAGTCGCCGCCATGGCCATGGTCAAGGGCAAAAACTTCAAGGCTGCTGGAATCGCGGGCGCCCACGCATGCAAAAACATCACGCCAGCAATGGCAGGAGTAACGCCGCTGGAAACCGCATCCGCGATGCTATCCAGCTGCAACCCCATCGGACCTTGGGTTCGGGTCCAGCGCGCGACGATCCCGTCCAGCAAGTCAAACAGCTGACCCGCCATCCAAATCATTGCCAACGCCAGCATCCCCCATCCGCGCTCGTCTTGGGCCAATGCGCCATATTCCGAGAACGAATCACCCGTTAAGTGCCCATTCACTGCCGCACCAAAAGGCCAAATGAACAGCCCAATGATCACCAGCACACCGGACAACAAGTTGCCCATGGTCAATGCATTGGCATAATATTTATGAAGTCCCATGCCACGAAAGTACATTTCTCCGTCTAAGAATGTAACCTCCCTCCGTGGTTTTCGTATATTTGCTGTCCTGTTTGACGTAAATAGGATGTGAGGGTCCGATGGCCGAGTGGCTAGGCTCAGCTCTGCAAAAGCTGCTACAGCGGTTCGAATCCGCTTCGGACCTCAACGAACAAAAAGAAAGCCCCGTTATCATTGCGATAGCGGGGCTTTTTTGATGTTGTGTTCTTACCTGTTGTGCTTCAATGCCTATTACTTCTAGAAGCAAACGTCATTCAAAAACATGCCCGTACTGCAATTTTTTGTTAAGCTGCACGCATGCTGCGCATTCAATGAACAACCTATGGGGTGACATTAGGGTCAGTATCATTGGGGTCAGTATTGTCGAGAACGTATCCAACTGGTTGAGTGCAAGCGACCACAGATATATCTGGATTCCCAAACCCATCGCCATCGAGATCTTGATAATAGGTGGCACCATTCGTTGGGTTCTCATCAACAAGATTATTGCAATTGTTATCCAGCCCGTCGCAAATTTCTATCCCATTGGGGTTAACATTCGAATCAGTGTCATCACAATCGTTGGCATTAGTCACATATCCAGCAGGGGAATCACAGAAATATAATGATACGTTCGGATCACCGAACCCATCAGAATCTGCATCGATGTAATATAAAGTGGGTTCTCCCACAGTGTCATTATCATCGTCACAATCTCTGTAAAAGCTAACGCCGTCATCGTCTGCATCAATAATTTTTGTTGCATCATTTGGAAAGGCATCACCTGAATCACAAAAACCATCTCCATCCGAATCATCCCCGTCATTTTGCACCACATAGACAGTGTCTGGTGTTAATGGGAGTGCAGTCAAATGGTTTGCAAAGAGAAAAGTAAAGTACATGGAGCCCAAAGCCGACACACCCGTTGTCGGATCTATGTAGTAACCAAGGGTTGAGCAGTCGTCACAACCATCGTCGTCAATATCCCCGCAAATATATGGGTCGGTATCATCAGGATCATTTGCGATATAAGAAGTTGAATTATTTGTAGCAGAAGATCCTCCGGCTAAAACTAAAGCATATACTCCGTCACCATCTGCATCCGGATCACCACTATTACACAAACCATCACCATCTATATCCGCATTTGAAATGATTGAATACAAATTCGTGTTAGCGTCGTAATCATAGCAATCATTGTTAGGGTCAAACTGCCCTGAGAGACAATCGTCATAGCCATCACCGTCAGTATCTCCGCAAGAGTATGCATCGTAATCAAAGGGGTCTTCTGTATTCAGCCTTCCGTCCCCATCAATGTCATCATCCCCTGAATTACAGAGTCCATCCCCATCATAATCAGCCCCATCAAGAGCAACATTATACGCGCCACTCTGACAATCATCACATCCGTCATTATCCGTATCGCTGCAAACGCGATCGTTGTAGTCATCAGAATCAGCGGCATTGAGGGAGCCGTCACCATCGATATCGGGATCTTCCGTATCACAAATACCATCTGCATCCGTGTCAGTTCCATCATTTTCAGGATCAAAAACACCAGAATTGCAATCATCACAGCCGTCAGCGTCTGAATCTCCACAGACACCTAAAGAGTAATCATCAGGGTCTTGAGCATTTACAACGCTGTCATTATCAATATCGGGGTCACCGAAATCGCACAATCCGTCTCCATCGAAATCGTCACCATCATTCAATGGGGCATAGCTTCCTGAGAGACAGTCTTCACATCCATCATTGTCCACATCACCACAGACGTAAATATCTGAATCATCCGTATCAATGTCATTAGAAGCCCCGTCTCCATCGATATCATTATCTCCTAAATCACAAATTCCGCTGCCATTCGTATCGGTGCCATCATTAGCCATGTCAAACGAACCTGATGAGCAATCATCACATCCATCGAAATCTAAATCAGAACAAACATATTCGTTTAGTGGATCTGAATCTGCGTTATCAGAAACGCCATCATTATCATCATCTGTATCCCCCATATTGCAGATGCCATCCCCATCATAATCATCCCCATCATTTGAAACGTCAAATGACCCTGAACTGCAATCGTTGCAACCATCGGAATCGGCATCTCCGCAAAACTCTCCCGTGGGCAAAACGTTAGCAATGGCCAAATCCAACATTTCATTACTCACATCGGACGCTTCCTCACCAAAAGACTGGAAAACGACATCATTAAAGACAAAGTCAGCGAAACATCCATTATCATCTTGCAATGCATAACGCTCCAATAAAGCTGGCTTTGTATTGAATCGATCTTGGCCATCCAATTGAAAATTAACATCGCCATGCTCTGGTAACGATGTAAAACTGATTGTTGAATTTCCGTTTACATTTAAAGCAATGTGGGGATTTTCAAACACTGCAGCAGTTGGCTGATAAAATTGTTTAGCATGCAGAGTAATTGGGGAAACACCTCCTGTTCGCTCCACCTGCACAATCGCATTTTTAAAGCCATAATCAACAGCAGTTTTAGCTGGTGAAACATCCGTAAGTTCAAATGGAATTGCTGTCGCCGTTAGCGATTCTCCAACAAATAAATTGTCAGATGAAGGTTCATTAAAAGTCACAGCATCAACCAACCAGTTGGATTCCGCATATTGATCTTCAGTGCTTGAAAACGGAATTCGCCAGAAATATCCACACATGCCATTTTCTTGGAACGCATCTGACGTTGAGCAGACATCCGCAGCCATATCGTAACTGGGTAGAGTCAAACCATCAAAGCCATAATTACATGTTTCACATTCCCCTGTTTCCTGAAAGCAGTCGGAACAACTCCAATTCCAATTCCAGGGCCAGTCTCCAAAGAAATCCTTGACGCAACACCATGCGCCCTCTACCCATGCCACTGCAGCCAAGGCACAGCTTCCGAGACTACTGAGGAATTCACTAACGTCATCAACACACAAAAATTCAACACCAAAGGCAGGTATAATATTTGCTCCGTCAACCCCAACATTGAAGTTCAAAGCATCAACGTCTAAATAGGTATCATATGAGTCTGTTCCTGTATTTTTCATATCGGGTGCAGACGTCACTAAATAAGGCTCGGGTACTACGTTTAACTCATATTGGCTGCAGTTCGTCTTGAGCTCAAAGTCGCCATCTATTGGCATGTCAATTACTGATGCCGTGGACCATTCATCAGTTGGATTCACCCTATATTCTACTTCCTCAGAAAATTGTAGTCTGACACGGACCTCTGGATCATATTCAACACCAAATTCATTTGTAATAGTAAAATGGGATTCCAAGTCTAAAAGATTGTACTCTACCCAAAAATCAAAGGGAGCCATATCAGACAAAGAAAAATCACCCCATGGTAAGCTAATCGATGGAACACTTGACGTCATATATGTCCAGACACTTATGCGCTCCCCATCTGAAAACCCTGCATCTTCTAGGAATTCGTTATCAGCCGTTTGTCTATTGTCTACCGCTAAAAGGGCTGCACATGCGTATGGGTTATTTGGCTGTGGGCCGGGGCCATCCGCCTCCGCTTCCTGACCCGGGTAATCGGGACATCCAAATTTCAATAAGTCCTCTAACATATCTAGATAGTTATGTCCTAGATCAAAATAAGGTACAGGTTCTGCAGTTTGCGCCGATAAAACACCCGTAGCCCAGTTTGGGATATTCTCAACTATCTCATCATCAGGATAATCTAGTGTTAATGATAACCCCATAGGCCAATCCAGGGATAACTGAGGTGCCGTTGTAAACCAGGGCTCAGATGCGAAAAAAGGCACAACTTCTGACCCTAACATGTCCTCAAAAATGTCATCAACAAATGGAACCCTTAGTTGACAGTGACGATACCAGTATTCCATGGGATCATATGAGAGTTCTCCCGCCTCAAGCTCAGCAAGACACGGTGCGAGAGACATACAGATGTTGGATGTGTATGTTCCGTCATAAGCGTTATTGTCTGAGTCTAAATCATATTCATAGCCATCATCAGAACCCCAGCTCGATGTGCAGCCCGGTATTAAGCTCATATTTGAATTTTGAACGAGACCTAGGTCACCACTAAACCCATCAGCCCCAACATGCAGCAGGGTAGCTTCATAGGTTTCATCAAAATCAAAAAACGTATGCGCTTTTGAACCAAATGGCCCAAGGAATACATCTATGTCACTGCTCGCTGCAATCGTAAAAGATGTTTTTAGATCTTTCTCCAGTGTGGGGTTTGTTATTCCAAGCGTAGGAGTTCCGGCATATGCAGAATCAAGAGATACTGTAATAACATCTCCTCGATTGTATTCTGGAATGGATAAGGTTACACCCATTGGGTAATCAATCGAAAATTGACCGTTTTCAACTTGATGTTGCATCCACATCGATGCGCCAAGCGTAAAGTCCATGTCAAAATCATAGCCAACAGTGCCCAGGTCACAGCAATTGAGCCCGATAGCATTCAAATCAATAACTTCTAAATCCATTTCCCAATTGAATGGATTGCTCCCTGACGACATGCCTAAGTCCGAAGTAAGGTCGTTCAGACTATAAGAAATACTCTCATCAAAATAAATTGTTGATGCCTGAAACGAAGAACCGCTGTCAAAAAATCCAATGTCGTTTCCAGTCAGGGAATATTGGTAATTCTTCACAAACTGACTATAGCATTCGGAACCCGTGAAGAAAGTCAATAGAGCGATAGTAAAAGCTCGCAGGGTACATATTTGTAAATTACTCATATCGATTTACAATTAAGTTTTTGAAATAATAGTTCACCTCATCAGCCGCTTTCTGCCCATAAGAAGCAGGATAAAAACTAACTATGGTGATGAGGTGGTAGCCTTGTAATTCTGGCTCGTACCGTCCAATATCAAGCTCATTCCTAACCCACCATTCACCTTCATTCAAGTAGCGCATTGAATGCTGAAAGCCTCTGGCGTTTTGTTCAGGATAGTCCCGATTTGTCATTTCAACATATTGAATGTTAGGGTTCGAGGGGGCTGCATAATTTTTCTTTCGCTGAGCGTAAAACTGGAGCATATCATCACCATCCTGATATTGTTGAGGTATATCCTCTACCAGACCATCCATCATAATGAAGCTCATCCTCCGTGTCATATCTACATATCCTGGAAGATCCTCTGAATAACTGAATAATGGTATTACAGGGAGCGCAGCAGGCAAAGTAGCCTCAAGTCGTTTAGCCTCCTCGCTATGATCAGCAAAAGTGGGCAGATGATCAAACTCGAATAATACCTCTGTCTTGTCGTTCCCAGGTGAATTAGTCCTTGGAGGAACAGAGCGTCCTATAGGCTTCAAATTCGAAGTACTAGAAGACTTTTTAGCTGGACGATTCGACTGTGCGGATACTTCGAAAGCAATCAATCCGAGCACAATTATTAAAGTGAAGTTTTTCATGACTATCATAATCTGCTGCTAACCTAAGACTGGACATTAGTCGTCTTAGACATAATTTAGACGGGTAATATACGGCTTTCACTGACGCATAACAATCTTTTGTCTAATTCAATGGTTGATGGGTGTTGTATACGTGTTGATGGTCCTTGGCTTCTAAGGCACTCGAGGACTCCCTTCACGTGCCAATCGGATGTACTCTTAAAAGGCCCCTTCAATCGTGTTTTCAGGGCGTTTGGGCGCGTCTCACTCCAAAATGGAAGAGGAGTCCATCACGGCCTCGTAATAAGCCTTGTCTCTTCGCTGACCATTGGACTTGGCCTCATGGAAGCGCGCCTCGATATGGGCCTTTAAACGCTTCAGTTGGTGGTTGATGATGTCGTGACGCTCGCTAGCCACTGTTCGCACCAATTGTGTTTTTTGATTCCAGTGACTAGCCTTCTTCACTTCATACCCTGAACTCAAACGGTGTTGTCTTCCTCGACCTTCTGAGATGAGGAAGTGAATTTTTGCTGATGCTGATTTTCCAGGGCGTGTGAAATAAGATACCGTCATGATTCTCGTGTAAACCGTTGTGCATACATGTCCTTTCAATGGACTTGAACACAATGGCATTGGCTTCATCAATATCGCCCTGAAACCCAGCAATAGCAAGGAAAAAGTGTCAACAGAGCGCAAGGTTTGTCAACACAGCGAAAGCCGAAAATCCCTCCGCTTCGGACCTCATCGTTAAAATGGAAAGCCCCGTTATCCGCAAGATAGCGGGGCTTTTTTGATCATGGCCTTTTCAAATGAGACATCTGACTCGTTGATCATCCTAAAACAAGCGAAAAGGCTTGCGCAACGGCAGTCACCGTCTCAATTTTCTTCGCAAATGATCGGAATTCTGCAACTCATACCTCGCTACGATCCAAAGTTGATTTCCTGACAATCCGCTGACGGAGATGATAGAGGTAACCCGAAGCCAATGAGAAATATTTGCGAAAAACATTCAAATGAGAAACCAGCCCCCCCTCATCGCCCTAACCGTGGGATTCTTATTCATCACGACGTTCTCATCAGCACAAGTCATCGATTGTGCAGGAGTTGCAAATGGTACAGCACTCGAAGATGAGTGCGGAGTTTGCCAGCAAGCATACATCTACAACTTCATCACGCATGCCGTCGTCTTTGTGGACAACGCCAATGAAGCCGAAGCTGGAGCCAATGAAATCGTCGTGTTTCCAAATGACCCTGCCAATCCCTACTGGGGTGCGAGTTGCGCGGAAGTATTTGGCTGCACCGATGCAACGGCCTGCAATTTCAATTACCTCGCAACCGACGACGATGGAACATGTGGCATCGAAGACGAGTGCGGAGAATGCCAAATTCCTTATTGCTATAACCCTGTGACACATGCCATCGCCTATACCGCGAGCAGCGATTGCAACGATTTATGGGTCAGCGGGCCTTTGCTCTCGAATGCAGCAACGAATCCGTATTGGAACGCAAGCTGCAGCGATTGCGCAGAAGTCGCAAATGGAACCGCGCTCACAGATGAATGTGGGGTGTGCCAACAAGCATACATCTACAACTTCATCACGCATGCCGTCGTCTTTGTGGACAACGCCAATGAAGCCGAAGCTGGAGCCAATGAAATCGTCGTGTTTCCAAATGACCCTGCCAATCCCTACTGGGGTGCAAGTTGCGCAGAAGTATTTGGCTGCACCGATGCAACGGCCTGCAACTTCAATTACCTCGCAACCGACGACGAT
>JADHRK010000066.1 GCA_016777435.1 Flavobacteriales bacterium
CGATGAATTGTTCCGTTCCAAGTAGCCGGGCAACAGCCCAACGAAGTGTGGCCGTTGGCTCCAACCACAAACCAAACGCTCAAATCCACTGGCCGCCACCTCATTATACCAATCCAAATCGTCGATGTGATGCTGGGAAGGACTTGAACCGGTAGTGCCGGAACTGGCAAAAGTGTGGGCATCATGGTTCGAAGATGGAAAGACTGAAACCCGCTGCGTTTGATACAATTCTACCGGTAAAAAGGGGATTTCATCAATTGTACTAACGGACGCAGGGTCCAATTCCATAAGCTCCATGAATCGGCGGTAAACGGGGTTGGCTTCTGCTTGAAAACGAAACAAGTCGAGGGTAAAATCAAGCCATGCAACTGAACCTGTCCTCTCGTGGGCAGCATCCCTCAGAATCCGGAAACGATTTCGAAAATTCGCAACCGCAGCCGACAACTCTTTATCATTTAGCAAGATTTCACGCATTGGTTTCATCCCTGCGAAATTCCGGATTGATTAGCTTTGAACCTACCGTAATCTCGATTTTATGAAAATCAAGTTCCAATTGGCCTCCATTGCGCTCGGATGCGCGACTGCATTCGGTCTTTCTCGTTGCCTTCCCGAGCCGAATCTTCCGGACAATCCGTTGATTGAATTTCAATCGTTCGAACTCAACCCCGATGGGAGCCGTGAGCTCGTAATAGCGTTCACAGATGGAGATGGAGATGTTGGCCTCTCGCAAGGAGATACACTGCCCCCTCATTTTTGTGCGTCGTGCGATTATCACTACAATCTGAAATGCGAGTATGAAGAGCTACAAGACGGCGAATGGGTTCCGTTCGATCTCGACCCCGCTGCTGGACAAATCCCTTTTTATTACCGCGTTCCAAAAGCTTCGCCAACCGGGGACAATCCTGCCTTGGATGGAACGATTGCGATCGCCATGAATTCATGGAGCCTGAACAGTCCCTATGACTCATTGCGGTTCCGAATCACTTTATTTGACCGTTCACTTAATGCGTCGAATGAGGCGTATACTAACGTGGTACTCAAGCCATGAGGGGAGCTGACATCTTAACGCTTTGAAGCATCAAAAAAGGCGCCCCCATCTTGGGAGCGCCTTTTCTCTTTTTGAATGAACGTTCTTCTCTTATTCAGGGCAAGAAGTGCCAAATTCTGGAAGGAATTGAAGAAGGTCAGAGGTGGTCACCAAACCGTCTCCGTTCAGATCCGCAGGGCAATCGTCCGTGAAATCGAACACACATGTGCCGTTGTCCATCGTGAATGAGGCGTCGTAGTTGGTCGCGTCGGCATACATGCAGCCTTGGCACTCGTACGTGCATGATTCATCATCGAAAAATGCACCCGCGGCGTAGTTGCAAGCAGACGCATCCGTGCAACCAAAGGCGGAAGAGTTCGGAGCACCCGGTGTTCCGTTATCAACCCAGCTCGCCTGCCAGTTGTCTGCATCATCATTGTTGAGATCCGTTTGGATCAATTCCAATGTAGAGCAACCGCCATCAGGGGACTGAACCAATACGTTGCCCAAAACAGCAACTGTTTGCGAAGGCCATGGAGACGCATCGTCGTAGTCAACCGCATCCAATAGGTTGCCGAATCCATCTTCAATGCTCACCGATTCTCCACTATTAGAGAAATTGCCCAAGTCCATTTGGAACACTTGAACACCCAAATCCGCATAGTTGGCTGTGCCCTCATCCGAAACAGTCATCAGGAAGTATTCCCCTGGAGCAACCGTGGTACCTTCTGGGAAGACATACCCCAATTGAGGTTCTCCACTGGCAGAATTATAGAATTCGAATCCACCCAAGTCGACGATTTCATCATCGCCTACAAAAATCTCAACGAACTCAAAATCAAAATCATCCCCTTGTGTTCCGCACGGGTTGTAGTGAATCTCGTTAATGGTTAGGTCAGGCAGTGTGAAGTAGCAATCTTCGTTGGTCGCATTGGTCACACCTTCTTGATAATTGAATGCCGCAGGATCGTCGCAACCCGAGATGATGCAAGAGCCATCATCAATCGTCGCTCCAGCATCGTAGTTGTCTGCTGCTGGGTTTGTGCAACCGGGTGCATCAAGGCAAGTACCATCGTCTTCCTGAGCATACGCATCATAATTGCTGAAGGACGCAGTGGTACAACCCAATCGGACCACATCTGCGTTGTCTCGTGGAAGCAACTTCCAAGCGCCGTAGGCGTAGAAATTAGCTCCAACGACACGGTAGGATCGTCCTACTTCCAAAAGTGGAACAAACGTCGTCCCGTCGTTGGTCAACGAATCGTCAATAGCGTCATAGCCCACGTCATCAATGGCGCCGATGCCTGTGCCCGCGTCAAGATGCCATTCACCGTATCCGGCATCAGCATTCACACAATCGCCTGTCATGCTGATCAGTACGCATTCCCATTGCTCATCATTGATGGCGGAAGGGTCGAGAATTTCCGCAACTGGCAGCGCATTTCCAGAAGAGAGCACTTCGGGAGTAGCCGCTTGGATTTGGCGCAACCCATAAACTTCCGTTACGTTTCCGAGAACAGAAACCTCATCTCCTACCATCACACCATCACCAATGACCCAGATAGCCGAGTTCGGACCGGTTCCGTCTTGAATGACATAAGATGGATTATTCGACAGTCCGCCTGTTGGAGGGTATACCGCGGTCACAATACCCGAAGTGAGCATCTGACCGCTCAAAGCGCCGGACTGAATTTCCTGAATGGTGTAGCTGCTGATGTAAATGCAAGAACCGTCATCGGAAGTAGCATTCTCGTCGTAATTGACTGCAAAGGGATCCGTGCAACCTCCTGTGGAAGCTGCGCAAGAGCCGGAAAATGTATGCATGCCCAAATCTGACCAATCGTTTTGATCCAGAACAATCCACTCAGAATCAAAGGCATTGGTTCCGGCAGACGCAGCCCAATCGCCATCATTTCCAGTGTAAACAAACTCCGTGCGCACCAACGTGTGGTCTTGAGTTCCATTTGTTACCCCTGCAACATCCCATCCCGTTCCTGGATCCAAGCCAAATTCTCCCACTGCATCCATCAACAAGGTGTCTGCATCGAAGAGACCATAAGCGTCGTCACCATTGGACAAGAAGCCATGCGTAAGATCTGCTTGGGCCAAAATGAGGGAATCCGCTGAAGGATGAGCAATGATGTAGAACCCACCCGCAGCAATGGATGCTGACGCAGGAAAATTCAAGAAATACTCGGGTGCAGTTGGACCGTTGTTTTGACAACCGTTTCCACAGTTACCAATGAGGTATTGCCCCAAGAACACAGTCCCAGCCGTAGGATTGTAGATCTCAAGGTACTTGTTGTTGGAACTGCCCTCAGCATATTCTGAGAAGAATATCTCGCATGACTCCCCAGAAAATTCACAGGAACCGTCGTCGATGCCTGCTCCAGCATTGTAGTTCGAAGCGCCACTGCTGGTGCAACCGTAAAGAAGTGCATCTGCCTCAGAGCGAGGTTGAATTTTGAAATCTCCATAGCTGTAATCCAATGGGCCTGTTACCTGCCACGTGCTTCCTGCAACCACATTACCGGTTCCAATCGCATCATAACCACGATCGTCAACCCGGCATTCACCTGAGCTATCATCAACTCCCCACTCACCAAATCCGAGGCTCTCATTGCTCACGTCCGCTGTGACCTGAACCAAAACGCCTTCCCACTCTTCGCCTCCAGCAACGGCTGATGTGGCCAACAGCTCTGGCGTTGGCAAGTCCGAACCTTGCGCTTGGATGAGAATGGAAGGACTTGACAGCTGGGTCAAGCCATTGTATTCAGAGACTGTTCCTGTCACTTCCACCAAATCGCCAACTGTGACAGCAACGTTGGGACCGTACATCCAAATTCCACTGTAAGCACCTTGACCATCCTGCATACTCACCAATTGCCCGAAGACACCGGTGATCACACCATTCGTCACAACTGTTTGACCCGTGTAAGTTTCCGTCAATTGCCCCTCCTGAATGGTCGCAATGGCAGTCGTCGTCACCTCGAGGCAAGAGCCGTCGTCGTAATCTGCTGCTTCATTGTAGTTGGGAGCTGCAGGTGCTGTGCAACCTCCTGTTCCAACGGTGATCGTTCCAACCATCCCAAGCTGTGCGTGGCTACCTACACTGCAATCATAGTTGTATACGCCCGGTACATTGAACGTGTGGCTACCGATGCAAACTCCTGCGGCATTGCCCACAACAGGGGAGAAGAAGAAATCTTCAGGATTGCCAAATGGTTCCCCTGTGATCGTGTTTGTGAGGCCATTGGCATTGTGCGTTCCACCCACATTTTCCCAAACCACCGTTACACCAGGCTCAATGCTCAAGTTTGCGGGATCATAATAAAGGCTTCCTGTTGTTACAACGACACCGTCGACATTGCATGCATTATCAAATGTGCATGAACCGTCGTCCGTTGTCGCGTCCGAATTATAGTTTGTCGCGTTTTCATTCGTGCATCCTGGCACAGCAGCACCGCATGTGCCGGTGAAGACGTGTGAGCCTACGTAATCCCAAGTATTCGCATCGTAAACAATCCATTGTGAATCATCAGCATTTGTGCCTGCAGAGGCTGCCCAGTCGTATCCAATGCCCTGTGTTACAGATGATTTACGGACAAGGGTGTGATTTGCGGTTGCCTCTGAAACTCCTGCAACATCCCAACCACTGCCTGGATCCCCTTCAAAATTTCCAATAATGTCGATAAAGGAATAGTTGTCCTCGGTACCAAGCACCAAGGCATATGAGTCGTCGCCATTGAAGAAAGCACTCCCTGTCTGATCGGTTTCCACGATAACTTGAGCATCACTGCCTCCATTAGCCCAAACGAAAACATCGCCTGGATTGATTGTCGCCCCTTCATTGAATGTGTTCCAGTATTCATGCACCCCAACGGTGGACGGTGCATTTGCAGTTGAGGCAATAGCATAGGCCGTCAAATCAATGGCCTCATCGGTGGCATTGTATAATTCCAGATATTTGGTATTACCGCCGTCAGATTCGGAATACTCAGAAATAAAGAGACCGCATTGGGCAAACATTCCGGATGTGAATCCAAGGAAAGCCATTGCCAAGAGCAAATTTAGTGAACGCATAATTTGAGATTTTGTACTACAAGTTTCGGATGCAAGCTACCTAAAACTCGACAAATCAAGGCATTCTGTGGATAAATGTGGTAAAACGTTAACTTTACGAATACATTCATAACAGCAAATTAGGCAGGCAATTGGCGGAAAGTATGGCGATGATGTAGGGTAATCCCACGACTGACAATGGCTTGACGGTGGCTTTTCGTAGGATATCCTGCATTTGAGTCCCAGCCATACTGCGGATGTTGCGCATGCAGCGTCATCATGGCCTCATCCCGATGCGTTTTCGCCAAAACACTTGCCGCTGCAATCGAAGCAAATCGACCATCGCCTTTGATAAAGCATTCGTATGGAGGCAATCCATCCTCGGTTACAAAACGATTCCCATCGATGAGCATAAATTCCGGAGTCACAAGGAGCTGTTTGGTCGCTTCACGCATTGCCTTCAAGGAGGCCTGAAGAATATTGATCTGATCAATCTCGGCAGGCGACACATGAGCAACAGCCCAAGCGACGGATTCCGATTCAATTCGAATGCGCAAGGCATCACGTACCTTTTTACTCAGTTTTTTGCTATCGTCCAATATTCCTTCACGGACCAATTGCAATGCAAATGCGGGGGGTAAAATGACAGAAGCTGCAGTCACGGGACCCGCAAGGCATCCACGGCCCGCCTCGTCACATCCTGTCTCGAGTCTCAGCTCTTCGATCCAAGGCTCTAGACTCATGACTTCAAGACGTGTGAAACGGATTGCCACATCCGCTCCGCAGACCGTTCCCAAGAAAAATCCTGAGCACGCTTTAAGCCTCGCCGAATGGACTCCCTTCGAAAATCATCGTCTACATCTAATTTCCGCATCCAACTCGCAATGCCTTTCGCATCATCAGGCTCCACCAATGCAGCTGCTGCGCCCCCACAAACTTCTGGCATCGAAGTTCGATCACTCGCAATCACCGGCACACCGCAGGCAAATGCCTCTACGATGGGCACTCCAAATCCTTCGAACCAAGGAATGAAGACCAATCCTTGTGAAGCGCCAACCACTTGAGCCAGTTTCGCTCGGTCCAACCGACCGCAAAAATGGACACCTCGCTCGCTTTGCATCTCATCCGTCCACATCGATGCGCCAACAATCAGCAACTCAGCCTGTCCCCCCAACAAGCGATAGGCGCGATACGAATCCAGCAATCCCGAAATGTTCTTGCGTGGATGCAAACTGCCAACAAAAAGAAAAAATGGCCTACCACCTGTAAATTCGTTGCGCTGGTCCTGGCGAATCGCCTCCGAATCTAAGACCCTATACTCTTGTGACGGGGCATTAGGGACCACATGAATCTGATCAATGGGGACTTGAAATTGCATGGCAATGTCCTGCCGAGAATAATCCGAAACCGTCAATATGTTTGCCGCTATTTTGGCAAATTCAGGGAATCTGCTTCGGTAATACCGGGCCTCCCGTGCTGGCATCCACTCAGGATGATGCATGAAATTCAAATCGTGGAATACCGGAATCTGAGGCACCTGAGTCCGTCGGCTGAGCATGCCATCTGTCGAAAGAAACACATCCGCTTTCCACCGTTTTAGCTGGCCGGTAACGGCATAGTCAAACCAAGCATCGTACAAGAATGGCCGACGCGCGGGCGGCAAGAGCCAAACTTCCGATGCATTTTCGCCATAGCAAAATTCTGTGGAGGGCGCGCGGTCAAAAAACAGCTGAAAGTCGTGTTCCGGATGAGCCGAGATGAGCCGTTGGTAGCATTCGTGAGTAAACCACCCGATGCCTTCCAACCGGCCCGGAATCAATAATCGTGCGTTCAATGCAATGCGCGCCATGGTTGCGAAGATAGGTTGACAATTCTCCGCTACATATGCCGTTATTTGCATGCAGCATCCATGGAAATCGGTTGAGCCCCTCATTTTGAAACAATTCCTCAAACATTTGTCTTGGTTGATGGTTCTCAACCTCGCTGTCAAACCAGCTTATTTGCTGATCATTGATACGAAAATTCAGGACTTGCTCGGACCGGAAGAGTTTGGTCGGTATTTTCCGTTGTTGAGCCTTTCCATATTGCTCAACATCCTATTGGATGCGGGTTTAGCCAATCACATGACACGCCTCATCTCAGGCAATCCGGGTGAAATTCATCACGCTTTCCGACAAGGATGGCGCACGAAGAGCGTCCTTTTCCCGGCGTACTTTGTACTGCTCATGATGATCGGATGGCTGCTGGGCTGGAGAGGTGAATCATTGATTTGGCTGGCCTGGATTGGGATCAACCAGGCGCTGCTTAGCGCCATTCTTTACATCCGCGCAGGCCTCCAAGGCATTGGCGCCCACCGCACCGACGCATGGGTATCGGTGGGCGATCGGAGCATGCTTTTCCTCTCCATGGGAGCGCTCATCTTTTCATTTGAACGATTCGAGCTTACTTGGCTCTTATGGGGCACCTCTGTGGCATTATTCCTCACGTGCATCATTGCACTTTGGAGACTGAAGAAACAAGCCTTGTTCGTCGACCGGTTGCCGTCACCACTCGGGGATGGATCGGCGAGAAACATACAAGAAGACCTAAAATCCGGATGGCCCTACGCCCTCCTGTTTTTATTGATGATGACGTACCATCGGGTCGATGGAATCATGCTCGAACGGTTGGCGCCTGACGGCGCGATTCAAGCCGGTTGGTACGCAATGAGTTACCGGTTCTTTGAAGCGGCCAATATGATTGGCTTCTTGTGTGCGACATTACTGCTCCCCTATTTCACACGCATGCTCGCGCAACGTGCAGATGTGCGACCGCTTGCCCGTTCCATGAGCAGCGTGTTGCTCGCAGTCGGTGCTTCCATTGCTTGGGCGTCGTGGTTTTTCCCCGAAGCATTTCTCGGTGCATTTTACGATTACGAGATTCAAGCAGCTGCAGGAATCCTTCCTTGGCTCATGATTTCATTCGCTGTTTTTGCTCAAGGCTATGTTTTCAGCACCTTGCTCACTGCCAGAGGAGATCTGCGTGTTTTGAATCGCATGGCGGCCGCTGGTGCATTGCTCAATATCACATTGAATGCGTGGTGGCTCAGCCAGGCATCTGCCACAAACGGCGGGATGGGTTGTGCTATTATTAGCGCCATCACACAAGGAGCGATGGTCGGAGGCCAGATTTATTTCTCCTTGCGCAATCACCCTGGAAGGCAGTGGTGGAAGCTGCTCCGCGCCCTGCTCCTGCATTCATTGGCCTGCTTTGCAATATGCAGCCTTCTAGCGCGTTGGGGAATCAACCCCAAACAAGCACTTTGGATCGCTCTGATCGGATGCCTCGCAGCTGGCTTGCTGCCGGGCGTCATTGATTTCCGATCCATGAAGAAGATGCTGTCCGAGAAGATGAATACCTTTGCCGACTCGTAGCTCCAATCCCATCGCATGAATTCAACCGATTCCACGCTCAACTCCACTCACTTGCTTCGCTTCATCTTCGACCGACGCAGGACCTTTTTAATCATCGGCACCATCGCGGCGGCGCTTTCATCTGTGGCTGCAATGCTGATGGAAGAGCAATTCAAATCCACGGTCATCATGTTCGCAACGCCACAGCACTCCATTGGCGAGCAATTCTACGAAGAAGTCAAACGAAACGATTTGTTGGAATATGGCGAAACAGAAGATGCGGAACGCCTGCTTCAAATCCTCAATTCCGACCGAATTCGCACCCGCATCATCGCCAAATACGACTTGTGGAAACACTATGACATTGAGCGGTCCACGCCAGGAGCTCAATCCCTTTTGGGCAAGGAATACAACTCCAACGTCGATGCACGGTTGACGCGCTATGGGTCCATCGAGGTAGCAGTCTTCGACCGAGACCCCCGTCAAGCTGCTGATATGGCGAATGACATCGCTTTCCTTGCGGATTCAGTAGCCAATCGCCTTCGGAATGAACGGGCTCAGGAAGCCTTGGTTTATGCGGGTTCGTCGCTGAATCAGGTGCAAGATGAAATCGAGCGCATGGAAGAGCAACTCG
>JADHRK010000067.1 GCA_016777435.1 Flavobacteriales bacterium
GGCTTTGCTGCACCAATACCGATCCCGTCGACCAGAGCAACTCCGCGGCTGTCTGCGGAACCTCCAACCGAATCACTTGATTCTTGCGGTTCGGAATCGCCATCGCCTGCGTCGAAAGTGAAGCACTGCTCGCATCCACAAGGCCCTGGCTGACCACTTGGGCCGTTTCAAGGCTGATCAAATCTTCAATCATTCGAATCGAAGGGGGCAGTGGCTGGCCGGGTAAAATCACCATGTCCATGAAACCAACACTTCGAACCAACAATGTATCCGAAGCCATCGATCGCGCGATCGAAGCATTTCCATTAGCGTCGGTCATGACTTGTTGCCCTGTGTTTTTGTTGAGGACAACAGCGAAAGACACCGGTGTAAAGCCATCAGATGCTACCGCACTTATCTGCTTTGACTCTTGGCGCTTGGGCACATTGGATTTGGATGAAACCGCTGATTCAACGTTTCGGCTCGCCGGGCGCTGCTGAGGCACATCGTCCTGCGCGAGCGATTGCACCGTGGATAGTATCCAAAGCAATACCAACGCCGCCAAAACTCGGGCGTGACCCATTCGCATTTGGAGCCGCTTCATGCCGCTGCTTTTGTCAAAAATCGAGCCAACTTCCATCTCACCGTTCGTTATCGAAAACCGCTTCCAGAACCGCATAACTCTTGATTTCACGCAAGGTTCCCAATTGGTGCTGAAGGTAACGGACTTGCCCAAGAACCAGACGCTTCCGGTCCGCAATGGACCACATTGTGGGAACAGGAGATTCCGGTTCCAAGAATGCCATGAATCCGTCGGCAATGGACTTTTCCAATGATTCCTTCTCCAGGCCTATTTCATATTTCCAATCGCCTGACTGCAAATCCAACGAGGTGAAGTCTGAATTTCCCGGCGAGACCGGGGCAATGCCGAGGAGCCGAATCAGCTGGCCCAAGAAGGCCGCATGAATCCAACCCAGGGCTGTAGAAGATTCAATCTCGCAGATGGTTCGTGCCATCAAATCATGGACTTCCGGGTGAGGGGTTTCCTCTGCCATCGTCTTTTCGATGACCTCACAAATGAAAAAGACGACAGCGCTGCGCCGTGGATCTCGAATGACAGCATCCAAAACAACCGTTCTTCGAGCTTCTCGAAATCGAATCAGTCCTTCCGAACCTTTGCGGTTCATTCCACTGAGCTCCAACAGTGCTCCTGCATGCCACATGGCAATGCGGCGGTTTTTCCCGCGGCCTTCATTCACCCACAAAGCTATGGCGCCATGTGTTCGGCTCATGACGCGCACCACTCGCTTGCCATCGCTGTAAGGCCGGCTCGTCAGCACGATGGCTGAATCAATTTCGTTTTGAATGGAGGGCACTTGGAATGGATCATGGGCAACTGCCCCAGTTTCGTTCCGTAAAATTACTTCGCAACCGTGGACAAATCGAACCGCTGTGCTCCAACAAATCTCGGGTTCCGTCGGTTACCTTAGCAGAGCAAACGGAACCATGGAACAAAACGCCGCATCTCACTCCCAATCTGATCAATTGAATGTCGATTGGTTCAATTACCGCAGGCGCGTGTCGAGGCAAATCAAAGTGGGCGATCTCGCCTTGGGCGGCGATGCGCCCATCCGGATTCAATCGATGACCACCGCCGATACCCTCGATGTAGAAAAAACAGTAGATGAGAGCATCCGAATGGTGGATGCCGGTAGCGAACTCGTGCGAATTACCGCGCCATCGAAGAAGGAGGCGGAAGCGTTGGGAAGCATCGCAAAAGCATTGCAAGTTGCCAATAAGCACGTGCCGCTGGTGGCCGATATTCACTTCACGCCCAATGCAGCGGAAGTTGCTGCAGATCATGTGGAGAAAATCCGGGTCAATCCTGGCAATTACGCGGACAAGAAAAAATTCGAGGAAATCGACTATACCGACGAATCGTATGCCGCTGAGCTGGACCGAATCGAAACACGCTTCACTCCGCTCGTTTTAAAATGCAAGCGATTGAAACGTGCCATGCGCATCGGGACCAATCACGGGTCGCTTTCCGATCGCATTCTGAGCCGCTACGGAGATACCCCCATGGGCATGGTGGAAAGTGCCCTGGAATTTCTTCGAATTTGCCGAAAACATGACTACCACGAAATCGTGATCAGCATGAAGGCGTCCAATCCTCAGGTCATGGTACAAGCCTACCGCCTTCTTGTCGCTCGCATGGATGCAGAAGGCATGAATTACCCCCTTCATCTAGGTGTTACTGAAGCAGGAGATGGAGAAGACGGCAGAATCAAAAGCGCGATTGGAATCGGAGCATTGCTGGAAGACGGCTTGGGCGATACCATCCGAGTTTCCTTGACCGAAGCACCAGAGGCAGAACTTCCCGTGGCACGAAAACTGGTGGATCGGTACGCGCAACGTGGCCATTCTCCCACAATGGATGCGATGCCCTTGAGTTTTGATCCATTCAATCACGCGCGACGCGCGGCCCAAGAAGCATTGAATATTGGAGGAAAAAATGTCCCCGTCGTGGTCCATGATTTGAGCACTGGAGACATAACACCCGCGCGTCTCTTCGGATGTGGGTACCGGTATTCAGTGCCGCTGGACAAATGGAACTTGGATGATTTTGCTTGCGACTACATTTATTCCGGGAATCGCGAAATTGAATTTGAGCTCCCCGGAACACTTGGTGTTATTCAAGATGCCGCAGACTGGAAAGGAGCTACGCGTCATTACCCCCTCTGGTCGGCGGCCAACTGGAATCCGGAAGCCACCTCAGAAGTTCATTTTATTCAGGCGAAAAAAGCGGATTTGACGGAGGCATTCGTTTCACGCGTGAAAGGACGAAAAGATATTGTCCTCGCTCTGGAGGCTTCGAGCGCGCATGCCATGGCGGATTTACGGAGTTGCTGCATGCAATTGGACCAGATGAAGTGCGACGTTCCTGTGATTCTCACCCGGAAACTCGACAATCTAGACGACGAATCCTTTCAGCTCTTTGCTTCCGTTGATTTGGGTGCTCCTTTGCTCGATGGATTTGGCGATGGCATATGGATGGCAGGCAATCAGGCTTCTCTTCAGTTGCGCAACTCAACGGCCTTCGGAATCCTCCAGGCCACTCGAACACGCATTTCCAAAACCGAATACATCAGCTGCCCAAGCTGCGGACGAACCCTTTTTGATCTGCAGGAAACCACTGCCAAAATTCGCTCCGTCACCTCTCATTTGAAAGGCGTCAAAATTGGCATCATGGGATGCATTGTCAACGGGCCAGGCGAAATGGCAGATGCCGATTACGGATACGTCGGGACAGGGCCTGGAAAAATCACCCTCTACAAAGAGAAAGAAGTGGTTGAGCGCAATGTTCCCGAAGACCGAGCAGTTGATGCGCTCGTGGACCTGATTCGGTCCCACGGCGATTGGGTAGAACCGGTGGAGGTCTGAGCGGTCTGAGCGACGAAATACCTCAATCCTCGGATTGGTCCACTCCGCTCTTCTCTGGTCCCGGCGTGTCACTGACTTCTCGAAAGAAGGCGCGCTGACCAATGAGAATGGCAATCACTCCACAAGAAATGGCCGCGTCAGCCAAATTCCAGATGGGCGGGAAAACTTCCCGACCGGCCAATGATTCAATGGGGAATGATGTGGGCCACCGCACAATGAAATGAAACATATCGACCACATTGCCCATCAAAAAGGGCGCGTAGCCTTCGGATTTTTCGGCCCAGTCTGCCATCATGCCCCATGAGCTTCGCGTAAACAACCGGCCGTATAAAGCACTATCGATGATGTTACCAATGGCTCCCGCCCATACAAATGAAACGCAGGTCAGCAATCCCTTGTGGACCCCTGAACGCACCAGCTTGCTCAAATAATACCCAATGCCAATCGCAGCTACCAAGCGAAAAATTGTGAGCACCAATTTGCCTGCTACCCCGGGCAATGCCCATCCGAAAGCCATCCCTTCGTTTTCAATGAATTGCAGTTCCAAAACTCCCGGCACGAATGAAGCCCGCTGACCAACTGCAAAATTCAGTTTGATCCAAATCTTAATCAATTGGTCGCTCACCAAAAGGGGCAGAACAACCAAAAAAATCCAACCTAAAAAGGTTCTGGGGGTCTGCAATGGACTGGGGTTGTGGGCGATTATTGCTTGTTCTTCGCCTCAATCGACATCGTTGCATGGGGCACCAATCGCAGGCGTTCCTTCGGAATCAACTTGCCGGTGACCCGGCAAATGCCATAGGTCTTGTTTCGGATGCGAAGCAATGCATTCTCCAAATTCCGAATGAATTTCTCTTGACGCGCAGCCAACTGAGCGGTCTCTTCACGACTCATGGTTTCCGATCCATCCTCCATCATCTTAAATGTGGGAGAGGTGTCATCCGTGGTGTTATCGTCCTGATGCGAAAGCGCACGTTGCAACTCGTCGTAATTCTCACGCGCTGTTTTCAACTTGTTGTCGATCAAGTCTTGAAATTCTTTCAAGTCTGAGTCCGTGTATCGTGTTTCAGCCATTGCTCAATGTTCCATTCAATTTTTCTACTCCAATGTGCAGGGTAATCCCGTCGCCCAAATCCACTTCTGTGCCGTCTGCTGGCGTCTGCCAACTCACCACATCTGTGAGAGTTTCGACCCGAATATAATCCAAATTGCCTTCAATCGCAGAACGAATATCGTCGCTGGCGTCGAGGGTCAACTTAATCTTGTCCGTGACCTCCAAACCGTGGTCCTTTCGTACGTTCTGAACGCGGTTGATCAACTCCCTGGCAAACCCTTCAGAACGTAATTCTTCGTCCAATGTGATGTCCAGCGCTACCGTCACGCCCGATGCACTTGAAACCAACCATCCTGGAATGTCGTCGGTCAGGATGTCCACATCCGAAGTTGAAATCACAGCAGGACCTTGACCGTCGTCAGGAAGCACCTCGATTTCGCCGTTTCGCTCCAAGGCCATGATCCCATCAGCATCGAGCGCATTCACGGCGGATGCGATGGACTTCATCCGTTTTCCAAAGCGAGGGCCCAAGGCCTTAAAATCAGGCTTCACACGCTTCACAATGGAGACTTCTGAATCCGATTCATCCTTCAGTAACTCCACCTTTTTGACGTTAATTTCGCCGCAAATCAACTGCTCAACTGCACGAATTCGGCGCTCCACCGTTTCATCCAGCACGGGGACAAGAATGCGCCGCAGCGGTTGCCGGACGCGGATTTTTTCACGTTTCCGCAATGAAAGCGCCTGGGAACTGATCTGTTGGGCCAATTTCATCCGTTCCTCCAATTCTTGATCAATGCACTGCGCGTCTGCTTCCGGGAATGCCACGAGGTGAACCGAATCCGCCCCCGGATTGATGTCATGATGCAATCGATCGCAATAAAAAGGTGCAATCGGCGAAGCCATGATGGCGAGGGCCTTCAGGCATTCGTGCAAGGTTTGATATGCGCTCAATTTGTCTTCGCTCATCTCCCCTTTCCAAAAGCGCCTTCGCGACAATCGGACATGCCAATTGGACAGCTCATCAATGGTGAATTCCTGAATGGCACGCGCAGCTTTGGTGGGCTCCAAGTCCCCGTAGGCCGCATCCACGTCTTGGATCAAGGAATGCAACCGCGAGAGGATCCAACGATCAATCTCCGGACGATCCTGCACAGAAATCAGTGCCTCGGTCCCACTGTAGCCATCAATTTTAGCGTACAGGGCGAGGAAGTTGTAAGTGTTGTGCAGCGTGCCAAAAAACTTACGTTGTACTTCAACGATACCGTCCGCATCAAACTTCAGGTTGTCCCAAGGTTGCGCATTGCTGATCATGTACCAGCGCGTTGCATCGGGGCCGTATTTCTCGAGCGTTTCAAATGGGTCTACCGCATTGCCCAATCGTTTGGACATTTTTAATCCTTGCTTGTCCAGCACCAATCCATTGCTCACAACGCTCTTGTATGCCACGGAGTCAAACACCATGGTGCCAATAGCGTGCAGCGTGTAAAACCATCCCCGGGTTTGATCCACTCCTTCCGCAATGAAGTCCGCTGGAAAAGACTTTGCTCCGTCAATCCGATCCTTGTTTTCAAATGGGTAATGCCATTGGGCGTAAGGCATGGATCCGCTGTCAAACCAAACATCAATCAAATCGGCTTCTCGGTGCATGGGTTCACCCTTTGACGACGCAAGCACAATGCCGTCCACGGAGTGCTTATGAAGGTCAAATGCTTCGTAATTCTCCTTGGACATATCGCCAGGCGCAAATTCTTTCAACGGATTGGATGGCATCAAACCGGCTTGCAGAGATGCTGCACAAGCCTCTTTCAACTCTTCCACCGAACCAATGCAAATTCGCTCGGAACCGTCTTCCGTGGACCAAATGGGAATTGGAATGCCCCAAAAACGCGAGCGACTCAAGTTCCAATCATTCAGGTTTTCCAACCACTTTCCAAACCGTCCACTACCTGTACTAGCCGGCTTCCACCGGATGGTGTCATTCAGCTCTTGCATACGTTGCTTCGCCGCCGTGGAACGCACGAACCAGCTGTCCAGAGGGTAGTACAGCACGGGCTTATCTGTTCGCCAGCAATGCGGATAATTGTGCTCGTATTTCTCTACCAAAAAAGCCTGGCTTCGCTCCTTCAATAAGATGGCAATCTCAACATCCACTGAGCGTTCTGGAGCTTCGTTCGCTTCATAGTACTCTTGCTTTACAAACCGCCCCGCGAATGGCCCGACGCCTGCTCGGAAACGGCCTTGCATGTCCACCAACGGCACTCCATGACCAGATCCATCGTCCACCAGCAGCGGAGGAACACCCGCAGCGGAAGCCACTCGGGCATCATCCGCTCCAAAAGTCGGTGCCGTGTGTACAATTCCCGTTCCATCTTCGGTTGTCACAAAATCCCCTGGGATGAC
This sequence comes from Flavobacteriales bacterium, assembly GCA_016777435.1. Taxonomy (GTDB): domain Bacteria; phylum Bacteroidota; class Bacteroidia; order Flavobacteriales_D; family Sanyastnellaceae; genus UA16. The sequence goes on from JADHRK010000067.1 coordinate 6,881, forward strand.
CCGAAATGCCTGCTCTACGCGCTCCATGGGTTCCGCCCAATCCAGCAATTGCTCGTAACGTGCTCCACACAAATCGGTGCCTTTGATCTGTGCAATGACGTCGTGTTCAGGTGCTTTTTTCCCTCCGAAATGTTTCCCAACCAGTTCCGAAGCCAAAACCACTACACCTTCTTCTTGCGTGTACCGATTTTTCGTCACCACCAAGGCATAATCAATCGTGGGACCAACCGTTAATGCCGTGTTGGAAGGCAATGTCCAGGGAGTCGTGGTCCAAGCCAAGAAATCCACCGGCAAATGCGCCAGTGCAGCCGCTTTTTCGGAACCCGCATGTTCTAGAATGCGTCCCGCACAATCCGGGAGCGCTCGAAATTGAGCAACGACCGTCGTATCCTTCACATCTTGGTACGCTCCAGGCTGATTGAGCTCATGAGAACTCAATCCGGTTCCCGCTGCAGGGCTGTACGGCTGAATGGTATAGCCTTTGTACAACAAATCTTTCTTGTCCAATTGCTTCAGCAACCACCAGACACTTTCAATGTACTTGTTCTCATAGGTCACATACGGCGACTCCATATCCACCCAGTACCCCATTTTGTGGGTGAGATCATTCCAGATATCCGTATACCGCATCACCGCCTTTCGGCACGCTTCATTGTATTCTTCGATGGTCAGTTTGACACCGATGTCTTCCTTGGTGATTCCAAGTTCCTTTTCGACGCCCAATTCAACAGGCAATCCATGGGTATCCCAACCGGCTTTGCGTTCCACACGGTACCCTTTGAGGGTGTGAAACCGGCAAAAAATATCTTTGATGGCACGGGCCATCACGTGGTGAATTCCCGGTTTGCCATTGGCTGATGGCGGGCCTTCAAAAAAGACATAAGGACGGTCTTCTGGGCGCGTATCAATGCTGCGCTGAAACGTGTTTTCACGCTCCCATCGTTGCAAGATATCACTTGCGACATCTGGCAAATTCAAAGAACCCCGCTCAGGGAAATAAGATTGTTGAGGAGAATCACTCATGCTGATGGCCATTTCGTTGCGCACGAGCGCTGCCGCGAAGATAGCACCAACCCAAGGAGGATGCGAATACTAAACCCCTGATTTTTCTACACTTGACTCAGCTTGACCATGTTTGTCATTCCCGCTTCGGCAATGGGCATGCTCGCGAGGTGAATGACAAAATCTCCCTTGGCCACAACCCCCATTTTCGTCAGCTCAAACTTGATGTCCGCTATGGTATGATCGGTACTCACCATTTTCGAATAGGGATAGGCCGTTACGCCCCACACCAGCGACATCTGTCCCAGCACTTTTTTATTTGCTGTGAACATATAGACATGTGCTTTCGGCCTTTGACTCGAGACTTGCACCGCCGTGTAGCCACTGAAAGTCATCGTCACAATGGCCTTCGCATTGACCCGTTTTGCCAAGCGACAGGCATTGTAGCACATGCTATCACTAATGAATCGGTCGTCATCCGGGCTCAATGGCGGACGTTCGTGATTGAACATTGCATCATGGCCTTCCATCGAGTGAATAATATCGGTCATAGCCTCCACCGCCTCAACGGGAAATGCCCCGACTGATGTTTCTGCGCTCAGCATCACAGCGTCGGCGCCATCGAGCACAGCGTTGGCAACATCATTAACTTCGGCCCGGGTCGGCACCGAATGTTCAATCATCGACTCCATCATTTGCGTCGCTACAATGACGGGACGACCGAGCAACATGCACCTCTTGATGATGTCTTTTTGCACCAATGGAACCTCTTGCTTGGGAATCTCCACTCCCAAATCACCGCGCGCCACCATGACTGCATCGGTCATGCTCAGGATTTCGTCCAAGTCCTCCAAGGCCTCGGGCTTCTCAATTTTGGCGACAATCCGCGCGTGCTTTCCCGCCGCCTCGATGCGGTTGCGCAAGTCAATGATGTCGCTCGAGTTGCGGACAAAAGAAAGTCCCACCCAATCCACATCATTTTCCAATGCAAAGGCCAAATCAGCTTCGTCCTTTTCGGTGATGCACGGAAGCGAAATAGCTGTGGAAGGCAAGTTGATCCCTTTCCTTGGCTTCAATTTACCTCCGTGAATGATTTCACATCGGACTTCCCCTTTGCCATCCGTTTCCAATACTTTCAACTCCAATTTCCCATCGTCCATGAGCACCGGCTCGCCAGGCTTCACATCCCGAGCAAATTCTTTGTAGGTGGTATAAACGACGCCATTT